>JAUQPQ010000054.1 GCA_030550295.1 Chloroflexota bacterium
TTTGGTTATGGCGGGCAGCTTCCAAGGGGCCGGCATCACTAATGCGTTATCTGGTGCGCCGGGAAATCCGCCGGCTGGTAGGCAGATGGCAAAGGCAGTGGTTCCGTAGGGCCGGTCTTGAAGAAAGCGAAGGTAGAAATGGACGCCTATATCTGCCTTACATGTGGCGTTCAGCAGGGCCCATCCTCTGAGCCCCCCGGGGAATGCCCCATCTGTGCCGACCCCCGCCAGTACCTAGAGCCACCAGGGGCAAGGTGGGCCACTATGGCCCAGCTTAGAGAGGAGGGGTATCGCATAGTAATGCGGCCCCTAGAGCCCCGCCTGTGGGGGATTGGGGTAGAGCCATGGATGGGCATAGGTCAAAGGGCCCTCCTTTTACAGGCTGAAGGGGGCAACATCTTATGGGATTGCCTGGGCTTTCTAAATGAGGCAGCGATGGCCCAGATCGGAAGTCTGGGGGGTATAAGGTACATCTGCCCTTCCCACCCCCATTTCTTCGGCGCCATGGCCGAGTGGGCCCAGGCGTTTGGAGCGGTCGTCCTAGTGTGCGAGGCTGACAAGGGCTGGGTGCCGTGGCAGAGCTCCTACGTTAGGTTCTGGCGAGACGTGCTGGAACTAGGCCCAGGGCTCAGGTTGGTCCAGTGCGGGGGCCATTTCCCTGGCAGCGCCGTCCTCTATTGGGCTGAGGGAGCAGAGGGGCGAGGGACGCTGTGCACTTCGGATACCATCATGGTCACAAGGGATAAGCAGCACGTGACCTTTATGTGGAGCTATCCCAATATGGTGCCCCTCTCCCCGAAGGAGGCGATACGCATCGTCAGGCGGGTACGGCACCTACCCTTCGATCGCATCTACGGGGGTTGGTGGGATCGGGTGATATGGCGAGACGGCCGTCGGGCCATAGAGCGATCCTTGGCACGTTACGTTGCCAAGACCTTAAGTTAGGGCAAAGACTCTGTACCTTACCCCTCCAGGAATGGCATATCCCACCCCTACGCCCACAATCTTGTTTAGCCACAGGTAGTCCTGGTGGGCCGTCTCGAAGAAGGGTGCGGTGTAGAAATAGTACTCAGCTCGTGGAGGTTCCTGGCCCACCGCCAGGGAGGCCATCACCTTACTGAGGGGGTGAAGAAGGCCTCTATAAGTCACGTAAATGAGGGCCCCATCGTCGGTGCGCAGGGTGATGCGCACATCTAACTCGCCTACATCGTCGGGACGCTGAAGGAACCAATCGCCTCCTCCAGGGAGGACCTCTCCTCTGAGCCTAGGCCCCTCAAAGCGGCCTCCTCGCACATAGAAGATGTTTCGCCCTCCCCGGGGTCCTTCCCCTATCTGTTGAGGCGCCTCCAGCGTCACGTCCACCTCATATAAGAACTCCAGGCGTGGCTCTTGCATCCTTCTCTTCCTCCGTAAGAGACCTTGCCCTATTATAACCCTGAAATGCAGCTTGAGGGCCAGCCAGACATATTGAGTTATTTCTGGGGGCCCTTAATGGCTGTTGGCGCCTCTTGGGGTAGCGAAGTCAACGCCCACATATCTGTTTCCGTTTTGGGGGCCTCCATCGTACCTGACAAGCCCCGTCTTCTTTGTGTCATTTACAAGCACAACTACACTCATGATATGGTGCTGCAGTCAGGGCACCTGAGCATAAGCATCTTGGCGCCTGATCAGCTCTTTCTGATCCCCCTTCTTGGTCTCCGTTCCCGGCGCGAGGCCCAAGATAAGATGGCCGGGGTGTCCTTTTTTCTCACCCCCTCAGGAGATCCGGTGATAGATGGCTGCGTAGGATGGCTTCAGTGCCACGTTTTACGGACATGGGAGCTGGGAGACGCAACGTGTTTTCTCACCGCCGTAAGTGAGCGGCACCGCCTTCGTAATCGATCGCCGTTATGGTGGAACCAGGTCCGTCCTTCCCTCCCTTCTGAGTGGCTCGAGCAGTGGGAAGTGAAACTGGCCAGAAATATAGAGCTGTCACGCAGGCTAATGGTCTGGGTTAGATAGAGGGTATTGCATAGGGAGTGGCCCTTTAACAGCCAAGGGGATTCCCGCCACCATTAGGACTACATGCTGGGCCTTATAGGCAAGCACCTGGTTCACTTCCCCTAACACGTCACGATAAAGACGGGAAAGATAAGAGTCGGGCACCAGGCCAAGCCCCACCTCGTTCGTCACCACTATAAGGTACAAGGCAAAATCCTCTGAGAGGGAGCAGAGTGTCTCAACTTCTGCATGGGCAGCGCTACGTACTATATCTGATCTCTTCGCCTCCGGGGGATCATCTTGCAGGGCGTAATGATGGAAAAGGTTGCCCAGCCACACGGACATACAGTCTAGGACAACCACCGAGTTTTTGGGCACACCATTTCTTAGGGCTTTTGATATCTCTAGCGGCTCTTCTATCGTTATCCAATCTTGAGGCCGTGTCTCCCTGTGACGACGTATTCGTTGGGCCATCTCTTCGTCTATCGGCACGGCAGTAGCCAGGAAGACGACCTGGCTTCCTAAGGACTGGGCGAGGGCCACAGCATAAGCCGACTTTCCGCTACGTGCCCCACCGGTTATGAGTACGATCATTAGGCCAACCAGCCCCTTTCCACCGAAGTGGCGCAGAGTAGGAGGACGGTGGTTTCGGCCATCTCAACGCATGCTCCAAGGACGTCGCCGGTAACTCCCCCTAGGCGCCTAAGGGCAAGGAGGGCTATTCCCCCGCTTGCTACAATAGCTCCCCCTGCTAAAACGGGGCCCATGGGGGAGAAGATGGCCAAAGGTACAGCACTTACGGCCGCCCCAGCGGCTAAGGCAGGCAGCAATTCTAGCCGGTGGGCCACGGAAGCGCCAAGGCCAGCTTGGCGGGCTAAAGGGAAGAGGGCCATTACAGGTAGCACAGCCCCACGGGCCAGACAGGGGCCTAGCAATAAAGCCCCCGTCCTTAACCTTCCGTCCATTTCTACCAGGGCGGCCCATTTTAGGAGAAGGATCAACGTGACGGCAGCGGCGCCAAATGCCCCTATCCTGGGGTCGGCCATGGCCTCGAGACGGCGTGTCCGCTCCCCAGTGGTTAGGAGGCCGTCAACTGAATCAGCCAGGCCGTCCAGGTGGAGGCCACCAGTGATGATTGCCCAGGCTACTACCGTTAGGGCAGACCTAGGGATATCGGGTAAAGCCTGGCCCACAAGCCAATCCCAGCCCCATATGAGCCCCCCTATGATTCCGCCAGCCAAAGGGAACGCCAAAGCCGTTATCCCAGCGGGAGTGACAAGAGGGCGCTGCCCCACAGGTAGCACCGTAAGCAGGGCCAATGAGTCTAGGACCGAGGCTAAGGCCCTACGTGCGGTCATCCACTCCGGCCTCTTCAAAAGTGGCCATCTCGTTCACGATGGCCAAGGCGGCGTCTATCAGGTGCATGGCTAGGCAGGCCCCCGTTCCTTCTCCCAGCCTCATGTCCAAGTCCAACAGGGGCTGTAAGCCTATGGCGTTCAGGACATGGGCGTGCCCAGGCTCCGCCGAGCGATGGGAAGCGAGGATGAAGTGACGGGCTTCAGGGCACAGACGCACTGCCAGCAACGCTGCGGCCCCCGCTATGAAGCCATCTAGCACTATAGGCACCCTTCTACTTGCTCCTCCCAGGATTACGCCCGCAAGGCCCCCTATCTCATATCCTCCCACCTTCGCTAGAACGTCTATGGGATCTGAAGGGTCGGGCTGGTGAAGGGCAAGGGCAGACTCAATGAGCGCCACCTTCCGTCGCCAGCCATCGTCATCTAGGCCGGTGCCCCGTCCTGTCACCTCGCTGGCAGGCAGGCCAGTCAGGGCGGCAGTGATGGCGCTGGCCGCCGTAGTATTGCCGATGCCCATATCGCCAGTAGCGAGGAGCTGGGCGCCTCTCTCGATCTCTTGCTCGGCTATCTCTATTCCCGTCAGGATGGCCTGTTCCGCCTCTTTTCTTGTCATGGCTGGCTCTCTGGCCATATTGCGTGTGCCCCACCCCAGCTTACGTACTAAGAGGCCCTCTATCTCCGCCAATTCGGCCATTACTCCCATGTCTACCACCACCACTTTGGCCCGGGCTTGGCGGGCTAAGACGTTGATGGCTGCACCCCCTCGAAGGAAGTTGAGCACCATCTGCGATGTCACCCGTTGGGGATAGGCGGAGACCCCTTCCTGGGCTACGCCATGGTCGCTAGCCATCAGGATTACGGTGCGCTGGGAGAGAGCGCCCCCTGTCTGGCCCGTGATTCCGGCCAGCCATACTGCTAACTCTTCCAAACGGCCCAGGCTACCAGGAGGCTTAGTCAGGCGGTCTAAACGCCGCCTTGTCCGCTCCATGGCGTCTTGGTCTGGCATGGCGATGCGCTTTATTGCGTCCTGTAATACTTCACTCATGAGCACCTCCCAGCTGATCGTTCCAGCTAGCAGCGAAGGCCTCCAGCACCCTTTCTACATGTTGGGGATGGGGGACAGCTACTCTCACGTACTGGGGGAGGCCAAAGGAGGTGCAGTCGCGCACGCACACCCCTCTCTTCAGCAGGCGCCGACGGAAAGAGGAGGCATCTGCCACTTCCACAAGTAAGAAGTTGGCTGCCCCTTCTACAACCCTCATCCCCAACGCCCTCAGGCCCCCCGCTAGTGCCCTCTTGGCTTCAGCAGTGATGCGTCGCACGTGCGACAGGTGTTCCTCTGCCTCGGCACAGGCTATACCCACGGCCTCGGCGAAGGCGTTCACGCTCCAAGGCGGCTGATGGGCACGCACTATGCTCAGCAGCTCTGGCCTGCCCAAGAGGTACCCTAAGCGTATTCCCGCCACCGAAAAGGCCTTAGTCAAGGAACGGATCGCTAGAATGTGGCCGTCTCGCACAAGCTCTGACGAATCCCAGGCCTCCTCTACAAAGTCTATGAAAGCCTCGTCTAAGGCCAAGATGGTGTTGGGCAGGGCGCTAACAAGGCACATTACTTCCTCGCGGCCCAGGTAGACCCCTGTAGGGTTATTAGGGCAGCAGAGGAACAAGAGACGGGGACGAATTTGCCTCAGCCTATCTAGGGCTTGCCCTAAGTCCCACCGCAACTCTTTCTCCAGGCTGGCAACGATCTTAAAGACTCGTGCCCTGCAGGCGCGTGCTGCCCGCTCGTACTCCCCAAAGGTAGGGCAGAAGATGGCGATCCTATCGCCAGGGTCAATGAGGGCCTGACAGAGGAGGAAAATAAGTTCGCTAGCACCGTTGCCTGGAAGCACCCAGTCCTCGCCCACGTTATGGCGTTGGGCCAGTGCTGCCCGCAAGCGGCGATAGCTAGGCTCTGGATAGGTAACGTAGTCGCACGAGGCCAAAGCCCTCCTCACCGAAGGCGGCGGAGGCAAGGGAGCTAAGTTCTGGCTTAAATCCAACACGATGGACGGGTCAACCCTGAGAGCTTCAGCCTCCTGTGGGTCCAGTCCGCCGTGCTGAGTTAACTGGATCTTCCTTTTTCTCGCCCAAACCATCCTTTGGCCCACAGCAGAACGGTCATTAACGCTGCGCCCAAAGCTGCCACACGCCGGACTACAGCGATCCCCTCGTCCAATAGGCTAGGTGCTAGGGCGCGACGCGGAAGGCCGAGACGATAATGGCCTACCTTCTCCAGCTCCACTCCTAAGGCGCCAGCAAGGGCTGCCATCGTCCAGCCGGCGTTAGGGCTCTCCGTTCGGGCATGCTGGGCTAAGGCGATGGTTATGGCCTGCCGCAGCTTCCCCGAGGCAAGGGCCAACAGGAAGGCCCCTAGCCGTGCAGGTATGAGGTTGGCCAGATCGTCAAGGCGGGCTGCCCCCTTGCCCCAGAACTCGTAAGGCCCATGATACCCCCACATGGCGTCTAGAGTGTTTATCGTCCTGTACACGAGTGCCCCCTCTGTCCCCCACATCAGGTAATAAAGCCAGGGAGCCAAGAAGGCATCAGTAGTGTTTTCCGCCAGGGACTCCAGCCCGGCCGAGACGAGATGCGCCTCGTCCAGATGTGTGGTGTCACGGCTCACCAGGGATCGGGCCTTTATCCGCGCCCTCTCCAGCTCCCCTTCTCTGAGGAGGCAGGCGAGGCCTTCTGCCTCGCCCAAAAGGGCTCTGACAGCGAAGGAGCTCTTAAAAAGGGCGGCTTCAACTATCATCCCGATGCATGGAGTCCGGCGCAGCAGACGCAGAGTTTTTCTAGCCGATAGTCCTACTGCCAAGGGCAGAGCTAGGGCAACTAGGGCGCCGAGAAGGAGTTGCCCCCTAGCAGGGAGCTTACGCCCTATACCCTCCAAAACCGATGCTGCCTGTCCCACCCAAGCTGTAGGGTGAAGGGACGTTGGCGGCTCGCCCACTAGGGCATCCGCCAACACCGCCAAGATGAAGACGGCCAGACGGTGCATCTGGGCCCATCATAGGCGCGATGATGACCACAGGCCAAGGCCTCACCCCTTTGGCACTTACTCACACCCGATCGTCTAGTAGCCGGTAGATGAGGCCCATATCTAGATGGGCCCTCACCACAGCAGCCCACCTGTCGTGAGGGTCTTGGCGTAGGGCCTTAACTTTGGGGAGGGTCACCCCTTTGCGTAGGGCCAGGTTGCTAAGGATACGACGCCGTAGGTCGTCGTTAGCGAAGATGCCATGGACGTACGTCCCCAGGATCCATCCGTTGCCCCCTAAGGCCCCCTCGGCGACCTGGCAGCCCTCACCAGAGCGTCGCAACAGCACGAATGGTGCCTCTACTCCCAATCGCGCTGAACTTCCTATATGGATCTCGTATCCCTTAAAGGGCAGCCCGCGGCAGCCGGCCAGGAGCCCATAATCACATACTACCTCCCCTTCCACCTGGTTAGTGATCTTATTTCGTTGAAAGATGGTCACCACAGGCAGCAGTCCCAACCCTGTTGCGTAAGGCTGTTCACTTTCCACGTGGTCAGGGTCGACTATCTCCAGGCCCAACATCTGGAAGCCGCCACATATGCCCACAACGGCCGAGCCCTGGGCCGCCGCCATTATGATGGCCTGTGCTAGACCCGAGGTGCGCAGAAAAGCCAGATCAGCCATTGTAGTCTTGCTGCCCGGCACCAAGATTAAGTCGGGCTGGGCCAGCTCTTCTCCTGCCCTTACGAAACGGATGCCCACCCCTGGTTCACCACCTAGGGGGTCCACATCGTCGAAGTTAGATATGTGTGGGAGACGCACCACGGCTACGTCTAATACCCCATGTCGCCTCTTTTGGGCCACCCCTTCCAGGGCTACCGAGTCCTCTGCTGGCAAGGCTAGCTCCTCCCAGTAAGGGATGACGCCGGCAACGGGGATTCCTGCCCGCTGTTCCAAGAACTGCAGCCCTGGCGAAAGGAGCGACTTGTCTCCCCGGAACTTGTTGATGATGAGTCCTTTTACTAGGAAGCGTTCTTGCGGCTCCAACAGCTCTAGAGTGCCTATAAGCTGGGCGAAGACGCCTCCCCGGTCTATGTCCCCCACTAAAAGCACTGGCGCCCCTACGCGCACTGCCAGGCCCATGTTGGCCAGATCGTGGGCCCTCAGGTTCACCTCGACGGGGCTGCCGGCACCCTCTACCACCACCACGTCGAAGGTGGAGCGCAGGCGCTCCAAGGCGTCCAGCACTACGGGCAACAGACGGGGCTTCATCTCGTGGTATTCTTTGGCAGTGAAAGAGCCCACAGGCCTTCCCATCACTACTACTTGGCTACGGTGGTCGGCCTCAGGCTTGAGCAAGATGGGGTTCATCTCAGCTTGGGGCTCAACTCCTGCCGCTTCTGCCTGCACCGCCTGGGCCCTACCTATCTCGCACCCATCGGGGGTGACGAAGGAGTTGAGGGCCATGTTTTGGGCCTTAAAGGGGGCAACGCGCAGCCCGTCCTGGCGCAATATGCGACAAAGGGCAGCTACCAAGACGCTTTTGCCTACATGGGACATCGTACCTTGGACCATAAGGATGCGGCCCTTCATCGCCCACTATCCTAGCACACTGGTGGCCCCTTGACGGGGTATGGGGTGTGTGGTACAAAGGTGGCGATTAAAAGAATAAGGGCTCTCCCAGGTGCCCGCGTGGGCTCAATAGGGAAGTGGGGCTAAAAACCTCCGCGGCCGCGCCACTGTAGCAGGGAGCTCCGGCAGATGCCACTGTCCCCAAGGGGGATGGGAAGGCGCCGTGAGCGATGAACTGCGAGCCAGGAGACCTGCCTGGGAGATGGGCGTGGGCCTCCTCGCGTGGGGAGGGCGCCCGGCAGGGGCCTCTTCCGCCCCTTCCCCTCCTCGCCTGAGGCCCACAGGCGGCGGGGGATGTTAGTTTTCCTTACGACAGCAGATACGGACCTTCAAGCCCTGGCGGGGGTGCTCGACCAGCTGCCTAAGGGGTTTTTGCCCGTATTTGCTCGTCACTTGCGCCACCTTTCGGCAACAGAGGCCCAAGAAAGGTTCTTTTCCCAGATCGCCCCCCAGGCCTCTTTGATCGTTATGAGATTGCTGGGGGGCAAAAAGGCGTGGGAGGAGGGGGCAGACCAGCTGGCACGTCTTTGCCGCCAGCGCCAAATACCCCTTATCGCCTGTCCTGGAGAAGCTACCCGCGATCCGGCCCTGGAGGTTGTATCTACTGTCCCCCTTCCGGTGGTAGCTCAGACGTATGAATACCTGGTCCATGGCGGGCACCAAAATATGTTCCACCTGCTCCTCTACCTTAGCGATACCTTCTTAGGTACAAGCTACGGCTACTCACCGCCCAAACCATTACCTTGGGACGGCCTTTACCGGCCTGGCGTCGCCCACGTGCTTTCCCTTGATGAGTACCGACGCCGCTTTTGGCAGCCGGAGAGACCAGCGGTGGCTGTCCTCTTCTACCGTGCCCTTTGGGCCACAGGCGATACTGCCGCCGTAGACACCTTAGTGGATTCCCTAGAGGGGATGGGCGCCAACACCCTACCCATCTTTTGCTACAGCCTCCGCGATGAGGCAGTTGCCAGGGGTCGCCCACCGTCTATCGTGCGTCGTTATCTTCAGGACGGCTCTGGCCAACCTTTGGTCGACTGTGTTATCTCAACGTTGAGCTTTGCCGTCACCCATGGAGATGAGGAGGCCCTACAACGCGGCATCCCCTGGATAGATGTGCCAGTCATTCAGGCTGTAGTCTCCACTAGCTCGCGACGGCGATGGGAAGAAAGCCCGGTGGGCCTCTCGCCTTTAGATGTGGCTATGAACGTGGCTTTGCCCGAGATAGATGGTCGCATCATATCCCTCCCCATAGGCTTCAAGGAGGAAGAGGAGGAGCCGCGGCTGGGGATAAAGTTGGCCAGGGTGGTCTCTTCTCCAGAGATGGTTTCTATAGTCTGCCAACAGGCCCTCCGGTGGGCCAACCTGCGCCGAAAGCCTAACGGGGAAAAGCGCATCGCCATAATACTCAGTAACTATCCCACCAAAAGTGCTCGCGCTGGTAATGCCGTAGGGCTAGATACCCCGGCATCTGCTGTGCGCCTTCTTTCGGTCTTGCGTGAGGCTGGCTACAAGGTTTCCCACGTCCCTGCCAGCGGAGATGAGCTTATGCACCAGCTTTTGTCCTCTGGTACTTATGATAAAGAGCATCTCACCGAGGGCCAGCTAAATAGCGCGCCGGCAAAGATCCCCGGTGAAACTTATGGCCTCTGGTTCGAAAGCCTGCCTCCAAAGACTCGGCGGGATATGGAGGAGACTTGGGGGCCTCCTCCTGGCGACGTCTACCGGGTAGATGGTGGCCTGGCGGTGCCTGGGCTGCTGCTGGGGAACGTTTACGTGGGACTCCAACCTCCTCGGGGGTTTGGTGAGAACCCTATGGCCGTCTACCATAGCCCCGATCTTCCGCCAACCCATCATTACCTCTCTTTCTATCGTTGGCTTCGGGACGCCTTTGAGGCAGATGCCGTGGTTCACTTGGGCAAGCATGGTACCCTGGAATGGCTGCCAGGTAAGGGCATCGGCCTCTCGGAGGAGTGCTATCCTACAGTTTGCCTGCCTGACCTCCCCCTCCTTTACCCTTTCATAGTGAATGACCCAGGGGAAGGAGTGCAGGCCAAAAGGCGCTCCCACGCCGTCATCATCGACCATCTGGTTCCTCCCCTGACATCTGCGGGCATCTATGGTGAACTGGCGCGCTTAGAACAGCTGATGGACGAATATGCGCGTTCCCAGGCGATGGATCCTGGCAAGCTCCCTCTACTTCGCCAACAGATCTGGGAGCTGGTGGTGCGAGCCAACCTGCACCGTGATCTAGGCGTAGACGGCGAGCCCCACGATTTCGATGCCTTCCTGCTTCACATGGACGGCTACATCTGCGAGCTGAAAGATGCCATCATCCGTGGGGGGCTGCACATACTAGGGGAACCACCGCGTGGTGAGGCTCTTATAGATACTCTGCTAGCCCTAACCCGTCTAGACAACGGGCCCATCCCCTCCCTCCGTCGAGCAGTAGCAGAGGCGCTAGGTGTTCCTTATGGCCTTCTCCAAAAAGGCTTGGGCCTTCCCTACGATGGGCCCATTCCGGCCCCCTTGACCACCCTGAATAGCCCTCTGCGCACCCGGGGTGACTTGCTAGAGGCCATCACAGCTTTGGCCCGTCGTCTCCTGGAAAGGCTGAGTCAACATCAGTTCTGTCCCGAGGCGATACCTCAGGTACAGAGGGAGGTATTAGGCGAAATCTCAAGGCAGGTCTCTAGGGCCCTAGAACACGTTTGTCGGCGTCTAGTGCCCGACTTGAGCCGCACCACAGACGAGATCAGCAACCTCCTAAAAGGGCTATCTGGGGGCTTCGTTCCTCCTGGGCCCAGCGGGTCACCCACAAGGGGAATGGCCAACGTCCTCCCCACCGGCCGCAACTTCTACTCCCTCGACCCTCGCTCTGTACCGTCTCCCTTTGCTTGGGAGGTGGGAAAAGGGCTGGCGGACCGCCTGATCGAGCGCTACTTGCAGGAGGAGGGTCGCTATCCGGAAATGGTAGGCCTTGTGGTATGGGGGACAGCGGTAATGCGCACACAGGGTGATGACGTAGCCCAAGTGCTGGCCCTTTTGGGGGTGCGGCCACGTTGGCGAGAGGAGGACGGACGGGTAATAGGCCTAGAA
>JAUQPQ010000055.1 GCA_030550295.1 Chloroflexota bacterium
AGGGAGACATCTGGTGCTAGAGGGGGTGCTGGGCCTTCGTCCTGCCCTCAGGCCCTCTTAAGAAGGTAGAAGAGGCCAGAGGGGTCTATAGAGGCCAAGAGGTGGCTACGGGCCCAGCTTTCTTCGGTGAGCTGGGCCCCTTGGGGCACCATGGGCGACTTGACTCCCAGCTCGGCCGCCTCTATCACGTCCCATCCCACGGCTAAAGGCTGGCCATGGGCCGGGTCCAGGGGGCGAGTATCCACATTGCAGAGGGGGATTCCCACTGCATCGGGCAGGTGCCATTCGGGATGGGAGGCAAGGACGGGGCCCAGGTCGTTGCGCCCCAGGATGGTGAGGATGGGGGCGCGGAGGCGCCACGAAAGCCAGCGCCTTCGCCAAGGGGAAAATGGGCCCTCCAGCCCTGCCAGCACCCCTATGCGTACCATCCCCCGCCACGAGTCCATCTCTTCTCCATCGAGGATCTCCCACGAAGCCACCAGGTAATCTACAGGCGTAGCAAGGCTGGGCCGTCCCCAGAGGAGATAGGTGCGAGATCCCCGCATGAGAGAGGCCAAGAGGGCAGCAAGGCCCAGCCAATGGGTGGGAGGCTCCACCAGCGCCACCTCCACGTCTTCCCCCAGCTGGAAGAAAGCCGCCCACGAGAGGGCCATCGCCACCAAGGCCCTATGGCTGTATGAGACTTCACCAGAAGGGCCCCCCATCACCAGCCTAGGGGAACGAAGGTCGGGCCTTTGGGATGGGGGCTCAGCCTTTGGGCCTCCTAGGAGCTCTTGAGGGGTGAAGGTGGTCACCCCTGGCCACCTCTCCGCGGAGACTGCCGCATCGACGCTGGCCTCAGGATGGGGGCAGGCTATCAGGCCCGCCTCGATGATAGCAAGGAGCCACACCACTTCATCCCTAGGCGAGAGAAGGCGCCATGACACCTTCGCCCCAGGCGCCAGTTGTCCTCTCAGGGCGGAAGCACCCTCATCCACCGAAAGGAGGAGCTGGCCATAGGTTATAGAAGCCTCAGGCGTTACAAGGGCCTCTTTCTCACGCCACATAGATGCGGGACGGCGGACGCAGGCATCGGTGACCGTCTGGAGGGGGATATTGGCGTAGCGAAAGACCCCCTCCGGCCAAAAGGCCGAGAGCATCCCTAACGAGAGCTTAGACATGGCCTATCTGCCCCCCATCTCTTCCCGTCTGATCACTGGGGGCACCCCCTTCCATCGCATAGGGAGGGAGGGGGCCCACTCTACCTTCACAGGGACGTCAAGGTAGTCCTCAAGGGCCTTCTTCAGGCGCGATCTCACCGCCCGCGCATCTATCCCCTCTTCCTGCACTAAGAGGTGCAGACAGCCCTTGGCCAGCCCCTCCCAAAGGACAGCAAAGGTGGCGCCTACCAGCCCAACAGCCTCTTCCATCGCCTGTTGGACGTCATAGGGGAGGAAAGATCGCTGCCCCACACGAAGGAGGTGAGAGCGTCGCCCCATCACCTTAATGCGCGGTGAAGGGCGTCCACAGGGGCACTCCCCTGGATACATTACTCCGAGGTCGCCCGTGGCATACCTTATGTACAGAGGGCCCCAAGGCCAGGTATTGGTGATGACTACGGCCCCTTGCTGCCCAGCAGGGATGGGATCATAAGTAGCGGCATCGAGCACCTCCACTACTGACTTCTCAGGCACCAGATGGAGTCCCTGGCCTACCTCGCACTCCACTGCAAGGAGTCCCTCGCTGGAGCCAGCAGCCTCCACCACTCTTTCCACCCCAGTGAGCTCTTGGAGATGACGGCGCAGAGCTGGCGTGATAGGTGCCCCAACCACCATCAGGTTCTTCACTCCCTGGAAAGCCTGAGAGGGCCCCAAGCCGCGTCTTCTGGCCTCGGCCACAAGGGAGAAGACGAAGGGCAAGAAGAGGCCCAGAAACTGAGGGGAGAAGGCGCGAATGGCCTGCAAGACGTGGGAAGCGAACTCGGGAGAATAGGTGCCCCAAACTATCACCGCCTGGGCCGGGAGAGCACGTGCCAGGAGGTTTTGCCCCAAGGCGTAGATGTGCCAAGCAGGGGCCGAGATAAGTATGGGGCCCCCAGGGCGTAGGCCGGCCCACCAATGGGCCCTGAGGGTGGCTTGGCGCTCCATATCAGCCCATTGGCGCGGGAAGGAAAGAAAGATCACGTCCCCCTCGGTGCCTGAGCTTACGCATAGCACTACTTCCTCATGGCCCCTTTCAATGCCTATGGGGTAGCGCCCAGCTTGCTTTAGGGCATTTAGCAGCTCTCCCCTCTCCGTGACGGGTAGGCGCCTCAGGTCATCCAGGGAGCGGAACTGGGAGGGGGAAAAGCCCACCTGTTGAAACCGGCGCTGATAAAAAGGAAGGGAATTATAGGCCACATCCAGCACCCGGCGGATCCGGCGCGTCCAGTAGCGGTCCAGGCGCGCCCGAGGCCAGGAGTCCATCTCGTCCCAAAAGCCTTCCTTCAGCATGGGCGCAGCCTCCAGGCGCTGCTCTCGCGTGGGCAACCAGGCTTTTCCAGGTGAGCCGGGCCCAAGCGGTACCCCACCACAGGGAATATCTCACCGAAGGGGGCCGATACGAGCAAGGTGCCATCTTCGTGACGCGCCAGACGATACAAAGGAGGGACGTGGAAGAGCCGGCACAGAGGGCACTCCCCTGCCACGAAGAAGGCAGCATCGGCCCGCCACGTCTTCAAAGTGGTAACGCGCCATGGTACGGCCGCCTTGGGTACGCCCTCGGCCTCTGTTAGCACCACGAAAGAAAGGAATTCTTCCGGAGTCACGCCCATCTCTCTACAGGCATGGGCCAAAGGGGAGACCAACTCTGCCCTTACTATGAGCCCCTGGGGGCGAAGGTAGCGGAAGATCTCTACCATGCGCGGCGCCATTGAGGCGAGGCCGTCGTTACATATAGGCTTCGCTCCCAGAGCATCAGCAGCCCCCCTTTGGAGATGGGGTGTGTAACGCCTATGGGCCAAAAAGACCATGGGGCTAGAGCCGTAGTCGTATAAGGCTATTATTTGGCCTGGGCCCACACCCCACAGACGCCAAAGATAGGTGACAGCACGGGCCCATCCCCTTAGCTCCTGTCTTCCTAAGGCCAAATAGAGGGGGGGATCAGAAGGGCCCTCAAGCTGCACTACCACCAATGGGAGGGCACCAGGCAACTTCCTCCCCCCGAAAGGATCTTGGTGCGCCTGGGCGTATTCTAGCCAGTCGTACAGGCCCCACGGAGGAAGGCAGGAGGGGCTCTCCATCCTGTCCCTGTAAAAGGGGATGGAGTCCACAGACATACCGTCCGCCCTATACTCTGATGAGGCCACCTGCTATGAGGGCGGCCAAGGCCAGGGCCAAGGTAAAGTAAGAAAGCCTCTCCTGCCACGAGGAGATGCGCATGAGCAAGGAACGCCTGCGCTCCAAGTCCCTAAGGGTGGAGCCGTAAGGGAGCTTCTGAAGGAGCAGAGGACGGAACCAGAAGGTCTGGACGGCCGCTGCCCCCACCCAGAGGAACCAGGCGAGGACCATGAGCCCCAACCACCGCCCATAGGCGGTATCAAAGAGCTGAAGGGTGACGAAGTCGTCTAGAAGGCGGAGGCGGGCAAGCCTCAGGAAGCCGGTGACTCCCTGTATTATCAGGCCAGCCCAGCCCAACCGCATAAGGCCAGCCCCTACTCTCTGGGCTACTACCGCTGCTTGGGCAGGAGGTACTCGCCGCAGGGCGGGGATGATGACCAAGGTATTGAACATCACCGCCCCAGCTACAGCTACCGCCCCCACTATGTGCAGGAGCCGCAGGACTTTGAGTTCGTCTATGGCTACCTACCTAGCAAGACCTGTGAGAGTTTAACCCCGGAGGGGGCCCGAGGCGCCCATAATGGCCTCGCCTCGGGCCCCCTCTCCCCATCAGTGCCACTCCTCGAAGTGGCGCCGGATGGCATCGGTGATGTACCCAGGAACATAGTACTGGTCGTAAAAGTCTACGTCCACATGGTGGACAGTGGCGCCGAAATGGGCCTGCATGGGGTTATAGGTGACAGGCCACTGGCCATAGTTCTCGACACAATAGTTGATGTAGGCGATGAGGGCATCCCTTACCCATTCGGCGGGCCGGTTACGGGGGTGACGGATGATCTCCTCGGCCGTCGCCCTCTTCCAGGGAGCGTTCACGCGGCGGATATAGTTGTCGTCCCCCTCGCTGAAGACGCCCCCCTTGCCATACTTCTCTTCAAACCAGTGGTCTACCAGCTTCTCGGCCGTGGGGAAGCGCGGGGAGGGGACGTAGGTGGCCTCCTTCACCCCCTCAATGCCGAATATCTTGAGCTGGCCAGTAGCTAGGGGAGCCCTAGCGTTAGGCGCCTCCACGTGGAACCCCAGACCCCGGGCGACATCGGGGAAGGCGCCCATGAGGACATCGGGGTTGAAGCCACAGAAGACCCATGTGCCCAGGCCCATGGCTTCTGCAGCCAGGCGTATGTTCTGGACCATGCAGCCCACAGGGTACATCTCCACCTGGAAGATGAGCTGCTCGGAAGCGGAGATGGGCATGGGCATCTCCAGCATCCCCTCACCTATCCATTTGTCTACTCCCGCTGGGCGTCCTCCCTTCCACTCATCGATGGGGTAGTAGTGCCACCAGTCGAACAGGTTGATGAGGGCTGAGTTGAGCCAGCCTACGTCGGAGATGGGGATGATCCAGGTGGAACCGGGGCGGTTGATGTTGTATTGGTAGGGGCCCATGAGGGTCGCATGGGGTGCCCCAGGCATCCGCATCGCCCAGTCGATGTCGGGGCGCTGGTCCAGGATCTGCACCATCCCCTCACGGTACCACTTGAGGATCTTCCCATAGTCCGCCTCCCCCTCGATCTCCACCGGCTTGCTCCTCTCTAGGCCAGGCTTATAGATAAAGGCTCCCCGGTCGTTAATCACAAGGAGGTCGGTAGCCATAGAGTTGCCTGGTGAGGGGACGGTGCGGCCGGCAAGCCATGTGAGCTCATGGAAACCGCCATGGACGGCGATGTCCCAGGCGACAACGCCATTGGGGCCACATGCTGCCCAACAGAGGAGGGCCTCCTCCACCTCGGTGAGGGGCACCGGCTCCTTTGCGGACTTGAAGGCTAGGGGCCCCCTCTCCTGGAACATGGTGCGCCCAGTTACAGGGTGTTTCTCCTCTTCCCCCAAGTCCAAGCGGTATCCCAGGCCCACCCTCCGGCTACGTACGGTGGCCAAGAGGCGGAAGATGGGGCTTGTCCCCTCAAAGGCCTTTTTCAGGATCTCCTGCTCACTTCTTACCGTCGTCATGCCTCCCCCTCCTTTTAAAAAGTTAAGGCGTGCCTACTCTAGTCCCCTTTGCTGGAAATTGTCAAGCACTAAGGTGACGGTCAGCGGAGCAAGGGGGTCTTGTCTTGCAAAAATAAATCCGGGCTCAGGGCAAAAGGCCCAAAAGGCGCAGCCTATTTTGGCGTCGCGCCTGGGCCAAGTGGCTGAAATACTTCACCAGGTAGGCCAGGGGCCCTAACAGGCGCATTAGCCCCCTGTAGTCTATTTCCCCCCTTATGAGGTGACAGAAGAGGCGCCAAAAATGGCGACTTCGCTGTAAAAGTAACACGTAGGGAGGAGGGGCGAGGTGAAAGAGTTCGTGGAGTTGACGGGAGATCTCAAGCTCAGGGGCGACATGGCGGGATATAGCCTGGACATAGGAAGAAAGGCAACAGGCCTTCCCCTCCAGGTACGCACCGATGGCCTCTGCCGCTAAGGATGCGCTAACAAAGGCCATATGTATCCCCTCGCCTGACAAGGGGTCTACCAGGCCAGCAGCATCCCCCACGAGCAAGATGCCCCTACCCACTAAGGGTGAGTAGGGACGACGTAGAGGCAAGTGATAGCCCCTAAGGTTTTCCAGGCGATGGAATCGTAAGTCGTAGCGGGCGCATAGGGACTGCAGGCCAGGCCGCAGGAGGCGGGCAGCGTACTTCCAGCCCCCTACCCCTATGTTGAGATGGTCTCCTTTTGGGAAGACCCATCCGTAGCCTCCAGAAATGCCACCCAAGTCTAGGGCGATCACCTCTTGCCACTCTTGGGCAGCCTGAGGAGGAAAGGGCACATTTCCTTCTAGGGCCACCGCCTCTTCAAACGTTTGGCGTGCCCCCAGAATGCGTGATGCCAAGCCGTTGGCACCATCAGCCCCCACCACTATGGGGGAATAGTAGGTATTTTTGTTGGTGCGCACCTCTACTTTCGCCCCATCCCACTTCAGGGCCACGGCCGGTTCGCCATCGTGGATCTCGGCACCGGCCTGGGCAGCGAGGGAAGCCAAGTAAGAGTCCAGGCGACATCTCTGAGTCATGAAGGCCAAGGGAAGGGGATGCCACAAGTCGACGTGGGCACCTAGTCGCAGGGAGATACGGGCACCGTAGATGGTCCTCTCCACTACAGGGCCGAGATCCACGCCCGCCTGGGAAGCTGCGCGGAGTGTGACGCCCCCGCCGCAGGGCTTATCGCGGGGTAAGGGATACTTCTCCAAGAGGAGGACTCGCGCCCCCTGCAGGGAGAGCTTGCGGGCTAAGCTTGTCCCCGCTGGCCCCGCCCCTATCACTACTACCTCGAACCTCTTCATGGCCTCCAGGACTACCTGCCCCTTCCAACTCGCTGCTGTATTCGTCTCCGCTGAAAAGCACCTGAAGGGCAAGCCTTGCCATGAGGGCATAGCCTTCCTCGTTGGGGTGAATGCCGTCCTTATACAAAAGCTCCCGTCGCCCGCTAAAGGTGGAGAATAGGTCCACCACTTGGGCACGGTGGGCCGCTGCCACCGCCCTGATACGGTCATTTACCCCTAAAGGTAGGGCCTCCCCTCCCTCTAGAACCAGATCGCCCAGTTGGGCCAAAGCAGAGTTATCCCCCTGGAAGGGGTGGTAAAGGGTGAAGACGAGGATGGGCACTTCCGGTTCACCCTCCCTAAGGCGAGACAAGATGATACCCAAGTTGGCAGCGAAGGTATCGATGATCTCCTGGAGAGCTTGAAAGCATTGGGGCCTAGATTTCGAGGTCTCCAGGTCAGGGCAGAGGCCCGTAAGGAAATAGTCCTTGTAGAACTCCATCAAGTCGTTACCGCCCACAGTGATAGTAATGAGAACGAGATCGTTGGCGGGGTTACCGTCGGCCCTGGCAGCACGCACCTGAGCTAAAGCTATGTCTACCTGGCCACCGGTAAGAAGGTCGGCGCTAGTGGCGCCCGGACGGCCCAGGTTCATAAGGGTTATGCCCGGGCCCAGGGCATCGGCCAGCAAACGTGGGAAACTTTGGGTAGCCTGGTCTTTTGCACCTATCCCTGCTGTAAGGGAGTCGCCCAAGGCGATGTAAAGGCCTTGCGACGCCATTTGGGGACGGGCAGCGATACACCCTCCCAACCACCAGACGAGAGCAATGAGAAGGAGGGATCGCTTCACTTTAGGCCCTCACCACTCCTATCACTGCCGCCACCAGCAAGAGGAGGCCCACAAAACCTCCTCCTGCTAAAAGGAGTTGGGCTGCCGTCCTATCCCGCCTGTACAGCATTATGGCCGCAAGCAGGTCTATACCCATGGCCACCACCCCTGTGCCAGGCATGCGGAGCAGGTGCACTTTGTCCACCAGAGAGCCCACCCCTTGAGAATTAAGGGCTACCTGGTTTGGTAGATGGGGATAGGCCACCGTTAAAAAACCTAAAGAGGCTAGAGCGAAGGCCAAGGCTACACCTACTGCCACCTGGCCAAAGAGATCGGTCACCAGGGGGTGGGCCCAAAAGCCGCGCCTGATCAACCTCTCCCCCTCATCGCCCTCCCTGCCCAGACGCAAGAAGAAGCGTATACGGGCCAGAAAGCGCGTGCTTTCTCTAGGCGCCAAAAGGTAAATGGCCTTGTGGGCCTTGATGAAAATAATCCCATCGCGGGCACCGAAGGTGAAGTCTAGGACGGGCCGGCCCTCCTGGGAGGAGAGTCGGCAAAGCCCCCAACCCCATGGCCCTCTCTGGCCTTCCCATCTCCCTACTTCTTCTACAGCGCACCATGGGACTCGTCCTTGCACAAGGGACGAACGCACATCTAGGCCCCTGGTGCTAAGGAGGTAGCGCATAGTGAAACACCCTAAGGCCCATATCCATAGGCCCAAAGCGCCTATCGCCATGGATGCAGCCGCCAGCGCTCCCAAAAAGAGGGGCCAAGAGATAGGCCAATGGCTGATACGCCAGGCCAAGACGATAGCAAGAGACCAAGCCCCAAAACCTAGGGCAAAGGCTGCCAATACCTTCTGAGATGGTACAGGCAGCTCCTCGCTTACCTCTTCACCTGAGAGTAGCATGGAGTACACCAGTGGCGATACTTGGGATGCTTCCCCTTGATCACCTGGAAGTATAGCCCCTGCAGGCGGGCGGTGATGGGCCCTCTTTTACCTGTCCCTATGGGGCGGTGGTCCAACTCGATTACGGGGGTGATGTGGGCAGCGGTACCTGTCAAGAACACCTCATCGGCTATATATAACTCAGTGCGGTCTATGGGCCTTTCCACAGTCTCTATCCCCAGTTCCTCCCTAGCCAGGGCAATGACCGTATCCCTGGTGATGCCTACCAAGATGTTGTCCGAGGGTGGAGGAGTATAAAGCTTACCGTCGGCCACCATGAAAAGGTTCTCGCCGCTGCCCTCTGATACGTGTCCTCTTTCGTCCAGCATGATGGCCTCGTCGAAACCCTTGAGGTTGGCCTCCGTCTTGGCCAAGGCGGAGTTGACGTATATGCCGATGATCTTGGCCCTGGCAGGGATCCCCGTGTCTTCCACTCGTCGCCAAGAGGAGGTACAGCACCTGGCCCCTCTCTCCACGTCCAGGTAGGGGCCGAAGGGGGTAACGAAGATAGCAAAGTCATCCTCCAGGTCGTGGAGGCGCACTCCCAGAGCCTCTGAGCTCTTGTAAGCCATGGGGCGAACGTATACGTCTTCCTGAAAGCCCGACAGCTCCACCAGTCTGGTGGTGATGGCGTACAGATCCTCATCGGAGTAAGGGAGGTGGATCATCATGATACGGCAGCTGCGCCGCAGGCGCTGGTAATGGTCGGCCATGCGGAAGAGGTAAATCTCTCCCTCCTCCTCATTCCAGTTACCCCGTATCCCCTCGAAGACTCCTGTTCCGTAATTGAAGGCATGAGTCATGATGCTTATTTTGGCCTCCGAAAGGGGCACGAACTGGCCACGGAAATAGGCGAATGGAGTCCCCATGCTCACCTCCCCAGGTGCTAAAAGGTCGCCTCAATTATATAAGGTGGGAAGCTGTGGGGCAAAAGTTGACCTTGCCTCCTTGAGCCACTATTTTGGACTTGCCTATGGGGCGCTGGCTCAGACTAGGCGCAGCAGAACTCCTTATAGTGAGTGATGGCCCCATCGCCTTCGATGCCGGTGCCCTCTTTGGAGTTACTCCCCGTGTCCTTTGGGAGCCCCTGGTAGGCCCCCTAGACGAACACCACCGCCTTCAATCGGGAATAAACTGCTTATTGGTGCGCATGGGTGGTAAGACGATCCTGGTGGAGACAGGAGTGGGGACGAAGGGCGGTAGGAGGCCGGCTGGGCTCGATCTCCAGAGAACAGGCCGCCTGCTCCAGTCCTTAGCCGAAGAGGGGATAATGCCCCAAGACATAGACATCGTCATTAACACCCATCTCCACTTCGACCATGCCGGAGGTAACACCGTCTGGGAAGAGGGAAGGCCTGTACCCACCTTCCCTCGGGCCACCTATCTCATCCCAAAGGGAGAGTGGGAGGAGGCCCAGCACCCCAACGAGAGGACGCGAGCCACTTACCTGGCAGAGAACTTTGAGCCCCTTCTAGATGCCCGACAGGTGGAGCTAGTAGAAGGCGAGGCTGAGCCTGTTCAAGGACTCCGCCTGGTTCCTGCCCCGGGGCATACTGCCCACCACATGGTGGTAGAGGTGGAATCAGAAGGGGAGTTGGCCATCTACATAGGGGAAGTGGCCCAGCACCCCCTACTGCTGGAGAGGGTAGCCTGGGTATCGGCCTTTGATGTCTTGCCCCTGGTGAGTATAGAGACGAAGAAGCGGCTCATCGAGAGGGCCCTGGAGAGAAGAGCGCTTCTTGTGGTCGTTCACGCCCCTTATCCTGGGCTGGGACACCTCTTCTTGGAGGAAGGAAGGCGACGTTGGCAGCCCTTGGGAGGAGAGATGTCATCTTGAGCCAAAAGCAGTTGCTTTGCACCCCCCTTTACGAGGAGCACTTGCGCTTGGGAGCCCGGTGGTTCCCCTTTGCTGGCTGGGAGATGCCCCTGCAGTACGAAGGGATCATCAAGGAGCACCAGGCTGTCCGCACCCGGGTGGGGATGTTTGACGTGTCCCACATGGGGCGCCTGATGGTAGAGGGAGGCCAGGCAGAAGAGGCCTTAAGGCGCCTTGTCACCTATAACGTTCGGGCCCTCCCTCCAGGACGTGGCCATTACTCCTTCATATGCCGAGAAGACGGGGGCATTTTGGACGATATCTACGTATATAGGCTCGACCACGGGCGATTTCTTCTGGTGGTCAACGCAGTCAACGCTAAAAAGATACGCACCTGGCTGGAGGAGAGGCTTCCTAAAGATGTGCAACTGCAGGACGTGCAGATGGAGACAGTGATGGTGGCAGTGCAGGGCCCAACAGCCGTGCCCCTTTGCACCCGCATCATCCATAGCGATCTGGGCCACCTCCCTAAAAGGGGATGCAAATTCGTCCCGTGGCAAGGGACGAGCTTGTTCGCCTCCCGGACCGGGTATACAGGCGAGGACGGCTTGGAGCTGGTGTTGCCTTCGGCCCAAGGCCCACGTCTTTGGCGAGCCCTCTTGGAGAACGGGGCTGTCCCCTGTGGCCTTGGGGCGAGAGATACACTACGGCTGGAGGCAGCCCTACCCCTCTATGGCCAAGACATCTCGGAAGACGTGAACCCGGTGGAACTAGGCCTCACCTTCGCCGTCTCCCT
>JAUQPQ010000056.1 GCA_030550295.1 Chloroflexota bacterium
AGTCGAGGCATTCTTCCAGTTGGCGGCGGCATTCCTCCAACAGGGCCACCATCATGTTGTACTCGTCCATCTTGCGGCCTCGTAGCCTTACTTGGCGAGCACATTCTTCGCACAGGATGACTAGCTTCCGGGCATCGCACGGTTCATCTTTGCGACATCCCTCGCAGAGGGGGGCCCAGTACGCAGCCTCAGGCGTGCGCAGATAGCCTACATATACCTCATCGGAGAGGGCATTACAACGACGACAGGTTATCTTGCGGGAGAGTATCTCGTTTATAGTCCGCTGCCAGTCGATCTGCATAGATGCATCACATCAGTACCATGATAACATAGCCATGGGAAGGTATGGTCAACGGCCAGCGCCTAAGTGGGGCCAGTGGTGGTTCCACGGCCTGGCCTGCTCGAAGGCGTATGCCGCCTGCAATACCAAGTCCTCCCGCAAGCGTGGCCCCACTATCTGCAGGCCCACAGGAAGTCCACTGTCAGTGAAGCCGGCCCGCACGGTAGCAGCGGGATGGCCTGTAAAATTGAAGGGATAAGTGAAGGGAATCAAGTTCATGGGGTTCTCCACCGGACGGCCGGCGATCTCCTTAGGTAGGCGACCATGGGCATCTATCGCCTCGGTGGCAACTGTTGGAGTAAGAAAGAGGTCATAGCGCTGGAAAAGGTGCCACAGGCGGCGAACCCAATCAGCTCGTACACGCTGGGCCCAAGCATAGCGCTCGGGTGTTACCTCTAAGGCCCTTTCGGCTATAGCTAGGAAGCCTCGCCCAAACTGGTCCCTGTGCTCAGGTAGCTTATCGGCGATATGGGCCCAGGTCTCCCCGGCCCCCACTATGGACCAGGCCGCCGCTGGGTCTGGGAAAACTTCCTCTAGCTCCTCCACCTGGCAGCCCAGCTCAAGGAAGGCGGCCGCTGCCTTCTCCGCCTCCCGCAATACATCAGGCTGCACATGGGCATAGCCCAACGTTGGGCTCCAGGCGATGCGCAACTTGGGCAACGGCCGTTCTAGGCACTCGACATAAGAAAAACCAGGGTGGGGCAGGGAGAAGGGGTCGGCGGGGTGGTCACCTACTACGCAGTCCAGGTAAAGGGCAGCGTCCTTTACAGTGCGGGTGATGGGCCCATAGCAGGTCAGGTTGCCCCAGGAGAGCATATCGGTGGGGCCCAGAGGCACCCGCCCCAACTGGGGCTTGATGCCAAAGGAGCCAGTATAGGCGGCCGGTATCCTGATGGATCCGCCGGCGTCGGAGGCAGTGGCCAGGGGCACCATCCCGGCAGCTATCGCTGCCGCTGACCCTCCACTGGAGCCACCCGGGGTACGCTCTAAGTGCCATGGGTTGCGCGTCGCCCCGAACAGGAGGTTGCGGCAGAAGAAGGTGTAGCCGAACTCTGGAGTATTGGTCTTGCCTACCACGATGGCCCCTGCCCGCTTTAGGCGCTCCACCTGGATGGAGTCCTGTTGGGGCCAGTTGTCCTTAAACGGGATCGACCCGTAAGTGGTAGGGAGACCCAAAGCGTCCTCCAGGTCTTTCACCCCCAGAGGAAGTCCAGCCAGGGGGCCTACCTCTTCATTCCTAGCTATGCGGTCAGCCAGTTGCCTCGCCTCAGCTAAGGCCTCCTCCTCTCGTAAAGTGACAAAGGCATTGATTACTGGGTTCACCTCATGGATACGTCGCAGACAGGCCTCCATAAGCTCTACCGGCGAAAGCTGACGCAACCTTATCAGCGACGCCAACTCATAGGCCGGCTTAAAGAGCAGGTCATCCCTCATGGCCGCCTCCTTGACATAAGTTACAAGACCACCATCCTTCTTGGCCTGGGGCCTCTTCGACGCCCACGGCCACGCGTGTTATCCCCAGCCCTTGGGGAAGGTTGAGCAGCAGCTGGCCCCCCAGCCATTGCGCAAGCAGCTCAGCCGTAGTATTGGGTAGGGGTAACACAAGGCAGTCCTCCTTGGGGAAAAGGTACGTTTTGCCCCCTGCCTCCACCCGGTAGTTTTTACCCTCCTCACATACCAACAGAAAGGGACTCTCCCCAGGGAGGAGGAGACGGTGGTCTAGAGGCC
The DNA here is from genome assembly GCA_030550295.1 of Chloroflexota bacterium. Taxonomy (GTDB): domain Bacteria; phylum Chloroflexota; class Dehalococcoidia; order SM23-28-2; family HRBIN24; genus JAVVHA01. The sequence goes on from JAUQPQ010000056.1 coordinate 2,069, forward strand.
GGCAGAGAGAGGTAGCAACCTTTCGCAATTGGCGGAAGTCCATAACCCACCCCTCGGGCGCCAGGGAGGACCAGAGACGCACCTTGGCCCGATAGTTGTGTCCATGCAAAGGCTCCACCTCCTCCGCCGTGGCCGTGAAATGGGCCGCAGCGAAGCCTAACCCCTCCCCCGCTACCTCCACGTAGAAGGGGCCGCAGTCTTGGTTCGCACTATGTACCTTATGTTCCATTGGAACCGCCCCCATTTCGTCCTATTCTATCACGGGATCTTGACATAGCAGCTTGGTTCGCCCATCATTCTAGCAGCCCCTGACCTGAGGAGGTGGAAGGGCCATGGCTAGCGACACCAATTATTGGGACAGCTTTTGGAGACGCAAGATGAGCCGCCGTAGGCTCCTACAAGGGGCGATCCTGGCAGCAGGGGCCGCTACCGTTACAGCGGCTGTGGCCTGCAAAGAGGAGAAGGGGCCAGCTTCCCCTGTGCCTGGCACACCCACCCGCATAGCCCCCAGGACAGGCGGCACGATTCGCGCCCCGTTAGTGGGCCTCTCCTCTGCCAACCCCCCTACCCTCGACAACTACAAAGAGCTTACCTATCTGGCCAAGATACCCGCCGCCTGGCACTATAGCCGCCTTCTCAAATACAAGGCCGGACCCAACATCGACATCTTCGACTACACCCAGGTGGAAGGGGATCTGGCGGAGCGTTGGGAGATACCCGAGCCCACAGTGATCATTTTCCACCTACGTCCCAACATCCGCTTTCACAACAAGCCCCCCATCAACGGGCGACCTCTCACTCGCGACGACATCCTCTTCTCGGCCGAGCGCATGGCCAAAGAGTCGCCAGACAGGGGCAGCTGGCTCGCCTTCGTGGACCGGGTAGAGGCCCCCGATGACCGCACCGTGCGCATCGTCCTTAAGGGCGCATACGCTCCCGCCCTTACCATGCTTGCTAACCCGGAGCTCTTCTGGGTCCAGCCCAAGGAGATAAAGGAGGCCAACCTCCAGGAGAACCCCATCGGCACTGGCCCCTTCATATTCGAGGGATTTGAGAGGGATGTGGCCATCAGGTGGGTGAAGAACCCTGATTACTACATCCCCAACAGGCCCTTCGTAGACCGATGGGAGGCCTCGGTGGTGGGGGACCCTTCCACCATTATCGCTAACCTCCGTACCAAGACGTTCCCCCTTAGCCTGCTCGCCGCCTCCCTCTATCCTACTGCCCGGGCCGAGCTCCCAGGTGTCACCTTTACCTACTCTAAAAACGCCGTCCCCACCATGGTCTATTTCAACTTCGACGTGGCTCCCTTCGGCGACGAGAGGGTGCGTCAGGCCTTCTCCCTGGCCATGGACCGGGAAGGGATGCTCAAGGCCCTAGACCCCACAGGCCAAGGGGGATACCATACCGCCATCTCCCAGCTCCCACCTTGGTGGCTCGATCCCAAGTCGCCCGAGTTTGGCCCTAACGCCAAGTACTTCCAGAGGGACGTGGCCGAGGCCAAGCGCCTTCTTGCTGCCGCCGGCTACCCCAACGGCCTCGACGTGAAGATGTATTATACGCCCATCTACGGGGCAGCGTTCACGCAGATGGTGGAGCTGGTAGCGGCTACGGTACGGGAAGCGGGCTTCCGGGTAACCTTGGTGCCACAGGAGTACGTGGCCTACCTGTCCACCACCTTCCGTGGCAATATACCTGACGGCATAGGCACCGGCCCTCTCATGGGATCTCCTGTAGACCCAGAGCACATCTTCTCCACCGTTTATCACCCCAACAGCCCCCGCCACAACTGGGGTGGCACAGGGCCAGGCTCTATCACCCAGGATCAGACCCTTCTCCGCATGTTCGACCAGCAGAGGACGGAGCTGGACCTGAGGCGACGTATCGCCTTGGTGCAAGATATCCAGCGCTACCTGGCCCAGAAGATGTACCTGGTGCCCCATGTGGCACCCGCTGGCCTTTCGTGCTACTGGGCTGACATGGTAGGGTTCGGGGAGAACGACGTCTGGTTCAGCAAGGGAGGTTACGCCTGGCTGGCCGATGCGGGGATTCACATCTGGCTAAAGGGTGGATAAGGGGGTATTAAAGGGGAAATGGCGGCCTATATCGTCCGCCGGCTTCTTTTGGTATTCCCCACCATTCTGGGTGTCACCCTGTTGGTAGCGGCCATCCTAAGAATGCTACCAGGGGACGTGGTGGACATTATGGTAAGTGAATCAGGGGGGGCTTTAGATCCTGCCCAGTTGCGTCACGAGTTGGGGCTAGACCAGGGCTTTCACGAGTTTTACTGGAACTGGCTTACAGGCATCTTCCGTGGGGACTTTGGCGACCTCTTCAGGGGGAAACGGCCTGTAATTGAAGAGATTAAAAACCGCTTTCCTAACACACTGGAGTTGGGGCTATTCTCCTTGCTCATCGCTGTGGTGGTGGCGGTGCCCATCGGCATCGTATCGGCCATTAGGCAGGATCGGCCTGTGGACTACGTATCGCGTAGCTTTGCCATCGCTGCCCTATCGCTGCCCGCCTTTTGGATAGCCACGTTGGCGGTGGTGTTTGCTCCCCGACTTACCGGAAAATCGTTCCCCCTCTTCTATAAGCCTTTCTGGGAGGATCCTTGGGCCAATATTCAGCATATTTGGGCCCCGGCTTTGATCCTGGGTTTAGCTGGCTCTGGCTCCCTTCTGCGTCTCACTCGGAGCCAGATGCTTGAGGTGCTGCGGCAAGACTATATCCGAACTGCTTGGTCCAAGGGCCTGCGGGAGCGGGTGGTAGTGTTGCGCCATGCCCTGAAAAACGCCCTCATACCCGTGGTCACCCTTATAGGGCTAGCTATCCCCAACATTGTGGGCGGATCGGTGGTGATGGAGTCTATTTTCGTCATCCCGGGCATGGGGCAGTTCCTCATGCGCTCCCTGATGGAAAGGGAATATTTGGCCGTTTTGGCCATAAATTTCATATTGGCCGTGGTCATTGTATTCGCCAACTTAATAGTTGACCTTACCTATGCCTATCTAGATCCTAGGGTACGCCTAGCTGGGGGGTAAGGGGTGGCTGTGGAAGAAGTGTTGGGCTACCGTGGGGTTGCCCAGAGACTCGTTACCCCCCTGGGAGCTATAGGGAGGGGGTTCCGGCGTTTCGCCGTTCGTAAGCCTCTAGGTGCTTTTGGGGCCGTGGTGCTCACCATAGTGGTCATCATGGCCATCTTTGCGCCATGGATCGCCCCCTACCCATACGATGAGCTCCACCTTGGGGATATCCTAAAAGGGCCCAGCCTCAAATACCTCTTCGGCACCGATGAGAATGGGCGCGACGTCTTTAGCCGTATCGTTTACGGGGCCCAGATCACAGCGGTGGTGGGGCTAGGCTCGGTGATGTTAAGTGCTATCCTTTCGGGGGTAGTGGGCATTATAAGTGGGTATCTTGGGGGAAGAGCGGACACCCTGATACAGCGGGCGGTAGATGTGTGGATGTCTTTTCCTCCCTTGTACCTCCTCCTTACCTTTGCCGCCATTCTGGGGACAGCAGGGGGAGGCGTTTTGGGCATTGGCCGCGGGCCAGATTGGGGCCCCAATATTAAAGGCATGAGCCTAATCCTTACCCTGGGCATTATCCTGGCAGGGGGATCTTCGCGAGTGGTCAGGTCAGCCGTGTTAGCGGTAAAGGCTCAGCCCTTCGTAGATTCGGCTAGGGTGATGGGGGCGGGGCCCGTGTACATCATGCTGCGGTACATATTGCCCAACGTCCTACCTGTCATCATTGTATTGGCCACCTTGCAGCTGGGTGTTGCCGTGCTGGCGGAGGCGACAGTGAGCTTTTTGGGCTTTGGGATACCACCACCCTTCCCAAGCTGGGGCCAGATGCTCGCTGGGAGGGCTAGACAGCTCGGAGTGCACTATCCGTGGCTTGTCTTAGCCCCTGGCGCCGCCATCTTTTTCACGGTGTACTCCTTCAACATGCTGGGAGACGCCCTTAGAGACCTTCTGGACCCCCGGCTTAGAGGTGGGCGCTGAACTTTTTGCAGCCTCTTAAGGGGTGTGCTAGACTAGCTATAGATCATGCCTGCCCAGGATCCGTCTTCTTTCCTACCCCAAGATGAGCAACCCAGGTGGTGGCTTTGGGGCCTTCCCCTAGCTGCCTTGGTGCTAGGCCTTGTCTTCTTAGCAGGGGTAGTGGGGTTTTGGTTTGGGGAAAGGGAGGAAGGAGGGGGCGGCGCTAAGCAGGGAATCGAAGCACCAGAAGGGGACTTTGGCATCCTCCAGGAGGTATACCAGGTCCTTAAGAACTATTATGTCGACCCGGAGCGGGTAACCCCGGAGCTGATGCGACAGGGCGCCATCGAGGGGATGCTCAGCGTCCTAGGCGACCGCAACACCCAGTATATCGATCCTGAAAGCTACGCGGCGGGGATCGACATCATTAGTGGGACCTTCGAAGGGATAGGGGCCAAGGTAGACCAAGACCCCTTCACAGGTAACATCGTCATCGTCACCACCTTTCGTAGCTCTCCTGCTGAAAGGGCAGGCATCCGAACGGGCGACGTGATAATAGCTGTGGATGGCCAGTCTACAGCCGGCTGGAACGTCACCCAGGCGGTGCGACGGATCCGAGGCCCTAAGGGGACCACTGTAACCCTCACCGTCCAACATCGTGACGGCACCATAGAAGAGATCCCTATCGTCCGCGACGTCATCGTAGTCCCCACAGTGACGTGGGAGCCGGCCATAGATGAGAGCGGGGCGCCGGCGCGGGACGTGGCCATTGTTCAGCTTCAGCAGTTCACCCAGCATACGGTGGGCGATCTCCAAGAGGCACTGCGCCAGATACGTCAGAGGGGCTACCGGGCCATCATCCTGGACCTCCGCTCAAATCCTGGCGGCTCCCTCGATGCCACCATCCGCGTGGCTGACATGTTCTTGGACCGCGGGATCATCCTTTACGAAGTGGATAGGGGCGGTGCTAAGCGGGCCGTCCAGGCCCGCCAGGGGGGTGAGGGAGTGGACATCCCTGTGGTGGTCTTGGTGGGGCCAGGTTCAGCCAGCGGGGCAGAGGTGTTGGCTAGCGCCCTCCAAGATAACGGCCGTGCCGTCCTCATCGGCGAGAAGACGTTCGGTAAGGGAACCGTCAACCAGATCCATGAGCTCTCCAACAGAGGTGCCCTATATGTGACGGTAGGGCGTTGGCTCACCCCCAAAGGCCTCCCCATCGAAGGGGTAGGGGTTGAGCCAGATATCGTGGTAGAAGGGATGACAGAGGCCTTAGCAGCAGGCCACGACCCCGCCCTAAGTATCGCCCTAGAACAATTGCGGCAGACCATAGCACGTCGCTAGTTATGTCAAACAAGGGGCAAGAGGGGAGGACTATAACTTTTAACCGTAAGGCACTTCACGACTATCACATCCTTAAGACGTTGGAGGCGGGGATAGAGCTACTGGGCACAGAGGTAAAGTCCATCCGGGAAGGGAGGGTCAATATCCGCGACGCCTATATAAGGCCAGAAAACGGCGAGATGTGGCTTGTAGGAGCCCACATCGCTCATTACCCTCCTGCCGGACGCTTCCAACACGATCCCTACCGGAAACGCCGTCTCCTTTTGCACCGTTATGAGATACGCCAGCTGATTCAGGCCCTGCGGGGGCCAGGGATGACTATCGTACCCTTACGTCTGTACTTTCGCGGCGGAAGGGCGAAGCTAGAGATCGCCCTCGTCCAAGGCAAGCGAAAGTATGATAAGAGGGAAGCCATTGCCCGTCGCGAGGCCGAGAGACAGATGCGCCGCGCCCTCAGGCGTCCGGCATGAACCCCCTGCCCCAAGAGGCCCTGAAAGCGGTATAATCTAAATAGGCCAGTGGGGACGAGCGGGTTCGACAGGGTAGGTCGGGCCCGGACAGCAGGCCGAGGTGGCCGTCGCCTCGTAAAACAGGCGGCAAAAAAGTAGCTGGCGAGCGCGAGCTTGCCCTTGCCGCCTAAGGGATAGGCGGCACGTCGCTCCTGCTTGCCTCCTGGGGGCAGGAAGCGGCGCCAGAGACCAGGGGTGCAGCCCCCCGAGGGCCGTCTAAGGGGGCCTAAGAAAGAGACGGCTGGCCTGGCGGCACGTTGCCGGTGACGGTACGCCAGGCGAGAAAGAAGCATCGGCTAAGCCTGTAGGCGGTCCGGGGTGGCCTTCACCTGGACGAGGGGTTCGACTCCCCTCCGTCTCCACCATTTTTCTTATGCTTCCCCAGCACGCCCACCAGGGTAAAGGCTAAGGCAGACAGCCCATACGCCCCTATGAACATGAGCAGGGCCGGCTTATAGTCGCTCCATATATCGTACATCCAGCCCGTGAAATAGGGCCCCACCACCTGCCCCAAGGTGGAAAACAGCCCTGAGGCGCCCAAAATGGCACCAAAGTGGCGCATGCCAAAGAAATAACTTATTAGCAGCGGCTCCACCAGCGGCCCATTGGCCTGACCCACCGCCCATAACACTACAAAGGTCGCCAAGGCCGGCAACGATGTGGAGCCCAAAACTATAGCCACCGCCACTAGCTGCAAAAGCACGGTGCTTATAGCTAACCCTACTGTAGGGATGCGGTCCCCCATCCAGCCAAAGGAGATACGTATGCCCGTATATAGGCCAGTAATAGCCGACATTATTGCTGCCGCCCCCTCAGGCGATATCCCCCGTGAGCGGAAAAAGGGTACCGTGTGTACCAAGAAGGACAACATAGATAGGTACATGAGCAGGACACCCAAGGTGATTAGCCAAAATATAGGCGTCCTAACCGCTTCCCCAAGAGTATAGGACCCCGCCTGCACCCTCCCCGCCCGTGACCAAACCGTCTCCCCTTGAGGCTCTTGCAGATCCGTCTCCTCCGGCCTCTCCCGTAACACCAAGAGGGTCACGGGAACGTAGTAGGCCATCTGAACGATCCCAGAGAATATGAAGGCCTGCCTCCATCCCCAGTGCTCTATCAGGAAGACGAGCACAGGGGTAAAAACGAAGCCACCTAACCCAAACCCCGCATTGGTGATGGCCAACGCCAGCCCCCGCCGCCACAAGAACCAACGCGACACCAACGTCTGAATGGGGAGATAGAACATCCATGCTCGGAAGAGGGCCCCCACAGCATAAAGCAAGTAGAGCTGCCAAAGGGACCCCACCAGAGGCATCGCCAAGAAGGAAAGGGAGCACCCCACCACCCCCACCAACATCGCCTGCCGTACCCCATGCCTGTCTATCCACCACCCCACCAAGGGGCCCTGCAGGCCAGACACCAACCAGACCAAGCTCACCGCACCCGATACCTGAGATCGGGTCCAGCCGAATTCTCCTTCCAGCGCTGCAAAATAGAGACCAAACGCCCAAAAGGACACCCCTGAGGCAACAGCAAGGCATCCTGTGGCCGCTACCACCACCCACCAGCCGTAATAGGCCCGCCGAAGCCCTGTTACCGGCCATGCCAGCTCCCGCAACCGGCTCCCTATCCCCATCTTGGTTGAATCCCATGATACAAGCCCTCGACTCCCTCACCAACCCCCCACTAATATCTCTTGACGTAGGCTCCACTTTTGGAGAGATTGGGTACTGAGGTGTTAGTCATGGGGCGCAAAGGGACATTAGAAAGAAAGCTCACTTCCACAGTAGAGGACTATCTCCAGGCCATATACAGCTTACAAATGGAAGGGGAAGCTGTGTTCTGCGCCCGTCTAGCCCGGCGCATGAAGGTAGCTGCCCCCACAGCGTGGGCGATGATCCAGAGGATGGCGCGCGACGGACTGGTAGCCTTAGACCACAAGAAGAGCGTCCACCTTACCGAGGAAGGGGAGCAGCTGGCCGAGAAGATAGTACGACGACACCGCTTAGCCGAGAGATTTCTCATGGACGTGCTAGGGCTAGGATGGGCAGAATGCCACGAAGAGGCCCACCGCTTCGAGCATGCTATCTCGCCCCGCCTTGAGGAAAGAATAGTGGCCCTCCTAGGCAACCCCACCCACTGCCCCCACGGAAGCCCCATCCCCGGCAGTGGCGGCACCTTCGACCCAGAACTAGTCCCCCTCTCCTCATTGCGAGAAGGGCAAAAGGCCATCATCGGCTTCATCTCTGAAGAGCTAGAGGAGGATCTGCCCCTGTTGCACTATTTGGAGAGAGGCCAGCTCATGCCTGGGCAGACCATCACAGTGCAAGAGGTCGTCCCCAGCAGCGACCTGATAATAATACAAAGCAGCAGCCACCAGGTGCCCCTGGCCCTACGAGTAGCCGAAAAGATAAGGGTGCGGTCCCTATTCTGACATCCCTAGCCTGAGCAAATAAGGCCAGAATACAGCCAGGCTAGTGCAAGAACACTCAGCAACACCAAGTTCCCTTTTCCCCCGTTGAAGATGTTGACGGGGGGCAGGGGGGGTGGTAAACTGGGCATTCGCTGAAAGCAGGTATGGGCCTATGCCTAGGGCTCACATCTGCTATCAGTTAAGCGGGGAGGGGTAGGTGCGCCAGTTCTGGTTCCGCTGGGGGTTTTTCCCCGGCTACTGGTTCTTCGCCCGTAGCCCCTGGCGCCTCCCCCGCCTGAAAGAGTACATAGAGGCCCTTGAGGAGTACAGGCGGGAGCTAGAGGCCGAGCTGCGGGCAGTGGAGGAGGAGCTGGAGCTGTTGCACCGGGCCCAGCAAGAGGAGGAGAGA
>JAUQPQ010000057.1 GCA_030550295.1 Chloroflexota bacterium
CCTTATGGTTGGCGCAAATACGGGGGAGCGATGCAACGGGCTACCGGTCTGGCGGTAAAGGGCAATTTTAGCCTTCGGCTCACTAGCGATTCTCCTTCTACTAAATGGGCCTATCAAACGGTGACTGTGGAAGGGGGTGAAGTGTATGAGTTGGCCGGCTACGCGTTGAAGAACGATCCCAATGTGGAGGCCCTATGGTTGCGCATCTCTTGGTACGCCACAGATGATGGGTCGGGGCAGGCCATTGCCTACCACGATTCCCCTGCCCTATCTGAGGACGGGCCCCAATTCCGGTTCCTGAGCACGGGCCCGGTAACGGCCCCCCAAGGGGCAAAAACAGCCAAGGTGAGACTCATGTTGCGCCCACGTTCCAGCGTTTTTGCCCAGGCCCACTTCGATGAAATCTCTTTCGGCCCCTCTTCTCTGCCACCTCAAGACCTCCCGCCTGCAACTGAGGAGGAAACTCTCACCTCTACTACCCAAGCTCAGACCCCGACATCGTCTCCCCATGCGGCGGCGCGATCCTCGTTGGCGGATGAGGGGCGAAGCACCCCAAGGTCAGGAGGTGGGAGGCCGCCCGTTAGCCCCGGCCTGCTCCCATCGGGAGGGGCACAGGGCGCTACCTCTCAGGGTGCCCCTCCCCCCTCAGAAGCCGAGGACAACGTTGATGCGTTTTCAGCGCCTGAACTAGCGAACATGGGTAGGAGGCCCTCGCCATCTCTGCCCTATTCAGAGGCGGGAGAGGGCATGCCGTGGCTGGCCATTGGCGCTGTTGGAGGAGGGCTAGCAGCCCTGGGCCTGTTATGGGCGGGGGGCGAGTGGTGGCATCGCCGCCTCACTCGAACTCGTATACCTGGCCCTGACGGAAAGTGTTGAGGATGCGCCGGGCCACCACCATCTTATGGACCTCATCGGCCCCGTCGTAGATGCGGCCCATACGGGCCTGGCGGAACATCATAGATAGAGGGGTGTCTTCAGTGACCCCCAACGCCCCATGTACTTGGACGGCCCGGTCGATGACCCTGTTGAGCACCTCGGCGCCGTAGAACTTAATGAGGGAGATCTCTACCCTGGCATCTTCCCCGCGATCGATCTTGGCAGCGGCGTGCATGGTGAGAAGGCGGAAGGCCTGAATCTCTGCGGCCGACTCGGCGATCATCCATTGGATGGCCTGTTTATCGGCTAAGGGCCCCCCGAAGGCGTGCCGCTCTAGGGCCCGGCGGCACATCATCTCGAAGGCCCTTTGGCATTGGCCCAGCCACCGCATGCAGTGGTGAATGCGTCCAGGCCCCAATCTCTTTTGGGCGATAAGAAACCCGTCCCCTGGCTGACCCAGAGTATTGGTTATAGGGACGCGGCAGTTTTCATATACTACCTCATAGTGTTCGCTGTGCTCTTCTCCCATCACAGGAATGGAGCGCACAATCTTAAAGCCAGGATTGTCCGTGGGGACGATGATCATGGTGGCCCGGCGGTGGGGGTGGGCATCGGGATCGGTTACTGCCATAACGATGGCGAAGGCAGCTCGCCCTGCCCCACTCGTGAACCATTTGCGGCCATTGATCACCCACTCGTCTCCATCGCGGATGGCCCTAGTGTCCAGCATGGTTGGGTCAGAACCTGGGGTGTGGGGCTCGGTCATAGAGAAGCAGGAGTAGATGTCTCCGTTTACTAGGGGCTTAAGCCACCGCTCCTTCTGCTCCTCGGTCCCGAAAAGCCATAAGATCTCAGCATTTCCTGAGTCGGGGGCCTGGCACCCAAAGGCTATGGGTGCCCAGAAGCTACGGCCTAAGATCTCGTTCATGAAAACGTATTTGAGGAAGCCGATGCCCATACCCCCGGCTTCTTTGGGCATGTGGGGGGCCCACATCCCTAACTGTTTTACGCGCTGCCTTAGGCTTTTCATTAGCTCGTCAGCTTCGGGCCCGGCCTTACGGAAGACGGGCTCGTTGGGATATATGTACTCTTCCATAAAGGCCTTAGTCTTCGCCCGGAGCTCGCGGATCTCAGGGGTGATGAGGGTATAGAGCTGGGACTCGGCCATGGCTTACCTCCTAAAGGGGCCTTCCCATTTAACTTATGTTGGGGTTAAGGCCATGTCAATGGCTTATCGGTTCGCGTGTAAAATGGAGCCCGGAGTGGGGTGTCGTCTGATCATCGCCATAGATGGCCCAGGGGGGGCGGGCAAGACAAGCGTAGGCAGGGAAGTGGCGAGGAGGTTGGGCTACTCTTTTCTGGATACAGGGATGCTTTACAGGGCCCTTACGTGGTTGGCCATCTGTAAGGGGATAGGACTCTACGATGGGCCACGCCTGGCATCTCTGGCCAGATCGGTAGAGATGGAGCTAAGGCCTGCACCTCCTGAAGCCATGGAGCCCTCCATCCTCATCGTCAACGGGGAAGACGTTACTGGGGCTTTGCGGCGAAGGGATGTGGAGGAGGGGGTATCGATAGTCTCCCAGGTGGCAGAAGTGAGGGAGGCCCTTATAGGGCTTCAGCGGCGGATAGCTGCCCAAGGAGGGGTGGTGGTAGCGGGCAGAGACATTGGCACCGTCATCTTGCCCAATGCTCACGTCAAGGTCTATCTTGATGCCTCGTTAGAGGAGAGGGCCCGTCGCCGCCAGCGCCAGCTCCAGGAGATGGGGCAAAAGGTCTCCTTGGACGAGGTCATGGCCCAGCTTCGCGCCAGAGACCGGCTCGACTCTCAAAGGGAGGTCGCACCCCTCCGCCCAGCCTCAGACGCCGTCATCATCTATACTGACGGTATGAGCCTAGAGCAGGTCATAGAGAAGGTGATCTCCCTTGTGGAGGAACGGTGTTCCTGATCTTGTAGTGGCTCCATGGTACTGGGCTAACACCCGCACGTGGGCCTGGCTACTTGTAAGGTTGAACGTCCAACTAGAGGTAGTGGGACGGGAGAACGTGCCTCCCAAGGGGCCTCTCATTTTGGCAAGCAATCACATCACCCTGGCTGACCCACCCATCATCACGGTGGAGACGCCTCGGCGTATCGTGTGGATGGCCAAAAGGGAGCTCTTCCGATCGCCTGTCATGGGTGCGTTATATCGCCTGTTTGGGTGCTTGCCCGTGCGCCGCTTTGAGGCCGACCTGAAGGCGCTAAGGGAGGCGCGGAACGTGCTGCGTCGAGGGCTGGCACTGGGGATGTTCCCAGAGGGGACTCGGAGTGGGCGTCCAGGGATGGGGCCAGCCTATCCAGGAACTGCCCTTTTGGCCCTGCAGACAGGTGCTCCTGTGCTGCCAGTGGCCATAATGGGGACCGAGAACATTAGGCTCCCTGAAGGGTTGATAGCCTTCTTGGGCAAGAAACCTAAGGTGAGGCTCATATTCGGCCAGCCGTTCCACTTGGCCCATCCCAAGCGCCTGAAGGCTGCCGTAGTGGAAGAGGCCACGCGGGAAATTATGCTGCGCATAGCCCTTTTGCTAGACCCTCCTTACCGAGGCGTTTATTCTAGCTTGGTAGAGGAGTTTTCGCAAAGGAAGGGGTAGCATGGAGATCATCTTGGCCCGGGACATGGGGTTCTGCTGGGGGGTAAGGCGAGCCATCGCCATAATGGAGGAGGCTGTCGCCAAGGAGGAAGAGATATGCAGCTTGGGGCCTATCGTCCATAACCCCCTGGTGATGGAGGAGCTGGAAAGAAAAGGCGTAAAAATGGTCCAGGGGAACGATCTGCCCTCTAAGGGTCCTTTGGCTATAACTGCCCATGGCGCCGGTCCCCAGGTGTACCAGTGGGCTAAAGAGCACGGTGTCCCTCTCATCGACACCACGTGTCCCATCGTCACCCGTTCTCAGAGGTGGGCTCAGCGCATGGCCAGGGAAGGTTTCACTGTCATCGTGTTCGGCGATGTCGGTCACCGGGAAGTAAAGGGGGTTTTGGCCTGGGCTGAAGACAAGGGGATAGCTGTCACTGACCCCTCCCAGGTACCCCCTGGCGTAACCCGCATCGCTGTTATGTCTCAGACCACACAGGAGCCGCAGAAGTTCAGCGAGTTTATAGCCCGCCTCGTATCGGAACGGATAGGTGAGATCCATGAGCTGAGGGTGATAAACACCCTATGCAACGTCACCTCCTCCCAGCAGGAAGCGGCAAGAGAGCTGGCGAAAGAGGTGGACGTAGTGATCGTTGTGGGGGGGCGGAACAGCGCCAATACCAAGCACTTGGTAGAAGTGTGTCGGGAGGAGGGGGTGCCTGCCTACCAGGTGGAGAGGCCTGAAGAAGTAGAGCCCCAGTGGCTACAAGGATGCCAGAAGATAGGGGTAACTGCAGGCGCCTCTACCCCTGACTGGGTGGTGGAGGAGGTGGTGGGGAGGCTAAGGGAGCTGGCAGCCGTAGCTGATGGCCTGCCATCGCACAGTTGAGGTGGCGCGATGTGTGGCATCGTAGGCTACGTAGGCCATAGGCCTGCCGCCCCTCTCATCATCGAGGCGCTGCAGAGGCTGGAGTACCGGGGCTACGACTCTGCTGGCCTAGCCATCTTAGATGCCGATGGTAACCTGGCCGTAAGGAAGAGGGCGGGCAAGCTGGAAGAGCTGGCTTGCAGCCTACAAGGCTCTCTCCCTCAGGGGAATACCGGTGTAGGGCATACTCGTTGGGCCACCCACGGTCGCCCTAACGATCTCAACGCCCACCCTCACTCCGATTGCCGAGGCGAGGTGGTGGTGGTCCACAACGGGATCATAGAAAGCCATCACCAGCTCAAGGAGGGGCTCAAGGCCCGGGGCCACCGTTTCCTGTCGGAGACCGATTCAGAGATCATCGCCCACCTTATGGAGGAGGCCTTGGGCCGAGGACTTACCCTGGCCGAAGCGCTACGCCAGGCCATGGCAGTGATCCAAGGGGCCCATGCGGTGGTGGCTATGGCCCGGTCATGTCCAGGCAAGATCGTGGGGGCTAGAGTGGGCAATGCTGGCGGTCTCGTGGTAGGCGTCGGCCAAAATGAGGCAGTAATAGCTAGCGATTTGCCAGCCATCCTCCCCTTCACCCGCCATGTGGTGTTTCTCAACGACGGTGAGATGGTCGAAGCAGGACCGGAGGGAGTAGCCCTCCGGTCCTTGGCCACGGGCGCTCTCATAGAGCGGACCGCTGTTCGTGTGCCATATGACCCTGTCTCAGTGGCCAAGGGCCCATACAAGCACTTCATGCTGAAGGAGATGATGGAACAACCCGAGGCCATTTTGGATACATTGCGTGGCCGGGTAGACCTGGAGTCTCTAGACCTACATCTGGAAGGGGTAGACCCCAGCCTTTTGAAGGGCGTGGAAAGGGTAGTGCTGGTAGGCATGGGGACGAGCCTCCACGCCGCCATGGTGGGCAGACATTATGTAGAGCAGATCGCTCGCCTGCCTGCCGAGTGGGACAACGCCTCTGAGTTCCGTTACCGTGATCCCATCCTAGACGACAGGGTGCTGGTGATAGCGGTAAGCCAATCTGGCGAGACGGCCGATACTTTGGCTGCCATGGTCGAGGCCCGGCGCAAAGGGGCCCGCTTGGTGGCCGTATGTAACGTTGTAGGGAGCCAGGCTACCCGTATGGCAGATGGCGTAGTTTATACCAGGTGTGGGCTAGAAATTGGCGTATGCAGCACTAAGACGTTCACCGCCTCCCTAGTAGCCCTCTATCTTCTCGTTTGCGCCTTAGCAACCTCAAGGCAGGCGATCGATCGTCAGGCTCTGGGCCAGCTCCTTCTGCCTATGGCTCGTCTCCCCTATCTGGTAGGGGAGCTAACGAAACGCTCCCATGAGTATGAAGCCCTGGCCCACGCCTTCGCCCATTACCAGAACTTTTTGTACTTGGGGCGGGGCATCCAGTACCCTATCGCCCTAGAGGGGGCCCTCAAGCTCAAAGAGGTCTCCTACATCCATGCCGAGGGATACCCTGCAGGGGAGATGAAACATGGCCCCATCGCCCTCATCGACCAGAATATGCCGGTCATGGCCATCGCTCTGCGCGACGAACTATGGGACAAGATGCGCAACAACATGGAACAGGTACGGGCCCGGGACGGGACCATCATCGCCGTCGCCACGGAAGGTGACGAAGAGGTCCAGCAGCTAGCCCACCATACCTTATGGGTGCCCCCTGCCCCTACCCTGCTGTCGCCCATCCTTACTGTTATCCCCCTCCAGTTCTTCGCCTATCACATCGCTGTCCGCAGGGGGTGCGATGTAGACCAGCCCCGTAACCTGGCCAAGACGGTCACCGTCGAATAGAAAGCCAAATTGTTTCTATACTTATCACGATTAGCATGCAAAGACTCTATGAGCCGTGGTGTATAATAAGGATGGATCTCTCCGTAGATAGGGGGAAAGGATGAAGACGATCGTATGGCTGGAAGAGGTGGGGAAGGAAGATGTAGGGGAGGTAGGAGGGAAAGGTGCCAATCTAGGCGAGCTGGTAAAGGCGGGGGTGCAAGTTCCCCCCGCCTTTATCGTTACTGCCCATGCCTACCGCCGCTTCTTGGAGGAAGGGGGGGTGTTGCCTGTTCTAAAGGACCTTCTTTCCTCCCTTGATGTTAATGATTTGGAAGGGCTCCAGCGCATTAGCGCCCGCATTCGGGAGGTGATCCGCTCGGCGCCCATGCCTCAGGACGTAGCGGAGGAGATCCTTGAGGCGTACAGGCGCCTGGGCGGGGGGCTGGTGGCTGTCCGCAGCTCTGCCACTGTGGAGGATTTGGCTGAGGCCTCTTTCGCTGGCCAGCAGTCCACTTTCCTCAACGTGGAAGGTGAAGAGCAAGTGGTAAGGGCTGTGCAGGACTGTTGGGCCTCTCTCTTCGAGGACCGGGCTCTCTTCTATCGGGCACAAAAGGGGTTCGACCACCTGCAGGTGGCCATCGCCGTGCCTGTACAGAAGATGATCCAGTCGCGGCGTTCCGGGGTTATGTTCACAATTGAGCCGGTCACTGGTGAGGCCAACCAGATCGTTATTGAGGCCGTATATGGCCTTGGTGAGGCTATCGTCTCTGGGGCGGTGACGCCCGATAGCTACATCGTTGAGAAGGCTACCCTTATCATCTTGCAGAGGCAAGTGGCCCGTCAAGAGAAGCGCCTAGTCTTCGACCCTACGGCGTTGGACTACCATCATCGCAACCGGTGGGAGGAGGTGCCACCCGAGGAGCAGGATAGGCAAAAGCTGAGCGATGAGGAGATAAGACTTTTGGCCTCCATGGGCCGGGCCATTGAGGAGTACTATGGGGTTCCCCAGGATATCGAATGGGCAGAGGAAGGGGGCCAATTTTACATCGTACAGAGCCGGCCCGTAACGGTTACGGTAGCCACGGCGGTAGCAGAAGTGGCTGAGGAGGCGCCAGTGCTCATGGAGGGTAGCCCTGGCAGCCCAGGGGTGGCGGCAGGCGTAGTGAAGGTGGCCCTGGAGGCGGCTGAAGCTATAGCCAAGGTGAAAGAAGGTGATGTGCTAGTTACCACTATGACTGCCCCTGACTGGGTGCCAGCTATGAAGCGGGCAGTGGCTATCATCACCGAGAGGGGCGGTCGCACTTGCCATGCAGCCATCGTGAGCCGTGAGCTAGGCATTCCCCTGGTGATGGGAGTAGACGGTGCCACTACACGCCTGCGGGACGGACAGCTAGTGACGGTGGACGGCATCTCTGGCCGAATATACGAGGGACGGGCCGAGAGGCGCCTCCAATGGTGGGCCCAAGAACAAGAGCGCCGTATGCGCGCCGCCCGCCTTAAGACGCGCACTAAACTTTATGTCAATTTGGCTGATCCTCAGCTGGCCGAGGTGGTGGCCCGGCGCAATGTGGACGGTGTAGGCCTCCTAAGGGCAGAATTCATCATCGCTGAGCACATTGGCGTCCATCCCCGCCTATGCATCGATGAAGGGAGGGAGGAGTGGTTCATAGAGAAGCTTGCTGATGGTCTGCGTCAATTCGCCCGTGCCTTCTATCCGCGCCCAGTGGTCTATCGGACTACTGACTTCAAGACCAACGAGTACCGCAACCTGAAGGGAGGGGACCGCTACGAGCCCCACGAGGAGAACCCGATGATAGGCTATCGGGGAGCTAGCAGGTACCTGCGGGAGCCCCAAGTCTTGGCCTTGGAGCTGGAGGCCGTCAAACGGGTGCGGGCCGAATACAACAACCTATGGCTTATGATCCCCTTCGTGCGCACTCCTGAAGAGCTGGCAGGGGTCAAGGCGCTGCTGGAGAAGGCAGGCCTGAGGCGTAGCCACGACTTCAAGCTGTGGATGATGGCCGAAGTCCCTGCCAACGTCATCATCTTGGACAGCTTCCTAGACGTAGGCATCGATGGCATCAGCATCGGCTCCAACGACTTGACCCAACTGGTCTTAGGGGTGGACAGGGACAGCGCCCTTCTGGCCGCAGAGTTCGACGAGCGTAACCTGGCGGTGATGGAGGCCCTGCGCATCTTGGTTCAGGGTGCCTTGCGGCGGGGAGTTACCGTTTCCATCTGTGGTCAGGCCCCCAGCGACTTCCCAGAGCTTACGCGCAAGCTAGTAGAGTGGGGCATCACCTCTATCTCCGTCAACCCTGACGTAATAGACCAGACACGGGAGCTTATAGCCCAGGTGGAGCGAGAGCTGGCCTCCATTCCGGTTCGGTAAGGCTATGGCCGGCTATGAGATCCGCCGCCGCCTGGAGGAGAGGGAGCGCCTTCTCTCCCCTTTTGCTGCCAAGAGCTATGCATCGAGGGGGAGGGAAAGGCCGGAAGAGCCGTGCCCTTTACGCACCGAGTTCCAACGAGACCGTGACCGCATCCTCCATACCAAGGCGTTCCGTCGCCTCAAGCATAAGACTCAGGTGTTCATTGCGCCCCAGGGCGACCACTTTGTGACCCGTTTGACCCACACCTTGGAAGTAGCCCAGATCGCCCGCACCATCGCCAGAGCCCTTAACCTGAACGAAGACCTCACCGAAGCCATAGCCCTTGGCCACGACATAGGCCATCCCCCCTTTGGCCACGCAGGAGAGGAGGCTTTGGACGAGTTGCTCCCGGGAGGCTTTCGCCATGCCCAGCAGGGGCTAAGGGTGGTGGAATGCCTGGAGCGGGGTGGCCAGGGCCTCAACCTCACGTGGGAGGTGAGGGACGGCATCCGCTACAGTTCCAAGCCCAGAGAGGATATCTTGGGCCTGGGAGAGGGCACCCCCTCCACCCTAGAGGGGCAAGTGGTAAGAATAGCCGATGCGGTGGCCTACCTCAATCACGATGTGGCCGATGCTATCCGGGCAGGCCTCATCGCTGAGGATGACCTGCCCTCTGTAGTGAAAGAGGTTTTGGGTGCAACCCCTAGCCAGCGCATAGACACTATGATCAGGGACATCGTCGAGGCATCGTGGGCGGCTACGGGAGAGATGGGCCTGGACTTTACGCCACGCATCGTCATGGGAGAGAAGGTGCGGGAGGCGGCCAACGCCCTGCGAGAGTTCCTTTTCGAGAGGGTGTACCGATGGGAGGGCAGACGCCGGGAGTGGGAGATAGCCAAGGAGGTAGTGCGGGCCCTTTACCTCTACTTCCTGCAGAACCCCCACCAGATTCAAAGCGAGTTCGTCCTGGCTGAGGATCCCCCTTGGCGCAGGGCGGCCGACTACGTGGCCGGCATGACCGACCACTACGCCCTGGAGACGGCCCGCTGCCTGCGGCTGGTCCCTGATCTATTGCCAATGAGGTAGCGCAGGGCCCTTCCCACCCGTCTTAAAATAGGAAAGCAAGGCCATGGACACCATCGCCGAGATCAAGGCCCGCCTCGATATTGTAGATGTTATCGGGGAATACGTACCCCTCCAGAAGGCAGGGAGCTACTATCGGGCGCTATGCCCCTTCCACACGGAGCGTACCCCCTCTTTCTACGTCTCCCCCCAAAGGCAAGTATGGCACTGCTTCGGCGCCTGCAATACAGGTGGCGACATCTTCTCCTTCGTCATGAAAAAGGAGGGGGTCGATTTCCGGGAGGCCCTCCGCCTACTGGCCCGCCGGGCTGGTGTACCTCTGCTTGAGGAGCGTCGCCCCGAGGAGGACGCCCGTCTGCGTCGCCTCTACCAGGCTCACGAGGCAGCTATAGAGTTCTACCACCGCGTCCTTACCGAAAGCCCCGATGCCTCCCTGGCTAGGTCATACCTGGAGAGAAGAGGCCTCCATCTCCAAACGGCCCGCCGCTTCATGTTGGGCTATAGCCCCCGCACCCACGATGCGCTAGCCCAGCACCTTAAGGCTCTAGGGTTTACTGACCAGGAGCTAATAGAAGGGGGCCTAGCCGTTAGGGAAAACGGAGGAATTAGGGACCGTTTCTATGGCCGCATCATGATCCCCATCTGGGACGAGGGGGGCAGACCTGTCGGCTTCGGGGCGCGGGCCCTGGATGAATCCCACCCTAAATATCTGAATACCCCCCAGACTCCCATCTTTGATAAGGGGGGGCTGCTCTATCTCCTTGACCGGGCCAAGGAGGCCATCAGGCGGGAAGGGAAGGCAGTAGTGGTAGAAGGCTACATGGACGCTATTGCTGCCCATTGGGCCGGCTTCACTAACGTAGTTGCCACCATGGGCACGTCTCTCACCGAGCGCCACGTACGATCGCTACGGCGCTATGCCCGCAGAGTGATCCTTGCCCTCGACCCCGATGCTGCCGGGCAAGAGGCAGTGGTGCGGGGCCACCAGACAGTCATGGACACTGCCGACCAAGTACTGCCTGTCCTTACTTGGCGCCG
>JAUQPQ010000058.1 GCA_030550295.1 Chloroflexota bacterium
TTGGCGTTTCGGGAACGATCACTTGCCAGTGGCCGGCCTGGGCACGAGGGAGGAGCTACGCCGAGGCTACGAGGACGCTGGGGGGCCACCCCTAGACTGGGACTCTTGGCGCTGGTGGGAGGCTTACAGCAATCTGCGGTGGGGAATCATCTGCATTATGCAAGCCAGACGCTGCCTGGACGGCCATGAGCCCAGCGTCGAGCTGGCCGTCATTGGGCGGCGGGTGGCCGAGACGGAATGGGAGCTTTTGCATATCATGGAGGGCCGCTAAAGGGGGTGGCCACGCTAGCCCTCTCAGCTTCTCCCCCTATCCTGATAACAAGGCCTCACAGATGTCAGGGAGGTGTATACGGGCTTGTCCCTCCTCTATACGGAGATCGGCTAAGGGCTGGCCTTGGTCAGTCTCGCTGAAAACGCCACCTCCATCGCCCATCAGTCGGGCCAGCCTTTCATCTAAGGCCGCCAGGAAAGCCTCTGGATCCTTTTGGAACTCATCCCAGGAGAGCTCTTCAAAGACCCGGGCCATATCACGCATGATATTAGCCATGCTGCGCCACCCCTCTTCACCGGCGAAGTTCTTTATGAGCCCTACGGCTGTCGCCGCCGCGGTTACGAATTCGAATCTAGGGCAGGCCCGTTGCGATTCCGAGTCCAGAAGGCTATGCACTTTATCCCAGTCCTCGTCGGCAAAGCCTTTCAAGAAATCGACGGCGGTCTTCTTGATAGCCTGGAATTCCTTCTTAGTAATCGTATTGCCATCCAGGGTGATCGCTTCTTCGCCTCCCCCACCACAGGCGCCCAAGACGATAACGCTCATGGCAGCCACGAGGGCCAATATTCGCTTCATCGCTTCCTCCAGAACAGAACTGGGAGATAGGGTCATTATAGCATGGCCCAATAGTTGGGGCGGTAAACACAACGGTGTGGAGGCGACGGTGGGATTCGAACCCACGATCGGGGATTTGCAGTCCCCTGCCTTAACCCCTTGGCTACGTCGCCACTTGGGGTGACGTTCCAACATCATTGTGATCCTACCGTGTCAGGGTGTCAAGGTAAGGACAGGGAACGATAAGATGACGTTAGAGCTGTGCCTGTTCTGTACCTAGTGGCTACTCCCATAGGGAACTTGGAGGACGTTACCCTGCGTGCCCTACGCGTCCTCAAAGAGGTCTCCCTAATAGCAGCCGAGGATACACGGACGGCCCGCAAACTTTTGGCCCACTACGGCATAAAGGCTCGCCTCCTCAGCTACCATAGCCGTAACTGGAGGAATCGCATACCTCGCATCCTCGCCCACCTAAAAGAGGGCGATGTAGCCCTAATATCTGAGGCTGGCATGCCAGCTATATCGGATCCTGGGCAAGAGCTGGTAGCCTCCGCCGCTGCTGCCGGCTTTCGGGTGGTGCCCATACCTGGCCCATCCGCCCTAGTCACCGCCCTGGCCGTCTCAGGCATCCCCGCAAGAGAGTTCACCTTCTTGGGATTCTTGCCTAGAAGGAAGAAAGAACGCCAAGAGGCCCTCAGCAGGGCTGCCGCTGAGGGTAGGGCCTTGATCTTCTTAGAGGCGCCCCACCGGCTACGCGCCTTCCTCCAAGACCTTCTAGAGGTAATGGGCGATAGGCGAGTGGCGGTATGCCGCGAGCTGACCAAAGCCTTCGAGGAGGTGTTCCGAGGGAAGATATCGGAGGCGCTAGCCCATTTCCAGAGCCCCAGGGGAGAGTTCACCGTGGTGGTGGAAGGGGCACCACCACATCAAGAGAAAACCCTTTCAGAAGACCTCCTCCGCCAGGAGATGGCCCGCCTTCGGGCCCAGGGCTTGAGGGCTAAGGAGGCAGCAGCCCAACTATCCCAACGGTTCGGCGTGCCCAAGAGGCTGGCCTACCGCTTATGGCTAGAGGCGGAGGGGCATACCTCTATCCGTTAGGCGTTATGTTACAATCCCACCTGGAGACACATGACCGAAAAGATATTCATCGGCGTCGCTTGGCCATATGCCAACGGCTCCCTCCATACGGGGCAGCTGGTGGGGGCTTATTTGCCGGCCGACATCTTCGCCCGTTACCACCGGACGGTGGGCAATCAGGTGCTCATGGTATCGGGGAGCGACCAGCATGGCACCCCCATCACCGTGCGTGCAGAGCAAGAGGGGAAAAGCCCGGCCGAGATCGCTGCCCACTACCATAAGGAGTTCCTGGAGACTTGGCGCCGGGTAGGGATAAGCTTTGATATCTACACCTCCACCGGCACCGAAAATCACGCCCGCACCGTCCACGACATCTTCCTTAAGCTCTACCAACGAGGCGATATATACAAGGGCACCATGCCCCTCCCCTACTGCCCTGTGGAGGGGCGCTTCCTCCTAGACCGGTACGTGGAGGGGACATGCCCCATCTGTGGCTATCAAGGGGCACGGGGCGACCAGTGCGACAACTGTGGCAACGTCCTAGACCCAACCGACCTCATATCTCCCAGGTGCCGCTTCGATGGCGCTACGCCAGAGATAAGGGACTCAGAGCACTTCTTCCTTCGCCTCAGCAGCTACACCGAGCGTCTAAAGAAGTGGCTGGCCACCGATAAGGCCCACTGGCGCAAAAACGTCCTTCGCTTCTCCCTGGGCACTTTGGAGCAAGGCCTCCGTGACCGGGCCATCACCCGTGACCTCACTTGGGGGGTTAGCATACCCCTACCAGGCTATGACCACAAGCGCATATACGTCTGGTTCGAGGCGGTCATCGGCTACCTCTCTGCCTCTAAGGAGTGGGCCCAGAGGCAGGGCGATCCGGAGAAATGGCGAGAGTTCTGGCAGGACCCCAAGTGCAAGACGTACTACTTTATAGGCAAAGATAATATCCTCTTCCACACCCTCATCTGGCCGATGCAGCTCATAGCCTACGCCGATGCTACTGGCGAGCACTATAACCTCCCATACGACGTCCCTGCCAACCAGTACCAGACGGTCCGGGGCAGCAAGGCCTCCACCAGCCGCAACCTGGCCGTATGGGTCCTAGACTTTCTGGACCGCTACGAGCCAGACCAACTCCGCTACTACCTGGCCGCCACCATGCCCGAGACCTCTGACTCCGACTTCACATGGACAGACCTAGTGCGGCGCAACAACGACGAGCTGGTAGCCGCGTGGGGCAACCTAGTTAACCGCGTCCTTACCTTCGCCTTCCGTCACTTCGACCGGGTCATCCCCACCCCCGCACAGCTGGTGGCCAGGGACCGCATGCTCATGCAGAGGGTGGAACAGGCCCTCCGCCAAACAGGTGAGCACTTGCGCTGGTGCCGCTTCCGGGCCGGCCTGGAGGCAGCCATGGCCGGCGCCCGCGAGGTGAACCGCTATCTAGAAGAGTCCGCCCCCTGGCGCCTTATCGACGAGAACCGGCCTCGCTGTGCTACCGTAATCTACACCGCAATAGCCGCCATCAACGTCCTTAAGGTTGCCCTCTACCCCTTCCTGCCCTTCAGTTGTCAAAAGCTCCATCACATGCTGGGCTACAAAGACCCCATAGAGCGACACGGCTGGAAGGTAGAGATGCCCCGCCCAGGCCAACACCTGGCAGAGCCGGAGCCCCTCTACCGTAAGCTAGACCCAGCAGTGGTGGCCCAAGAGGAGATGAGGTTAGGAGTCTAGAAAGGTGCTCATAGACTCCCACTGCCACCTCCAAGATGAACGGTTCGATCCCGACCGGGAGGAGATGCTAGCAAGGGCCCGCCAGGCAGGGGTAACGGCCTTCGTGGTGGTGGGCTGGGATCTCCCCTCTAGCCAGAAGGCCGTAGATCTGGCCGATGACCACTCCGACGTTTACGCCGTCATCGGCATCCATCCCCACTTCGCATCCAGCTTCAACAGAAAAACGGTAAGGGCCCTCAAGAAGATGGCCCTTTCCGCCAAGGTGGTGGCCATAGGGGAGACGGGCCTTGATTTTTATCGTAACCTCTCCCCACGCCCAGACCAGGAGAAGGCCTTCTTGGCCCAGTTAGAGCTAGCTGGCGAGCTGCGTCTCCCGGTGGTAGTCCACTCCCGCAACGCCGATCAGGAGACGTGGGCCATCCTCCAAGAGTACAGCCGCCAGGCCATCTCCCAAGGCAGGAGCTTCCCCTTGGGGCAGATGCACTGTTTTGCCGGCGATCTGCCCTTGGCCCTCTGCTATGTGGAACATGGCTTCCTCATCTCCATCCCGGCCACTTGCACCTACCCCAACAACCGTCGCCTTCATACGGTAGCTAAGGGCATCGCCCTGCGTTGGCTCACGGTGGAGACCGATGCCCCCTACCTGCCACCCCAAGGGAGAAGGGGCCAGCGCAATGAGCCCTCATATCTCCCTGAGACGGTCTCGGCTATGGCCCAGCTGCGGGGAGAGGACTACCAGAAGGTGGCCAGGGGCACCGCTCTGGCCGCCGCCTGGCTCTTTGGCATTGGCACAATAGGAGGAGAAAGGTGAGCACAGGCTCCCTATACGGCCCTGTTCAGGCCGACCTAGCCTTGGTTGAAGAGACCCTGCAAACGGTGACGCGGGTAGACCACAAACCTCTAGCCAGCATGCTTTCTCTAGCCCTCTCCGGGGCAGGGAAACGTATAAGGCCAGCCCTGGTCCTACTGGCAGGCACCTTTGGAGATTACAAGCTAGACGTGCTCGTCCCCTTGGCCGCTTCAGTGGAGCTCTTGCATGCTGCTACCCTCGTCCACGACGACGTCATTGACAACTCGGAGGTGCGGAGGGGCCGCCCCACCGTAAACAAGGCCTTCCAGAACAGCATCGCCGTCATGGTGGGCGATTATATGTTCGCCCACGCTGCCGAACTGGTCACGCGCACGGAGAGCCTAGAGGTGATCAAGCTTTTCGCCGAGACGCTGATGATGATGGCCAAGGGGGAGATAGGCCAAGATGTCCAGGCCTACGACCCACGCCAGGGCATCCAGGACTATCTCCAGCGTATAGCTGGCAAGACGGCCTCTTTATTTGCCACCGCTTGTAAGGGCGGGGCGCTGGTAGCTCAAGCCCCTCCCCACTGGATAGAGGCCCTTTACCGTTACGGCCACCACTTGGGTATAGCCTTCCAGATAGTGGACGACGTCCTCGACTTTACCGGTGACGAGGCCGAGCTGGGGAAACCCGTGGGCAGTGACCTTATGCAGGGTACCCTTACTTTGCCCTCCATCCTCGTCCTAGAGCGTTATCCCCACGATAACCCCGTCCAACGTTACTTCCACGAGAGGCGACCCGAGCTGGTGGCCGAGGCGGTAGCCTTGGTACGGAATTCGGACATCCCTGAGGAGGCGCACAAAGTAGCACGCCAGTTCGGACAGGACGCGTTGAAGGCCCTCGCCACCTTACCGTCCACTGAGGCCCGTCACACCTTGGAGGGCTTGGTAGAGTACGTGCTACGCCGTCGCAGCTAGTCCTGGGACTCTGCTCGCCCCTGGGGGGTGATAATGGTACGGCCCCCTGTCTTTCGCCTCTGCTTGGGCGCGGGGAGAAGGAGGCGGTCGCCCACCTTCTCCATGCCCCACCTGTCCAGGTACCTCTTTTCCTCTTCGGCCGCCCTCTTCCGTTCCTCCTTCTCTTTAAGTTCGCCCTTGGTAGGCATGGGCTGGGGCTCTGGCTCCGCCAGCTCCGGGTGCTCATAATGGCGCATGCGGGTGGCAAGACGTTTCACCTCCCGCCCCAGGTGCCAATAGGTTCCTTTGTCAGGCAGGCGACGGGGATAGCCATCGCGCATGGTGAAGGCGGTAAAGGTAGACATGATGCGCTGGCCTTCCTGGTGACACTGGGGACAGGGGGCAGGCAGGGCAGCATCCCGTATAGGACGAAAATACTCGAATACGCCATCGCAGTGTCGGCAGTAGTACTCATAAAGGGGCATGGCACCCCTCCTTACTCCGCCTCCTTCTTCTCCTCTACAGGCGCGATGGTGCGCTGGAACTTGGGGGGCCTATTGTAGACAGGCCTGTGGTGATATGGGACCCTCTGGGGGTAACCTTGCCGCCAGGAACGGGCAGCAAAAGATGTGGGCATAATGCGCACCGCCTCGCCTCCGCACTTGGGGCAGGGGGCAGGCAGGTGGGAGTCCCTCAAGGGGCGCAGCGCCTCAAAGGTGTCATCGCACCGCTGACAGTAGTACTCGTAGAGGGGCATACTATCACCTCTGACCTGATATTAGGGGCACGTGGCGCAGTTTGTCCAGAAAATCTAGGGTATTTGCTTGGCCCTCGAGCACATGGACGATGTACGCCCGGAGATGGGCCTCTAGCTCGTGCTCCACTGAAGGGGGGAAGTCAAGCCTCGCTAGCTCGGCCGCCGAGGCATCCTCGAGGAGGGATAGGGCCCTGAGGGCTGGCCCGCTGATGGGAGCCGCTCCTTGGCCGCAGGGGAGGCATAAAAGCCCACCGGCCAAGGGAGAGAAAGCGCCCCCTTCCGGCCCTAAGGAGCGACCACAGGCAAGGCAGCGCTGGAGCTCAGGCCCGTAGCCGCTATAGCGCAGCAGGGCGAGCTCGAGGCGGCGGGCCCATAAGTTGGGCTTTCTACCCTCCTCTAAATGGCGAAGGGACTCCAAAAGGTAAGCATAGGGCATCTGCGCCTCTACCCCGGGGACAAGTAGCCTGTCGGCCAGCTCGCACAGGTAGAGGGCCAGGGTGAGGCGGTCTAAGTCGGCCCGAAGGGAGGGGAAGCCCTCAAGGGCCTGGCATCCGGCCACCACGTAGCGGGTGCGCCCCTGGGCCAACTGGACCAGGACACGGGTAAGAGGCTGCAAGTGGCCACCCATACGGCTCTTGGCCCGCCTCACACCTTTCGCCTTCACCTCCAGCTTCCCGTACCGCGGGGTAAGGAGGGTCACTAGGCGATCGGCCTCAGCCAAGGGGCGATGGCGAAGGACAAGGGCCTCAGTCTTGAAGAGGCGGGGTAAGGTCACGCCTAAAGCTCCTGCCTACCTTCTATCGCCCTAGCCAGCGTTACCTCGTCTGCATACTGGATGTCGGCGCCCATGGGGAGGCCGCGGGCAGGACGAGTGATCCTGATCCCCAGAGGCCGCAGCAGACGGGCCAGGTACATGGCTGTAGCCTCCCCCTCTAAGCTGGGGTTGGTGGCTATTATCACCTCTTTCACGCTACCGCCCCGTAGCCGGGCCAGCAATTGTTCCATCTTAAGGTCTTCAGGCCCTATTCCGTCCATGGGAGATAGGACGCCGTGCAAAACATGATAGAGCCCCCGATACCGACCACTCCTCTCGATGGCCAAGACATCTAATGGGTCCTCGACCACACAGATGAGGGAGCGATCACGTCGTGGGTCAGCACAGAGAGGGCAAGGGTCGACATCGGTCAGGTTCTGGCATTGGGAACAGAAGATGATGCGTTCCTTGGCCTCCAAGATGGCCTCGGCCAGGGAGCTGGCCTCCGGGTCCCTAATGATAAAGTAGGCAAGGCGCTGCGCCGTCTTGGGGCCGATCCCTGGAAAGCGAAGGAGTTCCTGTACTAGGCGGGCCAAGGGGCCCGCTGCCACCTCCTGCACCTAAGATACCCCCTAACCCATTATAAGGCCTCAGCCCTCGGGAACGAGGCCAGAGAGGCCCAGCCCCCCTGCCAACGATAACAGCTTTTCCATCTGAAGGGCCCTCACCTTCTCTAAGGCGTCGTTCAATGCGGCTATTATCATGTCCTGGAGCATCTCCACGTCCTTTGGATCTACAGCCTCTGGCGAGATGGTGATAGTCTTCAGACGAGGCCGGGCAGTCATGACCACCCGTACAGCTCCACCGGCCGAGGCCTCCACTTCAGTCTCTTCCAGGGACTGCTGGACTTGGGCCAGCTGTGCCTGGATGGCCTGCAGACGCTGCCACATATCATGTTCCTTCCGTGACATCGCCTTCGCCTCCTCGGTTTTTGGTGGAGAGGGGTATAGCCCCGTGGCGTAGGGCCTCCTCCACCAGATAGCCCTTAGGGGTAGGCGCCGAGGATAGCGCCTCCACCTCGCACCTGATGCTTACGTGGTGCCCAAGGATGCGGGCGGCTGCCCTTTCCAACAGCTCCCGGTGATCTGGGCGTTCCAGGATCTGGGCCAGGTTGGGGAAGGGACAAGATAGGACCAATGTCTCCCCCTCTAGAGCTTTGACGGTAACATGGCGCAAGTGCCCAGCTAGGGCCAAGTTGAACTGCTGACAGGCGCGCACCAGCTCCTCGGCCAAAGTGAGGGCGGGGGCCTCTACAGAGGTGGGGGCACCACTAACCTTTTCTTCCTGCGGCGATGGCCCCTGTGAGGATGCCTTTGGAGGAGAAGGAGGCCCTAACACCTGGGCCACCGCCAGCTCTAGAGGCAGGGGCGAGAAGGGGTCGTCTCGCCCCTGGAGTTGGGCCGAGGCGAAGGCCTTCATAGCAGCCATTACCAGCTCCGGCGACATAAGGGCAGCTAGAGCTTCAATCTCTTGTTTCTCCTCAGGCGTTAGGCCAGCTAAGTCGGCTGCCCCCGCCTGGACCAGAAGGATCTGACGTAGGGTCTCCACTACCTCCCCCCCCAGACGTCGCATCTCTAGGCCATCGTCGCGGGCAGCAGCGATCGCCTTAAGGGCGCCAGCCAAATCCCGTTGGGCGATAGCCCTGGCCAGCTCTTTCCCCCTTCCCGAGAGGGAAAGGCCTAAGGCCTCCCGCACCTGGTCGACTGTGGGGGAGGGGCCATAGTAGGCGACTACCTGCTCCAACAGGTTGATGGCATCTCTTAGGGAGCCGGCAGCAGCACGGGCTATATCTCGCAAGCTCTCCACACTGAGGGCGAACCTCTCTTGCTCACAGATCAGGGCCAACCTCTCCACAGCGGCCTCTACAGGGATACGCCGCAAGTCATAACGTTGGCAGCGGGACACCACCGTAGACGGCAAGCGATGGGGCTCAGTGGTGGCCAAGACGAAGATCACGTGGGGCGGTGGCTCCTCCAGGGTCTTGAGCAAAGCGTTGTGGGCCTCTTGGGTGAGCATGTGCACCTCATCGATGAGATAGACTTTGTAGCGTCCTCCCATAGGCGCCAAGGCTACCCTGTCTCGCAGCCGCCTGATCTCATCGATGCCGCGGTTGCTAGCAGCGTCTATCTCTACTAGGTCGGGGGCCGAGCCCGCCAGATACTCCCTACACGAGGGACAGGCGTTGCAAGGCTCCCCATCTTGAGGCGAGGGGCAGTTGACAGCCTTAGCTATAAGGCGCCCTAAGGAGGTCTTGCCCGTCCCCCTTGGCCCACACAGGAGGTACGCGTGGCTCACCCGGCCAATAGCTACAGCGTTGCGCAAGGCACGGGCCACGAGCTCTTGCCCCACCACCTCAGCAAAACGCTGCGGCCGCCAACGCCTGTAAAGGGCCTGACTGCGCTCTTCCATCCCCATGGCCCAGTATAAAGGTGTGGCGAGGGGCCCAACAGGGGGCACTATGTCAACTGAAGATGCGGGCCAGGGCCTCCTCCTCCCGGGCCCGCATAGCCCTCTCCTGCTCGGAAGAGGCGTGGTCGTACCCCAACAGGTGAAGGATGCCGTGCACCAAGAGATGGGCCAGCTCCATCTCTAAGGGGCGCCCATTCTCCCGCCCCTGCTTCTCGGCTGTGGGCAGAGATATGACCACCTCGCCCAAGAGGCGCCCTTTTACAGGGGAAGGAAAGGGCTCCCCTTCCTCTTGTGAGAAGGACAGGACATCAGTAGGGGCGTCCTCGCCGGCATAGGTGCGGTTCAGATGCTCTATGGTGGCATCATCGGTGATGCAGACAGATAGGCTTGCATCTTTAATCCCTTCTCCCTCCAAGACGTTGATGGCGATCCCTTTAAGCCAGCGCCGCGATACTTTTTTAGTGAAAGGGGGGGCTACGCAAATGTCTACCCTAAACGGCATATCATACCAGGGTCCTAGCTACCCGCTCCGCTGCCTCCAGCAGAGGGAAGGGGAACACTCCGATCACCAATAGGCCTACAGTGGCCACCGCTGTTATACCTCCCAATATGGGAGTAGGCCGCACCTCCCCAGCTACAGCAGGCTCCCCAACAAACATGACCAAGGCCACCCGCAAGTAGTAGTAGGCCGATATGACGCTGTTGACCACCCCCAGGACCGCCAACCATACCAGATGGGCCTGCACGGCAGCGTTAAATATGTACAACTTGGCTACAAACCCCGCCGTAGGAGGAAGGCCAGTCAGGCTCGCCAAGGCGAGGGCCAACGCCAGGGCCAGAAGGGGAGAACGACGGGCCATCCCCGAATAGTCTGATATATTATCGCTTCCGATATGCTGGGCTATGGCGATGATAGCGAAGAAGGCGGCCAAATTAGTGAAGGCGTATGTCCCCAAGAAGAAGACCACCCCCCCTATCCCTAGCTCCGGCTTGGGCTCCCCCGCCGCCACCACCGC
>JAUQPQ010000059.1 GCA_030550295.1 Chloroflexota bacterium
AGTAGACCGCAGTCCTTGGCATGAGTTCCGTCCTAGCTACTTGTGGGTGATGACGGGGCTACGGGAGCCAGACCAGATACGACGCCCCCTTAAGCTGCTGGAGGAACGCTATGGCATCGAGGTAGTACAGGCCTCCGTGACAGCGATCCGCCCAGACGAGTGCAAAGTAGACACAGACCAGGGCACCCTAGACTACGACTTTCTGATCGTCGCTTTAGGCTCGGTGTTGAAGGAGGACCCCATAGTGCAGGGGGTGGAGGCTCCCTGGGAGCTGGAACATGCTTTGGCCATGCGTGAGCGCCTCGCTCGCTTCCAGGGTGGAAAGGTAGTGGTGGGCCCCGTCTCCTGGCCGTACCGCTGCCCACCGGCTCCCTTCGAGGTAGCCTTCATGATCCGCTACTTGGCTGACCAGCGACACGTATCGGACAAGACGGAGATCACTGTCTTCCACTCTTGGCATGAACCCATGGAGACCTTCGGGCCCCTTATGGTTCGGGGTTTCCGGACCTTCCTGGAGCGCTTCAGGGTGAAGTTCGAAGGGGGGTTCGAGCTGGTCCACCACGACCGCGAGCGACACGTGCTGCGCGCCAAGGACGGCCGTGAGCTGGAGTACGATTTGGCGGTGGTGGTCCCCCCACATGAGGCGCCAAAACCGGTACGCGAATCGCCTCTAGCGACGTTGGAGGGGTACATGGATGTGGAGCTCCCATCCATGGCCTCGCCACGATATCCCAATGTTTTCGGGATCGGCGATGCGGTGGCGCCCACTATTGGCCTGGGAATGGCGGGTGTCTTCGCCCACTTCCAGGCCGAGCATGTGGTAAGCCAGATCCTAGACCGGGTGCGCGGCACCTATATGGGCGAGCTGTACAACATGGTGGGCGTCTGCGTTATGGATGTGGGCTACCTGGGCGCCGCCGTCTGGTGCGACTTTACTGACAAGCTCTATGGCCGCGCCCCTTATCCCGACTGCCGCCTGCTAGGAGGGATGAGGGCTTTTCGGGTAGTGAAGGCAGCCTTCGAACGCTTATGGTTCGCTAGCCTATTCGGCAAGTGAGGGGGGATGGGTCATGCAAGAGGGACGCGAATCTCTACTACAGGCCCTAAGTGCCCAAGAGCGGGCGGCGCTGGAAGGGGTACTCCAACGTATCGCTCAGAGTGCATCAGCCATCGAGCAGCTTCTGGATATCGCCGACCGCTTAGCCGATAGCGGTGTCCTCGCTGGAGTTCATGGGCTTTTGCAGGAGTTCGAGCCCAGTTTCAGCGCGGTGACCCGCCCCGAGTTCATGGGCATGCTAGCCAACCTGGTGATGTTGTTGGGTGTCCTGAGCCAGATCTCATACGAGCCCTTTTTCTCCATCGCCATGAACGTTCCTACTGCGCTGGATGAGGGCTACGCACAGCTCAAGGAGCGGCAGAAAGGCCTGACGCTAAGGGAGCTGTGGCAGCTACTGCGCTCGCCCGAAGTGGCAGCTGCTTTGCACACCCTCATAGCCGTCCTCAGAGCCCAAAGGCAGGAGATGGAGCAGCAAGGGAGCAGAGGTTAGGACGCCAGTGTACCGCTCCTGCCGTCTTGTACTTGGCGGAAGCCCCCTGCTGAAACGAGCCACGATAAATGACGACTTCAGCGCGCGAGGTAGCACGCTACGCTATGAATCCTTGCCCCTTAAGGGGCTACCCCAAGGGGAAGGGTTACACAGTGCTTTCCCTTGCGAGGGCTAGCGGTGGTGAGCCCAGGGCATATCTCTCAGTCTGATAGAATGGACATGAAAGCTCTACTGGGCAACGCTGATTACAGTTGTGCGGCTGACGCAGGGTAGAGGGCGAAAGAGGGCTAGTGATGGGCAGCGGCCGCGTCCGAGTCACCCCTGGCACGCCCTGGACAGGGCCGCCTTAGAAGACACCCTACGCACGGGGCCCCAGGGTCTGACCCACGCCGAGGTAGACGCCCGCCTTCGGGCTTATGGCCCTAACCGCATCGAACAAGCCCGTCCCACCAGCCCCCTGACGGTCCTTCTGCACCAGTTCCAGAGCCCCCTTATCTACATCCTCTTGGTGGCCACCGTGGTGACTATATTCCTGCGGGAGTACATAGACGCCGGCGTCATCGCCGCTGCTCTAGCCCTCAACGCCAGCATCGGCTTTGTGCAGGAATGGCAGGCCGAGCGGTCGGTCCTGGCCCTCATGCGCCTGGTCTCACCAAGGGCACGGGTGATCCGTGAGGGCCGGGAGCGGGAAATAGATAGCCAAGAGCTTGTGCCCGGCGACCTGGTGCTACTCGAGTCGGGTAGCCGCGTGCCGGCTGACATCCGATTAATAGAGACCATCGGCCTGACCGTTGATGAGTCCCTCCTCACTGGTGAATCGCTGCCCGTAGCCAAGCGCTCGTCATCAGTTGCACCGGAAGCGCCCGTTATGGAACGGGCCAACATGGTATACGCAGGCACAGTGGTGACTACTGGGAGAGGCCGCGGCTACGTAGTGGCCACGGGGGAGGCCACCGAACTTGGGGCCATCGCCGCCGAGATCCGCCGCGAGGCCGAGCATGAGACCCCCCTTCAACGCCGGATGGCCCACCTGGCCCGAACTTTAGGCATCATCGTGGCCATCTTCGCCCTCCTCACCTTCGTGCTAGGTGTGGCCTTGGGCGAGAGCGTAACCCAGATGTTCTTGCTGGCAGTGGCCATCGCCGTGGCAGCTATCCCGGAAGGGCTGCCAGTAGTATTCACCATCACCCTGGCACTAGGGGTACGCCGCATGGCCAAAAGACAGGCCA
The DNA here is from genome assembly GCA_030550295.1 of Chloroflexota bacterium. Lineage (GTDB taxonomy): Bacteria > Chloroflexota > Dehalococcoidia > SM23-28-2 > HRBIN24 > JAVVHA01. The sequence continues at coordinate 2,777 of JAUQPQ010000059.1, forward strand.
TCGTCCGCCTCCTTCCCGCAGTGGAGGCCTTGGGCAGCACTACCACCATCTGTAGCGACAAGACTGGCACCCTCACCGAGAACCGGATGACGGTGCAAGAGGTATGGACCTTAGGAGGCACCTGGAAGCCCCCAACCACGGGCACCGAACCAGTGGCAGTAGGATCGCCCCTCTATATGGCGCTGCTAGCGGGAGTGCTTACCAACGAGGCCCACGTATACAGATCGGAAGGAGGGTTGGAATTCCAGGGCGACCCAACTGAGGCAGCCCTTTTGGTAGCGGCCATGCGGGCCGGGCTGGACCCTGAGGCAGTCCGCAGCGCCCACGTAAGCCTGGCCGAACTGCCCTTCGAGCCAGAACGCCGCTACTCGGCCAGCGTCCGCCAGCACGAGGGCATGTACCACCTATACGTGAAAGGTGCCCCTGAGCGTGTGCTGGCAATGTGCGACCGCATCCTCAGCGAAGATGGGCCTTTGCCATTGGACCCTCCCGCCGTCCAACAAGCAGCAGACGATATGGCCTCCCGTGGGCTGCGAGTACTAGCCATGGCCTACCGCTGCCTGCACACGTCCCCCACCGACCTTGAGCACCTTCCCGAGCCGCAACAGCTAGTATTTTTAGGGCTGCAAGGGATGCTCGATCCGCCCCGCCCAGGCGTACGTGAGGCCATCTCTGGCTGCCAAAGGGCCGGCATCCGGGTGATTATGGTGACAGGTGACCACGCCCGCACCGCTTTAGCCATTGGCCAGGCTTTGGGCATCTCCAGCCCTGAAGGCCCCGTACTTACAGGCACAGAATTGGAGACCATGAGCGATGAAGAGGTGCGAGAAGCAGTGAGAAGGACGTCTATCTTCGCCCGCGTATCACCCCATCATAAGCTGCGCATCGTCAAGGCCTTGCAGTCCCACGGCGAGGTGGTGGCCATCACCGGCGATGGCGTCAACGACGCTCCTGCCCTGAAGGCGGCCGATGTGGGCGTGGCTATGGGGGCCAGCGGTACCGATATCGCCCGGGAAGCGGCCGATATCGTCCTGGCAGACGACAACTTCGTGAGCATATACGCCGCCGTGGAGGAGGGCCGTATCACCTTCGACAACCTGCGTAAGGCGACCTTCTATCTCCTCTCGGCGGGGCTAGCGGCCATCATAGCCCTATTGGTATCGATGATCCTGCGCTGGCCACCGTTGCTGCTGCCGGCCCAGGTGCTGTGGCTAAATATGGTGGTTGATGGCTTCCAGGACGTCGCCATGGCCTTCGAGCCAGGGGAAATGGACGTGCTTGCGCGCCCGCCCCGCCGCCGGGATGAGGGGATCGTTTCCGCCCTCATGTGGGAGCGACTAGTGCTCTCAGCCCTGGTGATAGCGGGGGGTACCCTGTTCATGTTCCGTTGGCACCTGGACCAAACGGGCTCACTAGAGGAGGCACGTACTGTGGCCTTGACCACGCTGGGTATCTTCTCTGCCTTCCATGTGGGCAACGCCCGCTCCGAGCGCACTTCCGCCTTTCGCCGCAGCCCCTTCTCCAACCCCTTTCTGTTTTTTGCCGTTGCCCTGGCCTTGGCCATGCACGTAGGCGCCATGTACTTCCCGCCCGCCCAGTTCGCCCTGCGCCTGGAGCCGTTGGGCCCTGGGGCCTGGGCCAGGATGACTGCTGTAGCTAGCAGCATCATCTTGGTAGTGGAGCTGCACAAATTACTGCGGCGGCATCGGGCCGCCAGCTCCTGATACGCCTCATCACCACCTGGGCCCAAGCTCACTTTCGCCTCCGGTAGCGCAGACAGAGACGCAGCACAGCGCCGATGTCGGCGGCACGCAACGCTGGGGCATCGTTAACGCCGTCGCCTGTTACAGCTACCACCTCTCCTAGTTGAAGGTATGCCCGCACAAGACGGAGCTTGTGCTCAGGGGTTACGTGGGCGAAGAACCTTGGCCGCTTCCCGCCTAAAAACCGACAGAGATGCTCATCGTCTATCTCGTCAATCTCGCTGCCGGTGACCAAGCGATCATCGGGTCGGGCGATGCCGCCCTGGCAGGCTACTGCCAGGGCAATATGGGCATGATCGCCTGTGAGCATGGCCACATGAATACCCACCCGATGACAGCGCTCCACAGCTGTGGGCACCTCCCGTCGAACGGTCATCTCGTTCTCGGTGGTAGTGCCCGTCTTATCAGTGCAGATGACGGTGGTGCACCCTAGCGTCTCCACCGATGACAGGCGCTTGACCACCGCCCGCGACTCGGCCATGGGCTGGACGCCTAAGGCCAGAGCCAGGGATACGGTGGGCAGGAGCCCCTCTGGGATAAGGGCCACCAACATCCCTAGCGCAAATACGAAGCTTTCCCGCAGCACGGCAAGACGTGGACAGCAAGGTAGACGGTTGAAGTTGACGCTTAGGGACAATGGGGTTAGCCTTAGCCCAGTTGGGCATCATGGTGCCCAAGGTGCAGTTGCTGTCCCGTTTCCCTAGCGCCCATGTGGCCAAAGCCGCAGCCACTTACCTCCTTTTCCCCTTAGCCCCCGTCAGCCACACAGAGGCCAGGTTTTTAGGGCGCCGCCACTGGAGTCCCTGTACAGGGTCCCGGCGACGACGAAAGGCCGATCCTTCACCGCCAACGCTTCTACCACCTTCCGCGCCCGCCGGCGGCCGACTTCGGCCCACGAAAGGCTTACGCCATGGCCCTCGCCGCCATACAAGGGGGAGACCTTCCCCCCTCACAACGCCCAAAGGACGATGCAGACAGCCCCTGTAGCGGACGCTAATGGAAGTCACTGCCACAATGGGAGGAAAAGGTATGAACGAGGAACCCCTCCTTTACAGCACCCTAATGGAGACGTTAGGGGCAGAGTTGGTAGAGTGGACGCCTGGTCGCGTGCGATGGGCCATCACTGTCGCGCCCTGGCACAGTAACCCAGGCGGCGTCGTGCATGGCGGTGTGATGGCTACCTTATTAGATGAGGCGGTGGCCAACGCCGTCACCTCCCTAAGGGGTTACGACGTCACCAGCGTCGATCCCCATCTCGTGGTAGACATGAACGTCAGCTTCATCGCTGCCGCCCGGCCCGGCGAGCGGCTGGAGGTAGAGGGACAGGTCCTCCAGCTGGGCCGACAAGTGGCCTTCGGCGAGGCGGAGGCGCGCCGCCAGCCAGATGGCGCCTTGGTGGCGAAGGGCCGCTTCACTTTTATCATCCCTTAGCTCTGTCACATATGGGGCAGGCCGAGGCATGCGCCTTTGCGCATGTCTCCCGACGCCTCCGCCCCTTACGGGCGCCCATCGACAGCTGCATAAATTGACATGGGGAACACCCCCGTACCTATACTGTCCACGTAGCCAGTCCAGCTGACCAAGGAGAATAGGATAACGGTCCCCATCTAAAGGGGCTCTTATGTCTGTTCGAACCAGCCGCCTACGCGTCGAGGTCCATGGTGCCGTACAGGGGGTAGGTTTCCGGCCCTATGTATACCGGCTCGCCACGGAGCTCGGCCTGGCAGGATGGGTACGGAACGACTGTCGGGGAGTGCTCATCGAATTAGAGGGCCCCCAGGTCAGTTTGAAGCGATTCCTTGAGCGCCTTCCCCACGAAACTCCTCCCCGTGCCCAGATCCATGCCCTGCGCGCACGGTGGCTAAAGCCCTTGGGTTACACCTCCTTCCAGATCCGCCATAGCGATGGCGGGAGCGAGAAGACGACTTTGGTTTTACCTGACATGGCCACCTGCGGTAAGTGTCTGGCGGAGGTGCTAGACCCAAGAGATCGTCGCTACCTCTACCCCTTTACCAACTGCACCGATTGCGGCCCCCGCTTCACCATCGTTGAAGGCCTGCCCTATGACCGGCCCAACACCACCATGCGCCGCTTTCGCATGTGCGAGGCCTGTCAAAGGGAGTACGAAAATCCCCTCGACCGTCGCTTCCATGCCCAGCCCAACGCCTGCCCCTCCTGTGGCCCGACGCTGGCGTTCTATTGGCCTAAGCCGCTCCTTGCCGAGATCGAAGGCGGACAAGCCGACTTTCCGCCCCGTGTCGGCCAGTTCTCGCTAGTGGCACTGGGAGAAGAGGCCCTCCGTTACGCAGCAGAGGCGCTCAGGGCAGGCTACATCGTGGCCGTAAAGGGGCTGGGCGGCTTTCATCTAATGGTCAACGCCCAGGACGAAGCAGCCATCGCAAGGTTGCGGGCCCACAAGCCCCGCCAGGACAAGCCTTTCGCCCTAATGGCCCGCGACCTCGCCCAAGTCCGGGCCCTGTGCCAACTTTCGCCGGAAGCAGAAGCCCTCCTCACCAGGCCTGAGGCACCCATCGTTCTCCTTCCGCGCCGCCCTGGGGCTCCCGTGGCACCAAATGTGGCACCAGATAACCCTTATTTGGGGGTAATGTTGCCCTATACCCCCCTCCACCACCTGCTGATGCAGGAAGTGGACTTCCCCGTCGTAGCCACCAGCGGCAACTTGACAGACGAGCCCATTTGCACCGACGAAAAAGACGCCTTCCAGAGGCTGGGGCATGTGACCGACGCCTTTTTGGTCCACAACCGGCCCATCGCCCGCCATATGGACGACAGCGTGATGACTATTATGCGCGGAGAGCCGCGCCTCCTCCGGAGGGCAAGGGGGTTTGCGCCGCTGCCGATTATCGTCAATAAGGCCCTTCCTACCGTGTTGGCAGTGGGAGGCCATCTAAAAAATACCGTAGCCCTCAGCATTGGACGCCAAGTCTTCCTTAGCCAACACATCGGCGACCTAGATACGGCTGAAGCGCTGGCCGCGTTTGAGGGAGTTGTTTTGGACTTTCTCCGATTGTATGGGGCAGAGCCTGTAGCCATCGCCCACGACTTGCACCCCGACTATGCCTCTACCATCTGGGCGCAACGGGCTGCAAGGGAGGAGCTCCCACGATACTTGCGTCGCCACACTCCCCTTGCCCTTATCCCGGTGCAACATCACCACGCCCACCTGGCCGCCTGCCTTGCGGACAACGGCGCCGAAGGGCCAGCCCTGGGGGTTACCTGGGACGGCACTGGGTACGGCCTGGACGGCACCATCTGGGGCGGCGAGTTCCTGGTGGGCGATACATACCACTTCCAGCGTGTAGCCCAGCTGCGCCCCTTCCACCTACCGGGAGGGGACGCAGCGGTGCGGGCCCCCCGACGCGTGGCCTTTGCGCTTATGTGGGAGCTAGCCGGAGAGGCAGTCGCCGATTGGGAGCATCTGGCCCCCATCCGGTCCATGCGGCCACTGGAGCGCCAGGTGCTGGCCCGCATGATGGCCCAGGGCATAAACACCCCCGTGACATCTAGCATAGGTCGTCTATTCGACGCTGTGGCTGCGCTGCTAGACTTGCACCAGGAAGTAACCTTTGAAGGTCAGGCAGCAATGGCCCTCGAGTTCATAGCCGACCCTTCTGAGCCCTCCGCCTATCCCCTCCCCATCGTGACGATGCCAGGGGGCGATAGCTCACCTTTGGTCCTAGACTGGGCCCCGCTACTAGAAGCGGCCTTACACGACCTCCGCCGAGGGGAAGACCGGGGGAAGATCTCCGCCCGCTTCCACAACGCCTTAATCCAGGCCATTGCCAGGGTGGCACAAGAGATCGGCCTAAGCCAAGTAGCTCTCACTGGAGGCTGCTTCCAAAACCACCTGCTGACCGAGCGCACCGTGCAGGCGTTGGAAGAGAAAGGGTTTGCCGTCCTCACCCACCGCCAGGTCCCCCCCAACGACGGAGGGATCAGCTTGGGCCAAGTCCTCATCGGTGCCGCCCATCTCGAACGCCTTTCCTAGCCAGGTGGCAGGGATGATGGTGCAGGATTCGACAGGAGGACTGAAATGTGCCTAGGAGTCCCTGGGAAAGTCTTGGAAGTCAACGACATGACCGCCCTAGTGGACTTTTGGGGAGTGCGCAAACAGGTGCTCCTCCATACGGTGGACAGCCCTGTAGCCCCTGGCGATTATGTCCTAGTGCACGTGGGCTTCGCTATTCGGCGCATCCCCACTGGACAGATCGAAGAGACCCTAGCATTTTACGAGACACTCTTGCGCACCGCAGAGGAAGACCTGATGGCTGCTGACGTACAAGAAGAGATGGGCGCAGGGGAGGAGACATAGTGACATCGAAGGCGTCGGAACGGCTAGAATTCCGCGATCCCAAACAGGTGCAGGCCTTCCAGCGCGCGTTGGAGCACCTTTGTGCCGACCTGAAGACGCCCATCTCCATCATGCACGTCTGCGGGAGCCACGAGCAGAGCATCGCTCGCTTTGGGCTTCGCAGCCTCCTTCCTCCCAACCTTCAGGTGATCATGGGCCCGGGATGCCCCGTATGCGTAACCGACATGCCAGAGGTAGACGAGGCCGTCTACTTAGCCGAACAGGGAGTTATCTTGGCCACTTTTGGCGACATGTTCCGGGTCCCAGGGACAGTCAAGTCCCTGGCAGAAGCCAAGGCGGAAGGGGCAGATGTCCGGATCGTATATAGCCCCTGGGAGGCCCTCCAGATCGCCCGCAAGGCCGAGCGGGAGGTGGTATTCTTTGCCACGGGCTTTGAGACCACGGCAGTGGCCACGGCGGCAGTGATCCTTTCGGGGCCACCGCCCAACTTATCTGTCCTTTCCGCCCATAAGTACATCCCGCCGGTGATGGAGATCGTGGCTGAGATGCCACAGACCAGGATCCAGGGTTTCCTTGCAGCGGGACATGCGGCCACTATCACCGGATGGAAGATCTTTGAGCGGTTCGTGGAGCGCCACGGGATACCAGTGGTAGTCGGTGGATTTGAGCCCTTAGATATCCTGAGCGCACTAGTCCAACTTGTCGAGCTTATACGTCGGGGGGAGAGGCGGGTAGTGAACGCTTACCCACGCTGTGTAACGCCAGAAGGCAATCGCAACGCCCAGCGCCTGCTGTGGGAGGTCTTCCAGACCGAAAGCGGTGTGTGGCGTGGGATCGCCTATGTGCCTAATGGGAATCTTCGCCTGCGCCCCACCTATGCTTGGGCCGACGCGCGGGCACGTTTCCAGATCCGCCTCTCAGAGTGGCTGCACGATGCTCCCCCGCGTCTTACCCAGGAGTGCCTTTGCGGGAACATCATGGCGGGCATAGCCACACCATATGACTGCCGGTTATTCGGCAAAGAATGCGTTCCGGAGAGCCCTGTAGGGGCCTGCATGGTGAGCAGCGAGGGCACTTGCCGCATCTGGTACGAGTATGGCGGACATGTAAAAGGCCCCACCCCCTAAGGGAGCCTCTGCCTAAAGGTGTGCGGCCGTGGTCCACAATGCATCCCTTGTTTAGTGCCTTGACTCGGTGCGCCCCAGCAGTTTAAACTTTGTCGTGATTGACGAGGGGGATGAGGACGGGGCTGGTGGCACTGCATCATGGGCGGTGGCACCTTCTTCGGCCCCTTGTGTCTGTTGGTATTATTC
>JAUQPQ010000060.1 GCA_030550295.1 Chloroflexota bacterium
CCCCTGGATAGCTGGGGCATCCGAGGACCTGGCTGCTCCTTTGAGGGCTAGGTAGCTGACTAGGGCAGCTGCTAGCCCTGCTACTATCGCTAGCGCTAAGGCCCATCTGCTTCCTCGGTGGGGTACTGCCTGTGCGCCAATCATCTTCCCTCCCCGCCTCTACCGTCACTGGATTAAGCTGATCGATCTTATGCCTACTGCTGGATTGTAGGGCCCTAACCGGATCTCTGGCCCTTCCAGGGCGGCTACGGCTTTCACTAGGCGAGCTTGCACTGTGCATTGGTGCCCACCTGAGCATTCGAAGTCCTCTAGGAAGACTAGGGCCAGGCCTATTACTTGCACCTGGGTGCGTCCCGCAAGGCCTGCATCGTCGATGATGGGCACTACAACTAGCCGCCTATTTCCTTCGCCCCCTGGCAGCCATGGGTTACAGCCGCCAACGATGCGCCAAGTGCCAGAAGGTTCCTCCTTCACCACTTCCTCAAAGCTGTCGCATTCCTGAGACTCTTGAGACAGTCGATCTTGGAGTCCTGCGTGCGTAGGGCCTACCATGTTGCCCGGCTCTGTGTCATAGTAAGATTCCAGCTCTACGGTGGCGCCGTCACGAATGTTGGCCCTGTAGACGTTGGCCCCTCTACCGCCGATGGCTAGGGGGCCGAAGTTGCCCCGCTCAGGGTCTCTTGCGTCATACTTCAGGTTCACCTTTTGGCCGTTGGGAGTCGTCTCGTAGACGCTGCGCCTTAGCATCCAGGGCATTACGTTGTCCAGCCTATAAGGGGACCTGACTGCTGCCTGCGCGGAAGCGCGCACATCTACACCTACGAGGTCGAGGACGCGGGCCAATATGAACGGCGACTGAGGGTGAGCTACTGAGACGGCGATGCTCGTTCGATCGGTTGAGACGTCTACCCTTTCTAGTGTCCACCCGTTTTGGCCGACACCGTTGCGGTATGCATACCCTTGGGCAGCCTCTTCGGCCCAGTACGGTGACTCGGGCAGCTCTAAGGCCCCAGCCAAGGCGGCGGCATCGGCAGCGTTTTGCAGCGCCCTCTTCTCCCACATAAAGTAGCCTACGTCTACGGAAAGGGCCGCAAACCCCAGAAGGACGGCCATGGCCAGCGCCACTATTATTGCCGCCTGCCCCTCTTCTCCTCTGCGAAAGGCTCGTGTAAGTTTTCTCATCCCTTCACTCCAGACGCATCACTGCCGATGAGCCACATCCCATGCTGGCCAAGTCTGCAAGGAAAGGAAACATGAATCTGTAACTGCATTCGGCCTTCACCATGACTGATCCCCCAGTGAAACGGCCCTGGGGGAAGCTTACTTCTATGGGCCCCACGTTTGCATTGATCACCAAGCCTGTCCTGCTGAGCACCCTGTCCCTTACCTTGATCTCCACATCAGGTGCCGGCCATATGACTGCGCCAAGGCGGGCCCCCTCTCGCACTGCGTTGGCTACTTGGATGCGAGCGTTAAGGGCCAGCCCGAAGTCGATGATGGCGAAGAGGAGGAGGGCAAGCACTGGCAATACTAGAGCCAGCTCCACCAGTGCTTGCCCCCTTTCTCCCCTCCTCTCACCCTTCACTACCTCACTCCAGGCATCATATACGATATGGACAGGACCTTTACCTGCCTCATCCTCCCAAGGCGCTCGTGATGCGGTTGAAGGTCCCCGTGAGGGCCATGGCAAGGGCAGTAAGGCCCGCGATGAGGGCGATAGCGACCAGGGCCAGGATTAGCCCATACTCGGTAAGGGCCTGTCCCTCTTCGTCCCTGGGCAGCATAAGGAACAGCATGTTTATCAGTTCTTGTAGCATTTAGGGTCACACCTCCTTGCGAGTTTTTTGGTACAGTGCCGGGCTCGCTCTCTGGGTACCCCTAAAAGGGTCTCACCTCCCCTGCGTGGCTCCTCTCAACTGAGAAGACGCCTATGCGGTGCCAGCGTTACAGGGTGCGAGGCCTTGGGGCTGGCACGCCAGTTGCTACCAGGAACATGGGTTCCAGCTGCGCCGCTTGGGGGGAGAAGAAACGGATCACTTCGTCATCGTAGAAAGTAAGCCCCGTGGCCCCAATCCCTAAGGCATAGGCCGAGAGGTATACGCGGCCACCGGCTATCCCTGCCTCCATTTGTGCGGCCCTGTAACCCCTATCGCCCAGGTGATGCAGCACCGTTTGGAGGGGGCTTAAGAAGAAAAAGTCGACGCTTGCATCTGCTCCCAGGGCCTGCTCTAAGGCCAAAAATTCGCCCTCTTTCCGGAATCCCCCTTCTCTTAGCAGCTCTAGCTCCCGTGTCTCGGGCCGGAATAAGTATGCTCCAGCGGGTAGCCCCTCCACCGCATGGACGAGAAGGAAAAGGGCATTTAGGCACAAACCTTGCCTTGGGGTCACGTCCCAAGTTATGCCGGCTGCTGCACGATCGATGATGGTCGAGAGCTGATCTAGGGTGATAGGTCTATGAAGAAAGCGCCTGGCAGAACCTCGCCTTAAGATGACCTCCTCGATGGTTGGCCCCTGTTCAAGGGGGAGGGGGTGCAGGGGGAACAGGGTACCCCTTACAGGAGGCAGGGAGGAGGCAGGGAAACCCCTACGCCACAAGGCCACTTCTTCTGCCGAATGCAGGGATGAGGCCTCATGGACGCCGACGATCTCGGGGTATAAGAGTTCGCGCTTGGATAGAGGAGCCGTCTCCACGTTAAGGGTCGGCACGGTAGGGAGCTCCTGGGGGCAGGGAGATCCTTCGCCTAAGACGGCCAGCGCCAAGGCCGCCTCCCGTCTGCCATCGAGCCCCAGAAGGTGGTTTATCTCGTCGTCCACGAAGCCCATGAGGAGTCGGCAGGGGATGGCGTAGGAATTGGCCATGGCCATCATATTGGCCAAGATGGTCCCGCTGTCCCAGAAGCAGTGTCGGTATGTACGGGCCCTATATTTCCAGGCATTGCGCCAGAAGGTGCTTGCGAAAACGACTATCGCGGGGGCCTGGCTGGTCCATGGATGCCAGCCGGTAGCCTTGGCTACCACGGGCCGGAAGTCTCCCCGTCGGAGGCATCGCAGGGAATGATCGTGGGGGCCATAGTGGTAGACCCCTGCCTCCAAGTCGGGGAGGGGGCCGCACACCAGGTATAAGTCTATGTGGTATAGGGCGCCCGTGCAGGCGGCAGCGCGGAAATATACAGTGCCTCCCGGGTACCGAAGGCGCTTAGTGATGCCGGCGGAGAAATGCAGGAGCCCGGCAAGGGTGAAAAGGTCTAATGTGCCATCTCCTGAGGGGCCCGTTGCTATCGCCTTGAGGGCATGAACGCCACTAGTGGGGATCTGTTGGGGCAAAGGTATGGGGTCTAGACCTCTGTACAGCTTGAAAGGGATGGGCTGGTTCTCCCAGTCCAGCGTATGGGACGTAAGGCGGACGCTCCAAAAAGAGTGCTTGGTAGCTTTATGGTAACGCCAGGCAGCTTCTCCCTTTATTGGGCCGCCCACTGTCTGGCCAGCACCTCCGGGCTGTTGGTGGGTTCCTGGCAGGTCATGCCTTTGCACAGGTAGCAGGTAGGCTGGCCGCCTATAGTTGTCTTCCCCTCGAGCAGGGCGATGCCAGTAGCTTGGGCACCGGGGGGTATGCCCACCACCACCTTGTTTGGCCAGAAATCCTTATATATAACCGCCAATAGCTTGGCTGTAGCTTCATCATCCCTTGCTCCGATTACCGCCACCTCCTTGGGCTCCGAGAGATACAAGTCTAGGGCACATAGCCAGTTGCCCATGGCTGCTGGAGCCCTCACCATTAATTCCCTTACACTGCGTAAGGCCTGGGCGGCTACCTGACGCATCTTGGCATCGCCTGTTATGAAGCTCAGACGAAGCAGTACCTCTGTGGCCATAGACGATCCACAGGGTGTAGCGTTGTCGAACACCTCCCGGGGGCGCACTACTAGCGTTTCATGGCTCGGGCCTGTATCGAAGAAAAGGCCTTCCCCTTCGTCCCAGAAGAGGTCGACCATCTCGTGGGCCAAATCGATGGCCTTTCTCAGCCAATCCGGTTGGAAGGTGGCCTCATGGACGCCTATTAGCCCTTCGATAAGGCAGGCGTAGTCGTCCAGAAAGGCGGGCACCTTGCCCTGTCCATCCTTGTAAGAATGTATGAGGCGGCCGTGAGGCATCATTTTCTCCACGATGAAACGGGCACACTTGATGGCTGCCGTTCGGTAGGCCTCGCCCCCGAGGACGCAATACGCTTCGGCCAGCGATGCCATCACTAGGCCGTTCCAGTTGGTCATTATCTTGTCGTCCACGGCCGGCCGAGGACGGTAGTGCCTCCTCTCTAATAGCTTCTGCTTCCCCTCTTGCAGCCTGGCCTCTAGTTCTTCTCGTCTCCAGCCCAAGGCAGATGCCACTTCCTCTGTAGCCCTGGCCAGATAGAGGACGTTACGTCCCTCAAAGTTGCCCTCAGGGGTAAGGCCGAATCTCAGGGCGAAGGCCTTGCCCGTCTCCTCTCCCAAGGTGTCCATCACCTCGGCAAGGGCCCATACGTAAAATCTGCCCTCTTCTCCCTCGCTATCGGCATCTAAGGAGGAGTAGAATCCTCCTTCAGGGGCTTGCATCTCGTCTAGGAGGAAGTGGAGGGTTTCTTGGGCCACCTGGGCGAAGAGGGGTTCGCCTGTGACCTGGAAGGCATGGAGGTACAGCCTCGCCAAAAGGGCATTATCGTAAAGCATCTTTTCGAAGTGAGGGATAACCCACAGCCTATCCACCGCATAACGATGAAAGCCTCCTCCTAGGTGGTCGTAGATGCCTCCGGAGGCCATGGCTCTCAAAGTCCTGGTGACTGCTTCTAGGGCCCTAACGTCGCCTCTTCGGGCGTAGTAGCGTAGCATAAACTCCCAAAGGAGAGGCTGAGGGAACTTGGGGGCACCGGCTAGGCCCCCCATCTCTTCGTCTAGCTGGGGGAGGAGGGCCTGAAAGGCCCAGTCTAGAACCTCAGGGCGCAGGGCTTCCGGTGGGGAGCGGAGCTCCATGATTCGCCTGAGGCGATAGGTTACTTGAGATGCCTGACGTTTTATCTCATCTCGCTGCTCCTGGTAAGCCTGGGCCACTGCTTGCAAGACGCGTGGGAATCCTGGCAGGCCATGACGGTCCTCCGGGGGAAAATAGGTGCCGCCAAAGAAAGGCTCACCCTCTGGGGTGAGGAAGACGGTGAGGGGCCATCCCCCTCCTCCCGTCATAGCCTGCACCGCTTGCATGTAGATGGCATCTATATCGGGTCGCTCCTCTCGGTCCACCTTTATGTTGATGAAGAGGGAGTTCATGAGGCTAGCGATGTTCTGGTCTTGAAAGCATTCCCTTTCCATCACGTGGCACCAGTGACAGGCTGAGTAGCCTATGCTCAGCAATATGGGCTTGTCCTCTTCGCGGGCGCGCCGGAAGGCCTCCTCACCCCATGGGTACCAGTCCACAGGGTTGTGGGCGTGCTGGCGCAGGTAAGGGCTCGTCTCGTTGATGAGTCTATTGGGCATCAGATTTTCGCCCCTGAGGCAGTTGGAGGAAATCGGCCATCACTTCCCGTAGTTGCTGGCGGTGGAGGGGGTTGCCCATGTTGAGGCCATAGTGGGCGATGATACGCGCTGACATCTCTTGCCATTCGTGCCAACAGTCTCGGCAGATGTTGTTGAGAATGAGCTGGCCTAAGGGGCCACCTGTGGGAGGAGCCTCCAGGGCCCCTCCCTTGACCCCACATCTGGTGCAGTGTACCTCACCCATGTCTTGGTTTTTTCAGTTCTTTATTGCCAAGCTTAGCCAAAAGGCGGCCAGAAGGCAAGGAGGCTGGCATGTCAAGGGATGGTGATTATGTCAGCTTGGCCTTAGCCTCCGTAGAACCAGCCGGTGTCCCACATCTCCAGAGGAGGGGCGTCGCGGTGGAGATGGGCCTCCACGACTTCAGCCACAAAGATGGTGTGGTCTCCGCCAGGGAGGCTACCCACTATAAGGGCCTCGAAGGCGGCGGGGACTGCATCAAGTATGGGTGCCCCTGTCACCCCTACGCGGAAGGGGTAGCCGTTGATGGTGTTCCCCTCCCTCTGGGAGGGGCGGAAGAAGGCCTCTGCTACCTCTTTCTGGTCTGCCCCAAGGATGTTAACGGCCAAGGGGGCCCCCTGTTCCAATAACTTGTGGAGGTTGCTCCCCTTTTTCACTGCCAACATAATTAGAGGCGGTTGAAAGCTGGCCTGGGAAAGCCAGTTTATGGTGCCCCCTGCTGCTTGGGACTCGTTCATGGCTGTTACCACGTAGAGGCCATAAGTAAGCTTGCGCAATACTTGCTTTCTGATCTGCTGCTCCACAGCTGCCACCCCCTTTGGACGATTCTGAAGGTTAGGAGCTGCCTTTAATGCTGTCAAGGGTTCATCACCTTCTTTTCCGTTCACCCATCGGTTCTATGGGTATGGTTGGGGAGGTTACCAGATGGTGCAGGCCACCTTGACAGGGAGCTTTAGAGGGGCCATGATAGGGCCAGCAGAAATTTGGGGAGGAGAAGCTATGGCTAGGCAGCTTGTGGATCGGCCAGTTAAGGAGATAGAGGCGGTAAGGAAGGCGTGGAACTATCCTCTCTTCGATGCCATCTTCCAGAGGCGAGCCCGTCGGTTCCCGCTGGGGGCAGAGTTCCCAGGGACGACTGCCCCCTTTAAGAGCCAGAAGGAGCCTGTGCCCCTGGACGAGATAGAGGAGGCCCTTTTGGTTATGGCGGGGACTGGGCTTTCTGGCCTGAACCTGGGAGCAGTAGACCTGCCATATGCCGACAAGGCGGGGGCCAACTGGTGTGGGAACACCATGATCCAGTGGCAAGGGCGCACTTATGCCTCGCCGTGCGCCTCTCATGGCACGGAGCTCTTCTTCACCAACGATGAAGGCGTCTACATGGTCAAGATGAAGGAAGTGGTCCCCGAGAGGATGAGAGAGATCGAAGGGGAGGACGACTGGGATCGCCTCGTCCAGGCCTTCCGGGCCCATACAGTGAAGTTGCAGGATGGGCGCCTGGATATCCCCATGGTGACAGGGGTGACCCTCCCCTTCAACCAGTGGAACGTCAACAAGCCAGGCACCACCCTCTTTATGCCCATCACCGATGTGACATGGGAGCTCATCAACATCATGATGCTGATAATGGACGAACCCAACTGCGTTTACATCTATGACGACCTTACGGGGGCCGAGCCGCTACGCAAGTGGGCTGACAGAGGCAAGCTTAACCGCAATGCTCCCATGGGACTCTCTGCCCTGGAGCGGGCGGCCACCATGGCCACGGCAGGTGTAGAGCAGGCCTTTATGCTCCAGAACATGTACCTGGCCCTGCAAGCCCTGGGGCTGGGAGGCTGGATCTTTGCCCCCAGCACGGCTCCCGTGGTCATGGGCGGTACTCCCTTCACGAAGGGCCTCGGGTTCCGCTTCCACCCGGTGGAGAGGGCATCGCCCCTGCCTCGCCCCGACTGGCTGGGCCCCAGCCTTGGCAACCCAGTGGGCATCGATGGGCTATTTGAGGCCTATTGTCCCCCCTATTACCGCTCTATGGCCGATGCTGTCCAGGCTATATACGACGCCAAGTGGGGCCCCGAGGGCATATACAAGGCCGGCCCTGCCTCCCTCAAGAACCGACAGGCCCTCGATCTGGAGGTGCCGAAGACTACGGAGTGGTGCCTGGAGGCCACCAAGGAGCTATGTGAGTACGTGTGGGAGACTTATGGGCGGTTCCCGGCCACAGTGGACGCCATGCAGATGGTCATCTGGCTGCAGGCCCACCACTTGGAGACGGACTTCTACGACCAGTATGCCCTCCCTGGGGCCTATCACGAGGCCATAGCTCGCCACTTCGATGTGTGGCACGGAGGGAAGAAGCCGCGGCTCCTTTCCGAGGCTACCTCTGCTGCTGGCTAGGGGAACTTTGGGCATGAACTGTGCTGGGGGGCGGGGCCTTGCCAAACCCGCCCCCCACTTTGTAAATGGCCTTGGTTAAGGGGAGGATACGGCATGATCTTAGATGAGCTTCTCCGGGTAGCCCATACTGGCGCTGTCGCCTTGTATATAGGTGGGGCTATCATCGTCACCATAGCTTTGCGACGGGCGCAGACGGCCATACCTCCGGCTCAGGCGGCCATCATCGGCAACATTGTCGGCACCCAGTTCACCTACATATCATGGCTCTCGTTGGCTACCTGGGTGGCAAGCGGCTATTGGCTCTTGGCCCGAGGGGGATGGGCTGACGTCGCCTCTCCTTATACCCTCTTTGTGGCCCCCGATCTCCTAGAAGAAGGGAACGGCTGGATGATGATCCTGATGATCGCATCGTGGCTGGGAATGGTTATAAATGGCATCCTCATTACCTTCGTCCTGCGGCCGCGGCTGACCAAGCGTCTCAACCCTTCCCAGGCTTCTCCAGAAGCGGCAAGCAGACTTCAGCAAGAGATAACAGCTTCGGCCCGGCTGGTGGAGTTGCTGGCCTTCGCCAATCTCCTCCTGTGCATAGCTGCCACTTTAGCTGGTCATCGTTTCTTCGAGCATGTGTACATCTACAGTTCCTGAGAAAGGGGATTCCTTCAGGGGGAGGGCCGCCCGGACCCCCCTGTATGGTCGACTCCTTGGGGGCCGAGCCCCCAGGCGTTGGCAGGAGTGGCCGTTAGTGAGCTGGGATGACCTCGTGGCCGCCGACGACCCCTTTGGGGGCCGACTTGTACAAGGGGAAAAACCCCAGCTGATGGTTCAGGTAGGGGAGGGCTGGCCATTGTACTGGGCCTTTCAAAGGCGAGACCTACAGCGGATGGCCCACGTTTTGGCCTACTGCTGGCAGCGCTTGGGGGTGCGTCCCGGGCACACGGTGGCCATCTATGACTACGGCACTAGCCCCCTTGTCATGTTCGCCTCAGGGGCCTATACACCCTACCTTGAGGCTGGGGCCAGCGACCTGTTGGGGTGCACCACCGTCTGCAACGATGGGCTTCCGGAGATGGCCCTCCGGGCCCTGCACCTTTTGAAATACCTCCTACCATCCTTCCTGTTCTTGGGCGAAGAAGGGGCGGAGGCCTTGGCCCAATCTGTACGTTCTTCTCATACCTCCCTTGCCGGCCTTACCGAGATGGCAGTCTTAGCCTTCGACGAGAGGCCCCTATCGCAAGGTGAGATCAATGGGTGGCGAAGAGTTCTAGGCGTTCCTGTGGCGCAGCTCCTCAGATCTGATCTCTGCCTCTTCCTTGCGCCTCCGTGTCCAAAGGGTTTGGGGTTCCACCCACCTCCCTGGTACCGCGTAGAAGTGACCTCCGGGGGTAGGCTCGTTGTAACTAACCTCGCCTTGACCTCTTGCGCTGTAGTGCGCCATGTCACCGACATCGTAGTGTCGTCCATCGGGAGGGGGCAATGCCCATGCGGCGAGAAAGGTGCCGTGGTCCGACTCTAACCCTCCCTCACCCTTCCCAGGAACACCTGGACGAGGGCGAGTGCCTGCCGCCTGCGGTGTTGCGAAAGCAGCAGGAGGAAAAGCTCTTTTCGGTCTTGGAATATGCTTACCGTTGGGTGCCCTTCTACCGAGGGCTGTGGCAAAGGCTTGGCCTTCACCCTAGGAAGATCAAAGATTTGGCCGATTTCTCTTCGTTAGTGCCCCGAGTGCGAAAAGACGACCTCATCCAGGCCATCAGGGAGGAAGGCAGCGGTCGAGTAGGCCTAGAGGCTCTAAGAGGGGCAAGGCCAAGCAACATCGTCATGACTTCAGGTAGCCGAGGGTTCAATACCTTCGCCTTCCTAAGCCCTGGGGCGTTACTTGGGGACGACCTTCTCACTGCTGCCCGTGAGTTATGGGCCATGAAGGTGCGTCCGGGCCTCACGGTGCTCACTTTAGG
>JAUQPQ010000004.1 GCA_030550295.1 Chloroflexota bacterium
GGAGTTTCCACCTCGATAAATCCTTTGGCCGAAAGGAACTGGCGGATGAACTGGGCTACCTGGTGACGAAAAACGATGCGTTGGTGCATCCCTTGGCGCCTCAAGTCCAAATAGCGGAATTTAAGGCGTAACAGCTCTTCCACTTCTGTGTCCTCGTTGACGTAGAAAGGAGGCGTTCGGGAAGGGTTTAGGATAGAGGCCTTGTGGGCTCTAACCTCTACCTCGCCGGTGGGTAGAGCCGGGTTTTCGGTACCTTCTGGGCGACGGGCAACTATCCCCTCCACCTGGATAACATATTCGTTGCGCACAGCCTCGGCCACTGCAAAGGCCTCTGGTCCCTCCTGCGGGTGGAAAACCACCTGGACGATGCCATGGTGGTCACGAAGGTCCAGAAAGATGAGGCTTCCATGGTCACGGCGCCGATGGACCCATCCAGCGAGGACTACTTTTTGGCCCACATGCTGAGCCCTTATGCTGCCACAGCTGTGGCTTTTAAGCATGGCCAAGACTCAATATAACTCACCATCTATCTCGGCAACAGATAGGCCCCCCTTGACCTTTTCTAGCGAAGCGACCAGCATGGAGGTGCCATGACCGATGCCGTTTCCCTCTATGTCCACATCCCTTTCTGCGAGCAGAGGTGCCCCTACTGCAACTTCAACACCTTTGCAGGCCTCAACCACCTGATGGCCCCCTATGTGGAGGCGCTGGAGACGGAGCTGGCCCTGTGGTCAGAGGTGTTGGGCAAGATAGAGGTGGTGACCCTTTACTTTGGTGGGGGTACCCCTAGCCTTCTGCCGATAGGTCTTCTGGCGATGGTGCTGGAGGCCGTATACCGATTCTTTCACGTCCATGGCCTAGAGGAGATCTCCCTGGAGGCCAATCCAGGCACCCTAGATTTGCATTACCTGCGGGGGCTGCGGGATCTCGGTATCAATCGCCTGAGCTTAGGCATCCAGAGCCTGGACGATGGGGAGCTCAAAGCTTTAGGGCGTCTTCACTCCCGCCGAGAGGCATTAGAGGCCTACAGATGGGCCAGGGAGGCGGGATTTGACAACGTCAACCTAGACTTCATTTATGGCCTTCCCGGTCAAGAGCTGCCTGCCTGGCAAAAGACCCTTCAGGAGGCGATATCTCTCCAGCCTGACCACCTCTCCCTTTACGCCTTAACGGTGGAGGAAGGGACAAAGCTGGCACGAGCCATAGCTTTAGGGCTGCTCCCCGCGCCAGACCCCGACGTGCAAGCTGAGATGTTCCAATGGGCTGAAGGCGCCTTAGGGGAGGCAGGCTACCAGCATTACGAGATCTCCAATTGGGCAAGGCCAGGGCATCAGTGCCTGCACAATCTGGCGTATTGGAGGCTAAGGCCTTACCTTGGCGTAGGGGCGGGGGCACACTCCTGCCTATGGGAGGGGAGCCGCTACTATCGCTTCTGGAACATCTCCTCGCCGCGGCGCTATATAACACGGCTTAAAAATGGCCCAACAACCCTTAAAGCTGCCGCTAGCTCGCTAAAAGATGTTCTAGGGCAAATGCCCCAGCTGGCAGGTGTGGAGGAAGGAGGGCCTAGTGAGGCTGTTCAGGAGGCACTTATGATGGGCCTGCGTCTTCTGGAGGGAGTCGACGTGAAGGAATTGGAGGAGCGATTCGGTGAGAGCCTTCTTGAGTGGCGCCTTCCTCAGGTGGAGGAGCTGTCTGAGCTGGGGCTACTAGAGTTAAGGGGCCGGCGGCTTCGCCTTACCGCTTCGGGGCTTCTTTTGGCCAACGAAGTGTTGGTGCGTCTGCTTTAGGGGAAACGCAGGCCTAAAGGCCGTGCGTGCGCTTAATCGCCCCCAGCACCACCTCTATATCTGGGCCTGGGACGGCCGGGCTCTCCCCTAGGGGATCAGGGGTGAAGGGTAGCCCCAGCATCGCCTCCAAGCATGCCTGGACCGACCACGACAAGGCGGTAAGGTCATATCCTCCCTCTAAGGCGAAAATGATACGGCCCCCACACAGCTCCTCCGCGGCTCTTACTAGAAGCGACGCCAGCTGATAGTAGCCTCTAGTGGACATAAGCATATTGGCCAGGGGATCGGCGAAGTGAGCGTCAAAGCCAGCGGAGACGAGGATTAAGTCTGGCTGGAAGCGGTAGAGGGCAGGTAGACATACCTCTTCGTAGACCCTCAAGTATTCTTGGGTGCGGCAGCCTCGGGGCAGGGGTACGTTGATGGTAGTGCCCCTACCCTCACCTTCCCCAATCTCGGCCCAGTAGCCGGTGCCAGGGTAGAAGGGGTACTGATGGGTGGAGAAGAAAAGTACTTGAGGGTCTGAGTAGAACGTCTCCTGGGTGCCGTTGCCGTGGTGGACGTCGAAGTCTACAATTGCTACCTTGTTTACTCCCCACTCGCTGAGGGCTACCTTAGCGGTGATGGCTACGTTGTTGAACATGCAAAATCCCATCGCCTTGTTTGGAGTAGCGTGGTGGCCTGGAGGCCGAATGAGACAGAAGGCCTTCTTTATCTGCCCGGTCATCGTTCCTTCCAGGGCAGCTAGGCAGCCTCCTACTGCCCTGAGGGCCACCGCAAAGGAGGTTGACCCGACGTACGTGTCAGGGTCTAGCCAGCCACCTCCCTCATCGGCCTTGGCCCTTATCTGGGCCACCAGCTCCCATGAATGCACCATCTCTAAATGGGCCGAAGTGGCATCCTTAGGCGGTACCGAGACTAAGGCCTCTAGGAGCCCTGAGCTTATGAGGCGCTCCATGATGGCCTCCAGCCGCTCAGGGCTTTCAGGGTGGCCCAGGCTCCTGTGCTCCAGGTACAAGGGATCGTAAACGTAGCCAACTTCGTTCATGTCGTTCGCACTGGTGAGCTTATGTTATCACACGTTAAATCCATTGAGAATTAAAGTCGTCCCTAGCGTTGTCCTGCCCCCTTGAAAACGGTGGGCTATGGGCTCTCAATGGATGATGAGCCTGTATGCGGCTTTCGTAAATGCTCAAAAGGTGGGAACGGACGATGACCATGTACACTATCTGCACTGCCGGCCACGTGGACCATGGCAAGTCCTCCCTTGTAAAGGCCCTTACCGGCATCGATCCTGACCGTCTGCCCGAGGAGAAGGCGCGGGAGATGACCATAGACCTGGGGTTTGCCTGGCTTCGCTTGCCATCGGGCAGGGAAGTCAGTATCGTGGACGTCCCCGGGCACGAGCGGTTTATCCACAACATGTTGGCCGGCCTAGGGGGGATAGACCTGGCCCTTCTGGTCGTAGCTGCCGATGAGGGGGTGATGCCCCAGACTAGGGAGCACCTGGCCATCTTAGACCTCCTTGGGGTGGAGCATGGGGTGGTGGCCATCACTAAGAAGGACCTGGTGGAGGAGGAATTCTTGGAGCTCGTGGTCCTTGAGATACACGAGCTTTTGGACGGCACATCCCTTGCTAATATGCCAGTGGTGGCATGCTCAGCTATCACAGGAGAGGGCCTGGAAGAGTTGGTGGCTGCCCTAGACTCTCAATTGGCTCAAACTGCCCCCAAGAGGGATATAGGTCGTCCCCGCCTCCCTATAGATAGGGTCTTTAGCCTGCCAGGGCTGGGCACTATCGTCACTGGCACCCTGGTAGACGGGTGCTTGGAGGTAGGCCAAGAGGTGGAGATCCTCCCTATTGGGGCTAGGGCCCGCATTCGCAGCATGGAGAGCCATCGTCGCCCGGTGAACAAGGCTTTGCCGGGCGGAAGGTTGGCGCTGAACCTGCCAGGCCTTGGGGCATCTGACCTTGAAAGGGGCATGGTGGTGACCATACCTGGCTGGCTGGAAGGGGTGAAAACGTTGGACGTGAGGCTAAAGGTGGTCCCTTATTTGCGCCGCCCCGTCCGCCACAACATGGAGGTGTTCTTCCATACCGGCTCTGCCCGTGAGACGGGACGCCTTATCCTCCTCGACCGTGATGAGCTGGAGGCTGGCGAGGAGGGCTGGGCCCAGATAAGGCTACAGAACCCTGTAGCGTTGATTCGTGGAGACCGCTTTATCGTTCGCGATCCCAATGATACCCTTGGCGGAGGCGTAGTGGTGGACGTGAACGTCCCCCGCCATAGACGCTTCCACGGGGCCACCCTCAGCCGATTGGCGAGCCTTTCCAGCGCCGATCCTCGTCAGCAGATCCTTGCTTTGGTAGAACAAAAGGGGCACGTAACTTGGCGTTACCTCCTTTTCCATCTGCCTGCATCAGCCCAAGAATTGCTCAAAACTTGTGAGCTGCTCATATCGCAAGGTCTGCTGGTATCTCTTCCTCCTGATGTTATCGCTGAAGATACGGTGTTAGCTGCTGCCCAGGCGGTAGAGGCTTGGCGCAAAGAGGCAAAGGCAGCCTTAGGGGCTTACCATCGGCAGTGGCCCCTGCGCAAGGGAATGCCTAGGGAAGGGCTCCGGGTGCACTTGGGCTTGCCACCTAAAGCATTTTCAGCGCTGGTAACCCGCTGGCAGGAGGAAGGACTCCTTAAGGGGGAAGGGGACTGGTTGGCGCTGGCTACTCATGTGCCCACCCTATCTGCCCAGCAGGAGGAGGAGGCCCAAAAGGTGCTGCAGATCCTTGGCGAGCATCCCTACAATCCCCCCTCCATCTCTGACCTGGATGGGGAGGTAATAGCCTATTTAGAGGAGACAGGCCAGATAGTGCGGGTGAGCCAGGACATCGCCTTTATTTCAGAGGCGTATAACCGCATGGTAGAACAGGTGGTAGAGGCCATATGCAAAGAAGGCCCTATAACCTTGGCTCGTGTCCGCGACATTTTGGGCACTAGCCGCAGGTGCGCCCAGGCCCTCCTGGAGCACCTAGACCAGCGACGTATCACTGTCCGCATAGGTGATGTGCGTGTGCTTAGGCAAAGGGCCTAAGCGCGTGCCTCTACTGGCCGCCTGGGGAAGATGCGTTGCCAGATGCGTGCCAGGTCTCCTTCGTGCCACGCCACCACCACTTGAGTGGCCACAAAGATGGAGCTGTAGGTGCCCGTGATAGTCCCCAGCAAAATCACTACCAGCAGGGGCCTTATGGTGGCACCGCTAAGAAGGAGGAGAGATACGGCAGTGATGATCAACGTCAAGGAAGTATTGAGAGAGCGGGGCAGCGTCTCCGTAAGGCTGGCATTGGCTACCTCGGGCAGAGGGACATCGGGATGGAGACGGGCATTCTCGCGCATCTTGTCGAACACCACGATGGTGTCGTGCACGGAAAAGCCTAAGGCGGTCAACAGGCCGGTGATGAACATGGTGCTTACTTCCATGCCTGCCACTTTCCCCAAGATGGAAAATGACCCCACCACAAAGAGGGCGTCGTGGAGTAGGGCTACCACTGCCGCAATCCCGTAGCGGTGGGCCCTGGGGAGCTGCCTAAACGCCCACGAGATGTAAAGCAGTATCGCAATGCTGGCTACCCCCACAGCCACCGCCGAGCTACGCCCTATCGCCCTGGAGACCACCTCTGATACCGTCTCGAAGTTGATGGTTTGGAAGGGGCCCAACTGCTCCCTAAGCTCTCGCTCTATGGCATCCCTTTCAGAGGGAGGGGTGGGGCCTACGGGAGGAGCGTTAGCGGCCCCTTTCAGCTCGCTGGTCCTTATGATGATGTCCCCTTCCTGGCTCACCTGGACACGGGCATTAGGATGGCCCAAGTGGGCCAAGACAGAGCGCACTGCCTCTGGGTCTGCTGGCTCTGCGAAACGCAACGTGAAGGTGGTGCCGTTGGTGAACTCTATGCCAGGCTTGAGGGCAGGAGGAATAGCTAGGGAGATGAGGCCTGGCAAGAGGACCAGCAGGGAGAAGGCAAAAAACCACCATCTCCTTCTGGCGAAGTCCAAGGGGGGCTGCTTGGTGGCCGCTATCTTTGGCTTCCATCCCCACAAGGCGATCCTTCGTGCTGCCGGTATGGAGGCCAACAAGTGCATGTAGGCCCTGGTCACCACCATGGCAGTGAACATGCTCACCAGGACACCGATAGCCAAGGTGAGGGCGAACCCCTTGATGAGGGAGGCATTGAACTGGTCACCAAACCACCAGAGGATCCCAGTGGTGATAAGGGTAGAAACATTGCTATCACGGATGCTAGGCCAGGCCCGGTCGAGGGCGAGATTAGTAGCCACGGCCAAGGATCGGCCGGCCCTTAGCTCCTCCCTTAGGCGCTCAGCAATGAGGATGTTTGCATCTACGGCCATACCCACTGAAAGGACGAAGGCGGCCAAACCGGCCAAGGTAAGGGTCACGGGCCACATCTTAAAGATGAACAGGACGATGGCGGCGTAGGTGGTGAGGGAAAGGGCGGCTATCACCCCTTGCGCCCGGTAGTACGCCACCATGAAGAACAACACGGCCCCAATGCCAATAAGGGCAGCCTGGGCAGCGTGACGCACGGTGGTGTCCCCTAAGGTGGCATCCACCTGGGTCTCCTGGATCACCTTCATGGGGACGGGTAAGGCTCCCGAGTTGAGGAGAACGCTCAACTGTTTCGCCTCGTCCAGTTGCAGGGGGGAGATGATGGCGTTGCTGGAGAGCTGCTGCTGTACAACAGGGGCAGATATCACCTTCCCATCTAAGGCGATGGCTAGGGGGAAGCCAACTAAGCGGCGAGTGACATCGCTAAAGATGGTGGCGCCCCTATCGGTAAACTCAAGGGTTACCGCAAAGGCGCCACCTTCAGGGGCCTGCTCTACGCGGGAGTTGGGCTTAAGGAAGGCCCCAGTTAGGGGGATGCCCCGGAGATCGGCCGGACATCCTTCTCGGCAGACGGCAGGGTTGAGGATCATCTGCCCCGTCTCCCCTCCCGGGCCCAAGCAGCGGACGACCCCTGCCTCACGGTCTAAGAAGTAATTTCCGGAGATGGACGGGGTGGCAAAGATCGCCCCTTCTGGACTGGTGCAGATGAAGTTGCCTTCCTCTTGTAGCGGCTCTAAGAACTCGAGGCGGGCCGTCTGGCCGATGAGCTGGCGTGCTACCTCAGGCGAGACGCCAGGTATCTGGACAGCCAGGCGGTATCGCCCCTGGCGCTGGATCTCTGTCTCCGCTACGCCGAAGGCGTTGACTCTCCGTTCGATGATCTGGCGCGCTCCCTCCAGGGCCGAGTCTATGTCGACGCCTTGGGGGACGCGGGCGACGTCGGCCTCCAAAAGGATGAACGTCCCTCCCCTAAGGTCTAGGCCTAGTCGCATAGCTCGGCGGTCGAAGTCCCCAATCTTCAGGCCACGGCCTTTAGGCCAGGGGATAGAATCGGGCAGGTAGCGTTTGGGGGCACCTGGCCACACCACCACCACTGCCAAAGCGGTGATGGCCACCGTGAAGGCTACTATGGCTAAGGCTTGCCAGCGGGGCATCCCCCTATTCCTCCTGTGACGGTGTTCGGTGAGTAGAGTTGGCCCCCAGGCGCTCTACGATGGCGGTAGCCAAGGCACGCACCTCTATGCCCGGGCCCAGCTCTAACACCACTTCGGCAGGCCCACCTTCGACTGCCTCTACCTCCTTTACGGTACCGATAAGCCCGCCTTGAGTCACCACCCTGTCCCCCATGCGCAGCTCTGATATGGTTTTCCTCCAGCGGTTCCTCTCCCTCTGGATAGGCCGGTAGAAGGCGAAGTAGAAGATGAGGGCGATGGCTATAGGATATGCCAGGGCGAAGATTAAGAGATCCATCCTTATGTCCTCCCGCTGGGGGCAGAAAGTTGGGCAGCAGCCAAACGTCTGGCCAGGGCAAGAGCTTCTTCTCGGGTGCGCACCTCCCCGACGGCCTGGGCCTCTTGGACTACCCTAAGGATATGCCCTACTAGGGGGCCCTGGGGGATCCCTAGGGCCTCCATAACATCGTGGCCGGTGATGAGTTTGGGGGGGCTTGCTAGCTCTTCCCTTTGGCCCTCAAGGATGATGTAGCGTACCAGCTCAATGTGCCGCCTCCAGTGGTGAAGGTCTACCTGGGGGCCTACGGTGGCCAAGTGGTCGGCTAGGCTCAAGAGCAAGACAGCTTGGGCGGCCTCCCCACACCCTCTGAAAAAGCGGAAGATGGCTCTTGCCGTAGGCAGGCCTTGTTGCGACATGTGCATAGGGCGCAGGTGGGCCTCCACCATGATGGCCACGAAATCACTTTGGCGCCGGGAGAAGCACAACCGAGACATGATTTGTTTTGCGACTTCCGCCCCTCGTTTTTCATGCCCCAAGAAGCGCCTCCTTCCCTTATCGTCCACCGTGGAGGTATGGGGCTTGGCCACGTCATGAAGGAGCCCACCTAACTTGATCAGCGCCCGACGGGGGACATCAGGGCCCATCTCCTCGTCCAGGTATGCTCGCAGGCCATCGGCCGGGGGGCCGAGTGTGTCCCAGAGCATTTGCCGCAGGCTTTCATGCTCCATGGGCACATGGGGGGCAAGGATAGAGTCCAAAAAGGATACGGTAGCCAAAAGGTGCCCCAGGACGTCCCAATAGTGTTTAGGGGGCTGAGGGAAACCACGGGCAGGGCCCAACTCAGGTAAGAGGGTGGCAAGAAGCCCGAGTTCGTCCATGAGTTTTAACGCTTGGCCGGCCCGGTCAGTAGCTAAAATTCGTACTAGTTCGTCCCGTTGGCGTTCAGGGGCTGTTTGGGTCAGCAGGTGGTGATGGCGGGCGATGGCCTGGGCAGTGGCATCGTCCAGGTGAAAGTCTAGCTCAGTGGCTAGCCTGATGCCTCGGAGGAGACGGATGGGGTCTTCCTGGAAGGCGCCCTTACTAACGAGGCGCACTTTCCTATGTGCTAGGTCTAGTAGCCCTCCCGTAGGGTCCAATATGTCGTCCTTGCGCCACGCTAGTGCAAGGGGGACGGCCATAGCATCTATGGTGAAGTCGCGATGGAGGAGGTCTTCTTCAAGGGTGGTGGTGAGGTGGTGCAGGTCTATCTGGGCGTTGTGGCCTTGGTATGGGATTACTACCCGTCCCATATTGGGGGCCAGGGGCACATATTTGCCTTGTAGGCCCTGGGCGATCCTGGGGCCTAGGAGAGAGGGTGGGACAGGTAGTACCAGGTCCAGGTCCTTTATGGGTCGTCCTAGCAGGAGGTCGCGGAGGGTGCCCCCCACGATATAGGCAGGTGTCTCGGCCACGAGGGGCAGAAGGCGCTTTACCAGGTGGCGCAAGGGAGGGGGCAAACGTAGGTTCATTCTACCTCTCTCACCTTCACTAAGCGGTCTAACGAGTCTAGATGGTCGATGTACAAGATGCCGTTAATGTGGTCTACCTCGTGTTCCAGGGCCTGAGCTAAAAGGGCCTCTTTTTCATCGCCTCTCTTAGCGGAGGCCTTTATGCGCCTTAATTTACCATCTAAGGTGAGGCCACGGGCTACCACCGTAACCGAGCGGGGAACCTTTGCCCGGTAGCCTGGGATGGAAAGACACCCCTCGTCCACCATTCGGCGCCCCTCTTTCTTGACGATCTCGGGGTTTATAAGGGCGAAGGGCTCTTCATCGGGCAGGCCGATGACGATGACCCGCAGGGGGACGCCTATTTGGGGGGCAGCGAGCCCTACGCCGTGAGCGGCGTACATGCTATCTATCATGTCCGCTACCAGCCGGCGTATGGACTCGTCGATCTTGGTCACCTTGTGGGCCTTCATGCGCAGAACAGGGTCTCCCAGCAGCCTTATGGGATGTGCGGCCAAGGCTCACCTCCTGCGGGACTCGTTCCCATTCTATGTCCTTCGTCCATCTTGGGGAAATGGTGGACTTCGTTCAGCTAAGGGGGTCTACATCTACTGACCACCAGGCTGAAAGCTCGATTCGCCCAAGTATACTGGTCACCTCTTCGCCTTTAATGAGGACGTGCCAGCGGTATCGGCCCCGCAGGCGCAGAGGATAGGCAGGGATGGGGCCCAATACGTAGATGGGGCGACTCAAGGCTAGGCGTCGCAGGCGGGAAACAAGGGCTGCAGCTTGGGCCTTAGCTTGGTGCTGATCGGGATGGGCAATGGTGAGGCGTGCCAGCTCTCCAAACGGGGGATAGAGGAGGGGTTGCCTTACAGAGATCTCTTTGAGGTAGAGGGCGTTATAGTCGTGCTTAACTAAGGCTTGCAAGGCTGGATGGGCCGGATTGTACGTTTGGACGATGACGCGGCCTCCTCTAGGGCCGCGACCGGCCCTCCCTGCCACCTGCTCTAGTACCTGATATCCCCTTTCGGCGCTACGGAAGTCGGGAGCGTGGATCCCTATATCGGCCATCACTATCCCTGTCACGGTGACCCAGGGAAGATCTAGGCCTTTGGCCAACATCTGAGTGCCCACTAACACTTGAGCTTCTTTTCGCATGAACGCCTCTAAGATACGCAGGTGGTCACCCCAGTGGCGAGTAACGTCCCTGTCCCATCGGAGGGTGCTTACGCCTGTAAAGAGCCTTTTCACTTCTTCTTCTACTCGCTGGGTGCCTATGCCTATGGCCCTGAGAGGCCCGTTACCACAGGTAGGACACGATTGTGGTATCCGTCGCGTCCTGCTGCAATAGTGGCATACCAACCTTTCCTCCAGCTGATGGACAGTGTAGGGGACTCGGCATCCTGAGCACACTACTGCCTGCCCACAGGCCTGACATTGAAGGGCAGCAGCCGATCCCCTACGGTTGAGGAAGAGAATTACTTGTTCTCCTGCTTGTAGGGCGGCCTGCATGGCATCTTGCAGGCGTTGGCTGAAGATGCTCGTGTTGCCCTTTTGCAGCTCTTGGCGCATGTCTATTACCTCTACTTCAGGGAGGGGGCTTAGGATGACGGTCCCGTTTTCGGCGGGGCGCAGGCGATGGGGCAGCTCTAGCAAGGTGTAATGGCCTTGCCGGGCCTTATGATAGCTCTCTATGGAGGGGGTGGCGCTCCCCAACACCAGCACGGCTCCTGTGATGCGGGAGAGTTCTTCGGCCACCCGTCGCGCGTGGTATCTGGGGGGAGGGTCCTGTTGCTTGTAGGCCCATTCGTGCTCCTCGTCCATGATTATGAGGCCAAGGTGGGCTATGGGCAGGAATAGGGCGCTACGTGTCCCTATCACTATCCTGCGTTCCCCTTTACGCACCGTTTGCCATACGTCGTACTGCTCCCCTAGGGTTAGCCCACTGTGGAAGATGGTAACCTGCCCAGGGAACCTGCTGGCGAAGCGGCGCACCGTTTGGGGGGTTAGGGAGATCTCGGGTACTAGGACTAGCGCCCTCTTCCCCATCTCTAAAGCTTCCTTGATGGCTGCCAGATAGACCTCCGTCTTACCGCTGCCAGTTACCCCATGGACTAGGAAAGTCTGATGCTCCCCTGACCGTAGGGCCCCAACAATGGCCTCTACTGCCTTCTGTTGGTGGGCAGTTAGCTGAGGAGGCTTAGAAGGCTCCACCTCTAGGCGCCAGAGGGGGTCACGAGGCTGAGGCACCTCCTCCAATGTCAATATGCCTTTCCCTATTAATGGGGCTAATTGACGGCGGGTGACTCCCCAGCGGGATCGGGCCTCTGTCAGGGGTATGCGGCCACCCTCTTTTAAGTAGTCAAGGAGCCCTTGCAGCCTTCTGGCCTTTTCCAGCTGCGGGCCAATGACCTGAGAAATAGGGGGAGGGGTGGACAGGACGATGTAGGTCACAATTCTGGGACGCCCTTTAGGGCGGGACAGCTCCAGACTTCTTGCTAGTAGGCCCTTGCGCACGAGAGAGGCCGCTATGGAAGTAGTGCCCTTCATACGCAGGGCCCGTGTCAGCTCCCTCACCTCTACTCTGCCCCGTGCCTGGACGAATTCCCATAAGCGCCGCTGATTAAGGGTGAGGGGGGGGAAGTCTTCCTTGGCAAGGGCCACATAGTACGTAAGGGGCCGCTGCTGGCTTCCGGGAGGCATCATAAGAGACAAGCAAGAAAAGAGGGGAGCAAGGTAGAAGCGAGAAAGCCAACGGGCCAGGGCCAGCTGATGGGGAAGTAGAGAGATGCCCCATACGACGCCCTGCACGGCCTTGACCTCGGGGTAAGAGGGCTGCTCTGTCACCTCCATGACCACACTCTGTAAGATGCGCGGCCCAAAGGGGACGTAGACCACGTCTCCAGGCCTTACATCCATCCCCTGGGGCACGAGGTAAGAGAAGGTCTGGAAGGTGGGAAAGGGGGAATTGACAGCTACCTCAACGTATGCCATGGCAATAGCCAGGGCAGGGTTTTGGGCCTAGCCCTGGGAAGGGGTCTTGCCAGTAGGTCGTCTCTCCTTCACCCGTGCTGCCCGCCCGATGCGGTTCCTGAGATAGTACAGGCGGCCCCGCCTCACCATACCCTGCCTCACCACCTCTACCTTCTCTAGAAGGGGAGAATAAAGGGGGAAGATAAGCTCCACCCCTACCCCGTGCGAGATCTTCCTTATGGTGAAGGTGGAATTAAGGGCCCCACCACGTTTGCGGATCACCACCCCCTCCAATATCTGCACCCGCTCCCTATCTCCTTCCCTCAGCCGGAAGTGGACGCGGACGGTATCGCCAGGGCGGAAGGGGGCGATGTTAGGGTTCTCCTTCACATCCAATAAGGGACGGGCATCTACGTCCATGGCAAACTAAAGTTTAATCCTGGCACAGGTAGCGGGCAACCCAAGCCCTCTCCGCAGGCGTGAGGTTGGCCTTGGCCAGAAGGTCAGGGCGGCGCAGGGCGGTGAGGAGGATGCTCTGACGTCTTCGCCAGCGGGCCACCTCCTGGTGATGGCCTGAAAGGAGGATCTGCGGTACCTTCCAGCCCCGGAACTCGGCAGGTCTGGTGTAGGGGGGATATTCCAGGAGGCCTTCCACGAAGGACTCCCGTCGGGCAGACTCAGGGTCGCCTAGTGCTCCGGGCAAGAGGCGTACCACGGCATCTATCACCACCATGGCCGCCAGCTCACCCCCTGAAAGGATGTAGTCGCCTATGCTGATCTCATCGGTGACCAGGTGCTGATGGACGCGGGCGTCTACACCCTCGTAGTGGCCGCAGAGGAGGATTAGGCGCTCTTTCTGGGCCAGCTCGTTGGCCACCTCCTGGGAGAAGGTACGGCCGATAGGCGTAAGAAGGATGATGGGGCCCCGACGCTCGTCCATTCTTGCGACTGCCTCAGTGGCGGCGAAGATAGGTTCTGGCTTAAGGACCATCCCGGGGCCACCCCCATAGGGATAATCGTCCACAGTGCGGTGCTTATCGGTAGCCCAATCGCGGATATTGTGTACGTATATCTCCACTATCCCCCTCTCG
Source organism: Chloroflexota bacterium (assembly GCA_030550295.1). GTDB lineage: Bacteria > Chloroflexota > Dehalococcoidia > SM23-28-2 > HRBIN24 > JAVVHA01. The sequence goes on from JAUQPQ010000004.1 coordinate 13,195, forward strand.
CGGGCCCTCTTTATGATGGACTCGTCTAAGGGGCCGCGAAAGGCCCCAGGAAATATAGTGAGGATGTCAATGCGCATCTCTCTCCATCATCCCCCACTCTTCCCCACTCAGCGGAGCTGATGGGGTGATGCCTCTCCTCGTAGCAACTCCAGGAGGTGGGGCAGAACGGGGACGAGCACTTGCAGGGCCTCCCTTACCCCTTTGGGGCTACCAGGCAGGTTGACGATAAGGGTCTTGCCACGAGCACCAGCCACGCCCCGGCTAAGCATGGCTAAGGGCGTATTTTTAAGGCCTTCTACCGTTATGGCCACCATGAGACCTGGTGCCTCCCTATCTAATACTGCCCGCGTGGCCTCTGGGGTGACGTCCCTGGGACCAAATCCCGTCCCGCCGGTGGTCACTATCAGGTCCACCCCCACATCGTCAGCCCACTGGCGTAATCGGGCCTCTATCACTTCCTGCTCGTCGGGCACCACCTCATACCGCTCTATCTCGATGCCGCAAGAAGACAAGACCTCCTTTATGACCTCTCCGCTCTCGTCACGCCTAAGGCCTTTGGAGCCGGCATCAGATACCGTAAGAACCCCTGCCCGAAACGCCACCTTTACGCACCTGTGGAAATGGTGTGGATAAACCCTGTCACGCCTTCCTTTGCCCGGAATATGCTAATGGTATGATGTGGGAGAAAGTGGGGAAGGGTGGTAGCGCCACCCATCCTCGCCTCCCCGCGGGGCCAATATATCACAAGGCGGCTGCGATGGGGATGGGCGGGAGGAAGACGGTGTTTAGGGGGACGTATGAATACTCCATGGACGATAGGGGGCGGTTACCTATCCCGGCGCGTTACCGTCACCTGTTCACCGGGGGGGTCAAGCTCACCCTCAGCCCCGATGGCTGTGTGGAGGTATGGACCAACGAGGGGTTCGAGAAAATGGAGGCGAAAGTGATGCTGGAGCCGCCTACTACCCTCAAGGGAAGGCGCCTGCGCCGGGGGTTTTCGGTGCGCTCCTGGGATGCAGAGCTAGATAGGCAGGGACGCCTACTCATCCCCCAGTACCTACGGGAGAAGGCGGCATTAGATGGGAACGTCATCGTGGCTGGACGCATCGAGTGCCTAGAGATATGGAACCCCAAGCGATGGGAGGAGGAGATGGCCCAGGTGGAGGCCACTTATAAGGAGGAACTGGAATCACTGCGGTAGGGAGGTGAAGAGGGATGGTGGTCCAGGTGAAAGGGGTGACCCAAGGCAGGAGCCTTCACATACCGGTAATGGTGGAGGAGGTGGTGGGGGCGTTAGCGGTTTTACCTGGTGGAAGGTACGTAGACTGTACCGTGGGCACAGGCGGCCATGCCGAGGCAATACTGGAGGCGGCCTCCCCCGGAGGGCTTTTGCTCGGCCTAGATGTAGACGCCCAGGCCCTGGCGGTGGCAGAGCAGAGATTGGCCCCCTTCAAGCCTGACGTGCGCCTAGTGGAGGCCAACTTTCGCGACCTGGCAGCCGTTTGTCGGGCCTATAACTTCGTGCCCGTCCATGGAGTGCTGTTTGACCTGGGCCTTTCCTCCTTTCAGCTGGCTCATGAGGAGAGGGGCTTCAGTTTTCAGGTAGAAGGGCCCTTGGACATGCGCTTCGATCTCTCTCAGGAGTTGACTGCTAATGACGTGGTCAATCACTTCTCTGAGCGGGAGCTGGCGCACATCATATGGCACTACGGGGAAGAGCCTCAAGCCCGACAGATCGCCCGGGCCATTGTAAGGTCCCGTCCCATAAGGACGACGATGGAGTTGGCGGAGGTGGTGGCCAGGGCGGTGGGGACTGCCGGAGGCCGTATCCATCCTGCCACGCGCACCTTTCAGGCCATACGCATCGCCGTCAACCGGGAGTTGGAAAACCTGGAGATAGGCCTTTTGCAGGCCCTCCAGGTGCTAGGGAAAGGGGGGCGGCTCGTAGTTATCTCCTATCACTCCCTTGAGGACAGGCTGGTTAAGCAGTTCATAGCCAGGGAGGCTAAAGACTGCATCTGCCCACCTGAAAGCCCCCTCTGCCGGTGTGGGCACAAGGCGACGCTGAGGCCTGTACTGCCGGGCCCCCTGCGCCCCACCCTAGAGGAGATAAAGCGCAATCCGCGGGCCAGAAGTGCCCGCCTTCGCGTGGCCGAAAAGGTCTAAGTGGCCATGGCTACGACCAGAGCAGGTACACGCCCTTACCGCCTCTGGAAGGCCATACCTTGGGGTGGCCTACCGACAGCTATAGGCCTTGCTGCCCTGGTAATAGGTGCTGCCTCCCTGTTCCCTCTATCTGGTCTAGTGAAGTCTCTCGTCTCTGAGAGCCACGCTGCCCAGCTCCAGCGGGAGCTGCTAGAGTGGGAGACGAAGCTGAAAGAGCTAGAGGCCCATCTAGCCTATCTTGCCTCCCTCCAGCGGATAGAGAAGGAAGCGGAGGAGCGCCTCCATATGGCCCCACCCCAGGAGACCATCTATGTGCGCGTGGACGTTCCTCCCTTCTCAATCCCAACTCTGCCCTCTCGCTACCTGCCCCCGGCAACAGAAGTAGAAGAGAAGAGTACCCCTTGGTGGCGAAAGCTTATAAATAGCCTGCCCTTCTGGTGATTGAAGCTTGGATAGAGCCATGCGGGGAGGCCATTGGCGAGTGAAGCTCGTTGCCCTTGCAGTGGGGCTGGCCTTCGCAGCGGTGGTGGCAAGGCTAATCCAGCTCCAGGCCTTGGAGCACCAGGGGCAGAGTGGTAAGGGCGTAACTGCCCCTTCTCGCCCCAAGCCCTATTTGCGGGGCTCCATCCTGGATGCCAATGGGAACCCCTTGGTCATGACTGTCCCCGCCTTTAAGGTACTAGTGGAGAAAAGGGCATGGCAGGACCCCCAAAGGGCCCTTGCCGATGCCTCCCTTCTAGGGCAGGTAGTGGGCCGTGATCCTCTGGAGATGATCCACGAGACCCTCGCCAGCCCCGCTTTCGAACACACCGTGGCTTGGGGCCTCTCATGGCAGAAGGCGCAAGAAGTAGAGGCCCTGCGCCTAAAAGGTGTACGCCTGGTACCCGATAGCGTCCGCTTCTATCCTGAGGGGAACCTAGCGTCGCAGGTGTTAGGCATAGTGGGTAGGGACGGTAATGGGCTCAGCGGCATAGAGCGGCGTCTAGAAGACGTCTTGGCCAACGGAGGAGATGTCATCCTAACCATAGATCGACACCTCCAGAGGGTGGCAGAGGAGGCGCTAGACAAGGCGATTCGTCAGCATGGGGCCAAGGGGGGAAGTGTGATGGTCATGAACCCCAAGACCGGGGAGATACTGGCTATGGCCTCTCGCCCCACCTTTGACTTGCGGTCACCCCCTCTGGATGATCCCTCATCTTTAAGCCTCTTCCGTAACCCACTGGTAACGGATATGTACGAGCCAGGATCTGTCCTCAAGCTTGCCACAGTGGCTGCTGCCATAGATCAGGGGTTGGTGTCGCCGCATACACCCTGGTATGACAGAGGCGTTGTGATGGTAGGGGGGTGGCCTATATACAATTGGGACTACTCGGCCCATGGCTCCCGCACCGTCACCGATATCTTGGTCCAGAGCCTTAATACTGGTGCTGTATGGCTGGCCCAGCTCTTGGGCCCAGAACACTTCTATGAGTATCTGCGGCGCTTCGGCTTCGGTAAACTTTCCGGGATTGAATTGGACGGTGAGGCGCCGGGGCAAGTCCGCTGGCCCGATGACCCCCATTGGTCTCCTGTGGACTTGGCCACCAATTCCTTTGGGCATGGCCTGGCCGCCACCCCTGTACAGGTCACCACTATGTTGGCAGCCATCGCCAACGATGGCCTCCTGGTGCGGCCCCACCTGGTGAAGGGAATAGTGACACCTCAGGGCGTCAGGTGGACTTCCCCTGAGCCAGGGGAACGAGTTATCTCCCCCGAAACGGCTAAGGCAGTAAGAGAGATGATGGCCCGCGTCCAGCCCCCACCTCCTGCCAATACCCTCTTATCTGGCTACCGCGTCGGTGGGAAGACGGGTACAGCTAACGTTGTTGAGGGGTACGCCTACAAGCCCAACGCTTATATCGCTTCTTTTGCTGGGATCGCCCCCTTAGAGGACCCTAAGGTGGTAATATTAGTGAAGATTGACGAACCCACTACGGTTCCTTGGGGTACAGTGGTGGCAGGGCCTGCTTTTGCCGAGATTGCGGCTCATGCCCTCTCTTACTTTGGGGTCACACGAGAAGGAAAACTGGTCTCAGGTCGCTGATGGCTGACATCTCCTTCGCCGAGGTATTGGGGGCCTTGGGACCTTTGCTTGTGGACATAAAGGGCGAAGGGCCTTCCTGCTTCCATGGTGTAACGGTGGACTCTCGGAAGGTGGGTCCTGGTTCTCTTTTTATCGCCTTGAGGGGCGAACGCCACGACGGCCACCAGTTCGTTGCTGAGGCAGTAGCCCGCGGCGCCAAGGGGGTGATCGTTTCCCAGCCTTTGTCTGACATTCAGGGGGTAGCGCTGTTCCACGTAACTGACACCCTCTTGGCCCTGCATGCCATGGCGACACAGAGGCGCCGTCGCCACCCGTCGCTACGGGTGATAGGGATTACTGGTAGCGTAGGCAAGACCACCACCAAAGAGCTGACAGCGGCGGTGCTAGGCACCCGGTTCCGGGTCCTTAAAAGCCCAGGCAACCTCAATACGGATATAGGGCTTCCCCTTTCGCTGCTGGAGCTACAGCCAGAACATGAAGTGGCCGTCTTGGAAATGGGCATGTTCCAGATAGGCGATATAGCCCTTCTTTGCCAGATAGCAAGTCCTCATATAGGCGTGATCACCAACGTGGGGCCGGTCCATCTGGAGCGTTTGACGTCCATTGAGGCCATCGCTTCAGCCAAGGGGGAGCTGTTAGAGGCCTTGCCCCCTAGCGGTACAGCGGTTACCAATGGGGACTGCCCCTGGACCCAAAGCCTTCGCAGCAAAACCCGGGCCTCATGGGTCACCTTCGGTCTGGGGGAGGGGTGTGAGGTTAGGGGCATGGACCTGGAGGGGTACGGTCTCTCCGGCTTCTCCTTTCGTCTGGTGACGAAGGAGGGGGAGGTAGAGGTCCCCTCCCCCATGCCTGGCAAGCACAACGTATATGCTGCTTTGGCAGCATCGGCGGTGGGTCTTACTTTGGGCATGTCCTTAGAAGAGATATCTTTTGGATTATCCTCGGCCCGCACCGATTTGAGGCTACGAGTGGTTCCCGGCCCCAGAGGTAGCACCATTATCGACGACTCCTATAATGCTAGCCCCCCTTCTGTAACTGCGGCCCTAGATCTTTTGGCCGAACTGGAGGGCAGGCGAATCGCCCTGCTGGGGGACATGCTCGAGCTGGGCCCCATCGAGGAGGAAGCCCACATATCGGTGGGGCGTTATGCGGGGCAGACGGTTGACCTGCTGGTTTTGGTGGGCGCCAAAGCGCCAATAATGGCTGAGGCAGCTCGCCAGGCTGGGTTGGAGCAGGTAATTGTGGCCGATAGCAAAGAGGAGGCGGTGCGCCTTCTCAAGGACGAGCTAAGAAGGGGAGATTACCTCCTAGTCAAGGGGTCCCGAGCCCTGGCCTTGGAGAAGGTGGTAGAGGCATTAACGTCATGACCCACGCGTTGGCTGCTGGCATGGCAGGTCTATTTGCAGCTTTGGCCTTAGGCCGGCCGATGACGTCCCTCTTGCGCCGCTGGAAGGTAGGAAAGTTGGTTAGCCCTTGGGGGCCAGTTTCCCATCGGGCCAAGGAAGGAACGCCTACCATGGGGGGCATAGTGATATGGGTGCCTTCCCTAGTGGTGGCAAGCCTAGAGGCATGGCGGGAGCCTGCTCTGGCCTTAGCCGGGGCAGCTGTGGGGGCCCTTGCCCTCTTAGGCCTGCTGGACGACTTGGGTTCCCTGGTGGGGCGTAAACAGTGGGCCCTCAATAAAAGGGTCAAGTTTTTGGCCCTAGCTAGCGTAGGCCTAGGGATAGGCTCTGGGCTCTATAGGTGGCAGGGAATGGACATGGTATATGTACCTGGGGTTGGCCAGTATAACCTTGGTGGTTGGATGGTGCCTGTGGCGGCGGCTGTTTTGGTCCTCACATCGGGAGGGGTAGCCGTGGCCGACGGGCTCGATGGCCTGGCGGCCGGGCTTTCCACCCTGGCCCTCTTCGCCTATGGGGCCGTTGCTATAAGTCAGGGCCAAGTGGAGGTGGCGGCATTCGCCCTAGCCACAGGTGGGGCGTGCATGGGCTTCCTTTACTACAATGCTTATCCTGCCCAGCTATTCATGGGCGATACGGGCGCCTTGTCTCTGGGCGGGGCGTTAGCCTTAACGGCCCTGCTCACGGGCCAGTGGCTAGCCCTACCTCTGGTAGGTATAGTGTTCGTTCTGGAAGGGGCATCGGTCTACCTCCAGGTTGTCTACTTCCGCCTCACTAAGGGGAAGCGAATTTTGCGCATGGCCCCCCTTCACCACCATCTGGAGGAGTTAGGGTGGGAAGAGCCGAAGGTGGTTCAGCGATTATGGGTGCTGGGGGTTTTAGGAGCCTTGGCTGGGGTGACCTTTGCCCTGGAGGCGCGATGATGGACTACCGCGGGCGGAAGGTTACGGTGGTGGGCTTGGGCATTGAGGGCATAGACGGGGTCCACTTTTTTGTGGGCCAGGGGGCCATCGTAACGGTAAGCGATGCTAAGCCTCCTGAGAAGCTTAGGCGGCAGCTTGCTCAGATAGAGGGTCTCCCCGTCAAGCTGTCCCTAGGGGCCAATGATCCAAAGGTGCTCCAGGATGCCGATTACCTCTACGTATCCCAAAGCGTGCCCCTTGACCTCCCAGGCATAGTCATGGCCCGGGCCCAAGGCGTCCCCATCTTGTCTATGTTATCCGTCTATATGGATCTATGCCCTGGCCCTATAGTGGGGATCACAGGCTCCAGCGGCAAGACCACTACAACTGCCCTGGTGGGCAAGATGCTGGAAGCGGAAGGGCTGCCGCATCTAGTGGGCGGCAATATAGGGGTAGGCCTCCTCACAAGGCTTTCCGAAGTCCGACCCTATACCTGGTCAGTCCTAGAGGTGAGCCATACTCAGCTCCAGTTCCTTTCCTCGCGGGGGCCCTACGTGGGGGCTGTGCTTAATATAACCCCTAATCATTTGGACCGTTTCAGCTGGGAAGAGTACAGGGCCCTTAAGGCTCGTCTAGTGGAGGCCCAGGGCCCTGGCGACTGGGCGGTCCTGGGGTATGATGACCCAGAAGCCAGAGGGCTAGCTACGAGATTAAAGGGAGAAGTCTGCTTCTTCTCCCTGGGTGAAAGGGTAGACAGGGGGGTGACAGTCATAAATGGGAAGGCGGTCTGGATGGAGGGCAGAAAATGCCTTTCCCTCTTCCCCCTGAGCATCGTCAGGCTGCGTGGACGACATAACCTCCTCAACGTCTTAGCGGCGGCGGCTACTGCGTACATATGCGGTGTCTGCCCTGATTCGATGGCGTGCGCGGTGGCATCGTTCTCGGGGGTGCCTCATCGTCTGGAGTTGGTGGCGTGCGCTGGTGGCGTGTGCTATTACAACGATAGCATTGCCACTACTCCCACTCGGACCATTGCTGCCTTGCGCTCCTTTGAAGAGCCCATGGTGCTCCTATTGGGGGGAAGGGATAAGCATTTGCCCTTAGAGGAGTTGGCAGAGGAGGTGCTCAGGAGGTGTAGGGCCGTAGTTCTCTTTGGGGAGTCGGGCCCCAAGCTGGAAGGGGCGCTAAGGCAGGCCCAGGCCTCTAAGCCTGCCAGTCGGGCCATTCCAGTGGTCCGAGTGGGCCGGCTAGAAGAGGCGGTGGAGGTGGCCAGATGCCTAGCCCAGCCGGGAGATGTGGTCCTTCTCTCGCCCGCCTGCACCAGCTACGACGCCTACGATAACTTTCAGGAGAGGGGTGACCACTTCCGCTCTCTCGTTTTGAGTTTTGCCAGGGATGAGGTGCCTGCCTGATGGCTCGGCACCACTTCTTATATCCTTCCACTTATGGTCTTTTGATCTCCCTTGTAGTAGCACTGGTAATTTTCGGCCTTTTGGTCACCTACAGTGCCAGCTTCCCTGTGGGGGAGATGTTCCATGGCAATCCCCACTATTACATAGTTCGTCAGTCTATCTATGCCGGTTTGGGCCTTTTGGCTATGGCTGGCGTGGTGATGGTGGGGTATAGGCGTCTGCGGCGCCTCAGCTTTGTCATCACTTTGGCGTGTGTCGCCTCTTTGGCTGCTGTCCTCGTACCTGGAGTGGGAGAGATGCGAAATGGGGCGACCCGCTGGCTTTCTATTGGGCCTTTAGAGTTCCAGCCTGGTGAAATAGCCAAGGTGGGGCTGGTCCTTTATATGTCGGCCTGGCTGGCTGGACGGCGGAATGAGATTAAAGAGGTAGGGTCGGGGCTTTTGCCTTTTGCCCTTGTAGTGGGGCTTGTGGCTGGGCTCATCGTCGCCGAGCCTGATATGGGTACGGCTATCGTGGTAGGGGCAGTAGCTGTAGCCATGTTTTTCGCTGCCCAAGCCCCCTGGACCCATCTCATGGCGGTGCTGATGGCAGGTGGCCTTGCCAGTTTTTTGCTTGTCTTGGCACAGGACTACCGGTTAAGCCGCATCCACACCTTTCTATGGCCAGATAGAGACCCCCTTGGGGAGGGATACCAATTGGCCCAGCTCTTAACGGCCTTCAGGCTGGGAGGGCTTACAGGCCAGGGATGGGGAGCAGGCCAACAGAAGCTGGGCCTTTTGCCCAATGCCCACACCGATGGCGTCTTCGCTGTGGTAGGGGAAGAGCTGGGGCTGGTAGGGGCGGTGGCCCTTCTGGCCCTTATCCTCATTTTGGCGGCATTGGGCCTAAAGATAGCTTTAGAGTCCCCTGACAGTATGGGGCGTTTCTTGGCTGTGGGGGTTTCGTCATGGCTGGCAATCCAGACCATCGCCAATGTGGGAGGGGTAACTGGCTTACTACCCCTCACCGGGGTCCCTTTGCCCTTCTTCAGCTATGGGGGCTCGGCCTTGGTCTCCATATTGTTGGGTATAGGCCTGCTGCTGAGCGTGGCGAGGGAGGCATCCAAAGCCCCAACTTTAGTGGGAGGAGCTATTGAAGTTAGGTGGGGAGGTAAGGTATGAGGGTCGTCCTTTGCGGTGGGGGAACTGGGGGCCATATCTATCCGGCACTGAGTGTCCTTGCTGCCCTCAAGGAAGACCTAGAGGTGGCCAATGTGGAGGCCCTCTACCTAGGGCAGGGGGGAGGGATGGAGGAGACGTTGGTGAAGAGGGAAGGGGTGCCTTTCTGCCCCATACCTTCGGGCCCTGTGAGGGGATGCTGGCCCTGGGAGATGGCCGCTAATTTCGCCAAGATAGCAGTAGGAATATGGCAGGCTAGAAAGCAGCTACGCCTCTTCAGCGCCCAAGTAGTACTTTCTACGGGTGGCTACGCCAGCATACCCATCGCCCTGGCTGCCTGGAGTATGGACATCCCCCTCGTGGTGTTCCAGCCCGATCTGTTGCCTGGCTGGGCGATACGCCTCATGGGCCATCTGGCCACTAAGATAGCTATCCCCACCCCTGAAGCCTCTGCCAAGTGGCGCAATGGCAAAGTTACGGTAACCGGATACCCAGTACGGCCCTTCTTTTGGATGGTCGATAAGGAGGAAGGTAGGCGCCGCCTGGGCCTAGAGATGGACGAAGGGGTTTTATTGGTGATGGGCGCTTCCCAGGGGGCCAAGTCCATCAACGAGGCAGTGGCCCACTGGCTGCCAGAATTGCTAGAGCTGTGCCAAGTGGTCCACATTAGTGGCCCCGCCCACTTCGACTGGCTCCGAGAGCGCAGCAGGTCATTATCTGCCCAGCTGCAGCTGCGCTATCACCTATATCCTTATATGCATGAGGAGCTACCTTGGGCGATGGCCGCTGCCGATTTAGCCATAACCAGGGCTGGGGCCTCGGTTTTAGGAGAGTTGCCGGCGGTAGGGTTGCCTGCCATCCTCGTCCCCTATCCTTACGCTGGAGGCCATCAGTGGCATAACGCCCACTACCTGGAGGCCGAGGGGGCAGCGATCGTCGTCGCCGACAAGGACCTGAAAAGGAAGCTATTGCCCTTGGTGGGCATCCTCTTGAGCGATGTGGCCAAAAGGGCCAAGATGGCCATGGCTATGCGTCGCCTAGCTAGGCCCCACGCTGCCCAGCATCTGGCCTCCCTTTTGCTAGAGGTGGTGGGACAGAGATGACTGGGCAACATTATCACCTTATGGGCGTAGGCGGAGTACACATGTCAGCTATAGCTTGCCTTCTTCTGGCCCGGGGAGCAAAGGTAAGCGGATGCGACCTCAGCCCTCCCCCTTATTTGCAGCCGCTACAACAAGAGGGTCTAGTCGTCTTAAGGGGGCATAGTCCTGAGCATCTAGAGGGCGTAGACGTGCTAGTTTATACGGCTGCCATAAGGGCAGACAATCCCGAGCTGCAGGAAGGGAAGCGTAAGGGAATCCCCGTCCTCAAACGTGCAGATATGGTCGCTCAACTTTCTGAAGGTCGGCGGATGATAGCGGTGGCAGGAAGTCACGGCAAGACAACCACTACGTCCCTAGTGGCCTTTATGCTCGAGAGGGCAGGGCTAGCACCCACCTTCCTCTTAGGAGGGTTTATGCTAGGCGAGGATACGAACGTGGGAATGGGCGAGGGCCCTTATATGGTGGTGGAGGCAGACGAGTTCGATGCTGCCTTTCTAGCCTACAGACCATGGGTGGCCGTAGTCACCAACGTGGAGCCAGACCATCTGGACTTTTATGGCGACTTTCAGTCTCTGAAAAGGGCTTTCGCCTCGTTTTTGGCCCAGGTGGAGCCCCAGGGGGCGATTATCGCCTGCGGAGACGATGGCGAACTTGTCCACCTTTTGCCTTGGGATAGGCAGGTGTTACTTTACGGGCTGAGGCCATCGCTAGATCTTGTGGCCACGGAGGTCAATTTCCAGTGTCATGGGAGCTCCTTCGTTGTGTGCCACCGGGGTCGTGAGCTGGGGGCGTTCGTCACCCATCTATGGGGCGAACACAATGTCCGCAACTGCCTAGCTGCCATAGGGGTAGGGCTCATGTTGGGCGTCCCCGTAGAGCAAATCCAGGAAGCGGTGGCCCAATTCCCAGGGGTGAAGCGGCGTTTCCAGGTGCTGGGAGAGGCCTCAGGGGTCACAGTGGTGGACGACTATGCCCACCACCCTACCGAGATAAGGGCCATCCTTTCGGTGGCCCGTCTACGCTTCCCAGGGCGGCGTCTTGTGTGCCTCTTTCAGCCCCACACCTATAGCCGTACCCGTTACCTCTTGGAAGGGTTCTTGAGCTGCTTCCAAGGGGCCGACTTACTTCTGATTGCCCATACCTATGCGGCCCGGGAAACCCCTGCCCAGGGGATGGATGCCTCTTCCTTGGCTGCTAGGTTGGGGGCCCAGTATGTGGGGGGCCTAGACGAGGCCGTCCCTACCGTCCTTTCGCTTCTGCGGCCTGGGGACGTGTTCATGACTATAGGGGCGGGCGATGTAGATAAGGTGGCGGGCCAAGTCTTGGAGGCGTTGAGGGGGCAATGATCAACCGGCGTTTCCTTGAAGGGTTGCGAAAGGTGGGGCCCATAAAATTCATGGAGCCCCTCTCTCACCACACCACATGGGGAGTTGGGGGATTCGCCGACGTTTTCATGATCGCTAGAAGCGAAGAGCAGCTGCGATGGGCCTTTGTTTTGGCCCAGGAATATGGCGTGCCGTGCCTCGTCCTGGGGGCTGGCTCTAACATCTTGGTGGGCGACGAGGGGTTCCGGGGGCTAGTGATAGAGAACAGGGCGGCCAAGGTGGTGGGCCCTTATCAAGATGGGAAGATCTGGGTGGTGAGGGCAGCAAGTGGAGCCCGTCTGGCTTCTTTGGCCAGGGGTTTGGCACGGTCTGGTTTTCAGGGGCTGGAGTGGGCCTGTGGCATTCCAGGCACCGTTGGCGGGGCAGTGGTCTACAACGCGGGGGCATACGGAGGGTGTCTGGCCGATGTCTTGACCAGGGCTTGGCTGGCCTCTGGCGATGGCCGGGTGTTAGAGTTAGGGGGAAAAGAGCTGTCCTTGGGGTACAGGGGCAGCGCCTTTACTAGGGGCGCAATCGCTGGGATGGCCATTCAGGCAGTAGAGGTGCAAGTATGGCCAGCCGAGGCCCCCGCCCTTGAGGCCAAGATCAAACAACTAGAGGCCCAGCGTCGTCAGGCCCAGCCGCGGGGACGCAACGCTGGCTCTGTCTTTAAGAACCCCCCAGATAGGCCAGCCTGGTGGTACGTTGAACAGGTGGGCCTAAAGGGATGGCGTATCGGTAACGCCTACATCTCCCAAAAGCACGCCAACTTCATCATCAACCTGGGAGGAGCCAAGGCTAGAGATATAAAGGCCCTCATCGATTTGGCCCGCGAAAGGGTCAGGCGACAGTTCGGGTTAGAGCTAGAGCTGGAGGTGGCCTTGGTAGGGGAGGGGTTCTGATGATGGGGAGGCTTAGGGTGGCAGTGATCTTCGGTGGGCGCTCGGCCGAACATGAGGTCTCGGTGGTCTCAGCCCAAGGGGTAATGGAAGCCATGGACCGCTCCCGCTTCGCTCCTGTGCCCTTCGGCATAGCCAGGGAGGGGATCTGGTTGACGCCTGAGGAGACGCAGGAGGCCATGAGTTCTATACCCTATGCCACCTACCGGCCCTTACCTAGCCCCTCTTCGGAGCTGCCTCCTGTGCGTCCGGAGGTGTTGGAGGCGCTCCTCTCGTGCCAGGTGGCCTTCCCACTGGTGCACGGGCCCCATGGGGAGGACGGGACCTTGCAGGGAATGTTGGAGCTTTTAGGCCTCCCCTATGTGGGGGCGGGAGTTGCTGCCAGCGCTGTGGGGATGGACAAGGCCCTTATGAAGGCCCTTTTCCGTCAGGCGGGCCTCCCTACTACCCGTTTCCTCGTCGTCACCAAGGCCAAGTGGCGGGAGGGCCCTTCTGAAGTAGCGGCTAAGGTTAGAAAGGAGGTGGGCCTTCCCTGTTTCGTTAAGCCCTCTGGCCTGGGCTCCAGCGTGGGGGTAAGCAAGGTGAAGGAATGGGCATCCTTGGCCCCGGCTCTAGAAGAGGCGCTCCTGTACGACGATAAGGCCCTAGTGGAGGAGGCAGTAGAGGGAAGGGAGATAGAGGTGGCAATTCTAGGCAACCACCAGCTGAGGGCCTCTCTACCAGGAGAGATAATCCCCCATCGCGAGTTTTACGATTACGCGGCCAAATACCTGGAGGAGGGGACGAAACTTATAACGCCAGTGGCCCTACCTCCCCACATAGAGGCCAAGGCCCAGGAGATGGCCATGGCTGCCTTCCGGGCCATAGACTGTGCGGGGATGGCCAGGGTCGACTTCTTCCTGGTGGGAGAGGAGCTCATCATCAACGAAATAAATACTATACCTGGCTTCACCCCCATCAGCATGTACCCCAAATTGTGGGAGGCCTCTGGGCTCCCATACAGGGATCTCATTACCGAGCTTATTGACCTGGCCCTCCAGAGACATGAGGAGAAGAAAAGGCGGCGGTGGACGCCCTGACCCTTATTATTCCCCTGTAGAGGCCTACGTTCTTTTGCCAGAGGGAAGTATTACTGGCAAAAGACGGTTTTGGCTCTGGGTACTGCCCCTTGCTTTCCTTGCCATCTTCCTGGCCCTCTTCTTCTCCCCTCTGTTCCGCGTCCAAAGGATAAAAGTGGTAGGTGCCCAATCCCTCAGCCCTGACGAGGTCGCTGCCCTTGTAGGGATGGAGGGCCACACCATTATATTGCTGCCCCTCAAGGAGGCTGACGCTCGCCTTCGGTTGCTTCCCATGGTTCGGGACGTCACCATCCGTCTGCAGTGGCCCAACACCCTTCTCGTCAGGGTGGAGGAAAGGGAACCTTGGGGATACTGGGTGAATGGGGGCCAGTCCTACGTGATAGACGAAGAGGGGGTAGTGCTTGAAGGAAAGGTGCCTTCCCTTGGCGCCCCAAGTATAATTGACACAAGCCCTCCCCTCACCTTTCGACCTGGGGATCGTGTAGACTCCGATGCGGTGGTGATAGCCCATGTCGTTTTGGGTTGGGCACCGGTCAACGTGGGGGCCAAGGTCGTGGCTATCAAGTACAATGTGGCCCAGGGCCTTTCCCTTACCACCGACCAAGGCCTACAAGTAGTAATAGGCGATAGCAAGGGCCTGGACTTTAAGTTAGAGGTGTGGCGATCTTTGGCCGAAGAGCTAGGAAACAAGGGGTTAGCAGGCAAAGTCTTGGACTTGCGCTTTGGGGCTCGTCCAGCCTTGCGTTATCATGAGGGCAAACAGTAGGACAGGGCTATGGCACGGGCGGAAGTAATAGGGGGCATAGACATAGGCAGTCACAAGATATGCACCCTCCTTGCCGAGGCCACACCGGAAGGGCACTTGCGTATCCTGGGCGTGGGAGTGGAACCGGCTCGAGGCATCCGCAAAGGCCTCATCGATAACATCCAGCAGGCTACCGAAGCGATATCGGCCTCGGTGGAGAAGGCAGAACGGGCCAGTGGCAACCGTATGCCCCCAGCAGTGGTGAACGTGAGCGGTCAGCATCTCTCCTCCCTGAACCACAAGGGGGTGGCCACTCTCACAGGAGGACAGCATCTCATTCAGCCTCAGGATGTGCAAAGGGCCATGGAGGATGCCCGCTCGGTGAGCATCCCCTCAGACCGAGAGCTTTTACATGTTATCCCCCGGGGGTTCCTTCTGGACGGGCAGAACCCAGTCTCAGATCCTGTGGGCATGTATGGCCAGAGGCTAGATGTGGAGGCCCACTTGGTCACTGCCAATGCTACGGCCGTGCAGAACTTGGCGCGCTGCTTAGATAAGGCAGGAGTACGCGTAGTCGCCCTAGTCGCCGCCCCCTTAGCCTCTGCTGAAGCAGTATTGGAGGACGAAGAGAAAAGGCAAGGGGTAGTGGTGGTAGACATAGGAGGTGGTACAACCGATGTGGCCGTGTTCTTGGACGGCAGCCCCTACTACACCGCCTCTTTGCCAGTGGGCGGCTACAACTTCACCCACGACCTAGTCTACGGACTGCGCGTCCCCTTTTCTGTGGCCGAGGAGCTCAAGGTCTCCCATGGGGCAGCCTTGGTGAGCCGGGTCAACCAAGATGACGCAGTAGAGGTGGAGTCCTTTGGTGGGCACCGACGCAAGTTGATACCGCGGAAGGAGATAGTGAGGATCCTTCAGGCCAGGGCGGAAGAGGTGCTGGAGATGGTCTATTCAGAGGTGAAGCGGGCCCAGTTCGACGTGATGCTAGCGGCGGGCCTCGTCCTTACTGGAGGTGTGGCCAGCTTACCCGGCCTTGACGAGCTAGCAGAACAACTACTAGGGATCCCAGTGCGGGTGGGGTTCCCTAAAGGAGTACATGGGATGGCCGATGTGGTGGGCACTCCGGCCTTTGCTACAGGGGTAGGGCTTCTGCGTTGGGGTCTTACCCTAGAGGGCTTACGTTACCGCCCTATTCGCCAGGGCTCCTCTATCTGGGGCCGCATCACGAACTGGTTGAAGCTTCTTATTCCGCAATAGGAGGGGGCCATGACCAGGAGTGGCATGCAGAAGGTAGAAATGGACGGCCTGCCGTCCATTAAAGTTGTAGGGGTGGGAGGGGGAGGATGCAACACCCTCAATCGCATGATCCGCGTAGGAGTAAAGGGCGCTGAGTTTATCGCTATCAACACCGATGCCCAGGCCCTTGCCCACTGTGAGGCATCCATCAAGCTGCGCATAGGGGACCGCCTCACTAAGGGCCTTGGGGTGGGAGGCGATCCTGAGAAGGGACGCCAGGCGGCGGAGGAGTCCCTGGAGGAAGTGAAGGAAGTCCTAAAAGGGGCCGACATGGTCTTCATCACCGCTGGCATGGGGGGTGGGACAGGGACTGGGGCTTCCCCCCTCATCGCCCAGGTGGCCAAGAATCTGGGGGCACTTACCGTGGCTGTGGTCACCCGTCCCTTCTCCTTCGAGGGGATGCGGCGGCGGCGCAACGCCGATATGGGCATCTCTCAACTCCAGGAAGAGGTGGACACCCTTATCGTAATACCCAACGACCGCCTATTGGCAGTCTGCGACCCCAAGACCACCGTGAGGGAAGCCTTTTTAATGGCCGATGAGATTTTGCGTCAGGGGATCCAAGGGATCGTCGACCTCATCGTAGTCCCTGGGGAGATCAACCTCGACTTCGCCGATGTGAGGCGCATAATGGCCAACACCGGTACTGCCCTTATGTCCATAGGCTATGGGCGTGGCGACAACCGGGCAGTGGAGGCAGCGAAAGCCGCTATCCATAGCCCCCTTCTAGACGTAAGCGTTCACGGGGCTAAGGGGATCCTCTACAATATGGCCTCCTCAGGTGATCTGTCCATAGAAGAGCTGAACATGGCAGGGCAAGTCATCGCCGAGGTGGCCGACCCAGAGGCCGAAATCATCTTTGGCAACTCTATCGACCCCACCTTAGAAGATCAGGTCCGCATCACCCTTATCGCTGTCGGCTTCCCTTCTGGGCCGGCACATAACAGGGAGGCCTTGCCCCAAAGAGACCTGCAGCACCTCCCCCAAGAAGGCCAGGGGGAGCTATGGGATACTGACCTCCCATCCTTCCTGCGCCGCCATACCCAACTCCGGTAACCTACCCTACCCCATCGCCCCCAAAAAGAGGGCCACTAACCCCCCTTTCCACATCCCTGTGGACAAGGTGTGGATATGCCACAAGATATTGGGTTTGGGGGGTTGACAAGGTCAAGATATTGTGGTAGAGTTTTTACGTCTGGGATGGAGTGTCCGTTCTGTGGGCATGGGGAATCGCGGGTAGTGGACTCGCGGCCGACGGTTGGTGGGGTGAGGAGGCGTCGCGAGTGTGTGGGGTGTGGTCGTCGTTTCACCACCATGGAGAGGGTAGAGCTAGAGGATGTCATGGTGGTGAAGAAGGATGGTCGGCGGGAGCCGTTCTCGCGGGAGAAGATCCTTGCTGGGGTTCGCAAGGCATGTGAGAAGCGTCCCATACCTACCGGCGCTCTGGAAGAGCTGGTGGAGCGGGTAGAACGGGAAGTCTACTCCTTGGGCAAGGCCGAGGTGCCGACGAGCTACATAGGTGATTTGGTGATGGATGGGCTTAGACAGCTGGACCGCATCGCTTATATCAGGTTCGCTAGTGTGTACCGGGCCTTCGCCGATGTGGACGAGTTGGAGCGTGAGTTAGAGGCCCTCAAGGCTGGTTGGCCTCGGCCTGATGTGCCCCCGGGACAGCTGGTGTTACTGCCTGAGGTAAAGGCCGCCTCAAGGTTGTCGGGACGTGGTGCGGCATCTTCGTGGAGCAGGCGGCGACGGGTTAGTAGGGGCTAAGGGGCCATGGCGTTGGGACGGGGCCTTTTTTCAGCTTCAGGCTGAACTTCTTGTTGGGGGAGGTCTAAGATGATAGAGGTAAGCTCAGACCAGTCGCTTCGCATCTCTCGCTTCTTCACGCGGCCAGGGGTAGACCCTTTCCAGGAGGTAGAGTGGGAGGAGCGTAACGCCGTCATTGAGGGCCCCGATGGCAAGCCCGTATTCCAGCAAGAAGGGGTGGAGTTTCCGGCCTTTTGGAGCCAACATGCTACCAACGTTGTCGCCTCTAAGTACTTCCGTGGCCAGCTAGGTACGCCCCAAAGGGAACGCTCGGTACGTCAGCTCATCTCGAGGGTGGTGGATACCATTACTTGCTGGGGCAGAGATGGAGGATATTTCGCCACTGAGGAGGAGGCGGAGACCTTCCGCCAGGAGCTTAAGTACCTTCTTTTGCACCAAATGGCTGCCTTCAACTCCCCTGTTTACTTCAACGTGGGTATAGAAGAGAGGCCCCAGTGCTCGGCCTGTTTCATCCTCTCGGTAGAAGACAATATGGAGTCCATACTGGATTGGTACAAGACAGAGGGGAAGATTTTCAAAGGCGGCTCGGGATCTGGGATCAACCTCTCCTCCCTTAGGTCATCCAAGGAACCCCTCTCCTCTGGGGGCATGGCCTCTGGGCCTGTCTCCTTTATGCGGGGCGCCGATGCCATCGCTGGCACCATCAAGTCAGGTGGGAAGACGCGCCGGGCGGCCAAGATGGTAATCCTCAACGTGGACCACCCTGACATTGAGGAGTTCATCTGGTGCAAGGCGAAGGAGGAGCGCAAGGCGCGTGCCCTAGCCCAGGCCGGCTGGGATTCCTCTTTAGACTCTGACCTTTGGATATCCATCCAGTACCAGAACGCCAATAACTCGGTGCGCGTGACCGATGATTTCATGCGCGCTGTCATAGAAGACCGGGAGTGGCATACGCGCTATGTCACTACGGGCCAAATATGCTCCACCTACAGGGCACGCGACCTTTTGCGACAGATGGCACAGGCCGCTTGGGAGTGCGCTGACCCAGGCATCCAGTACGACACCACCATCAACGACTGGCATACATGTCCTAACTCGGGGCGCATCAATGCTAGCAACCCCTGCTCCGAATACATGCACTTGGACGACTCGGCCTGTAACCTGGCCTCCCTCAACCTCCTCAAGTTCCTGCGGGAAGACTATACCTTTGACGTTGAGGCCTTCAAGCGGGCAGTGGAGGTAATGATCACCGCCCAAGAGATCATCGTGGACAATGCCTCCTATCCTACCGATAAGATTGCGCGCAATGCCCACAACTATCGCCAGTTGGGGCTGGGCTACACCAACTTGGGGGCCTTGCTCATGACCCTCGGCTTGCCTTACGACTCAGAACAGGGGCGAGCGTATGGGGCGGCCGTAACTGCCCTCATGAGTGGCTATGCCTACGCCGTCTCGGCCCGCATCGCTGCCCGCCTGGGCCCCTTCCCAGGGTATGAGGCCAACCGGGAGCCCATGTTGAGAGTGATAAGCAAGCACCGAGAACACGCCTACCGTATCTATGAGCTGGGCCGCTACGGTCGCCTGGCCTCGGAGCCCGAACTTGGGGAGCCGGAATGGGCAGCCCAAGTACCGGGCCTTTTGGAGCTAGTGGCCGCTGCCCGCCAAAGCTGGGACGAAGCTCTTGCCCTAGGTAAGGCTCACGGCTACCGCAATGCCCAGGTGACCGTAATCGCCCCCACGGGGACGATCAGCTTCATGATGGACTGCGATACCACTGGCATTGAGCCCGAGCTGGCCCTGGTGAAATACAAGCTCCTGGTAGGGGGAGGGATGATGCGGCTGGTGAACCGGGCCGTTCCCAGGGCCCTGCAGCGGCTAGGCTACTCGCGCGACCAAATAGAGGCGATAGTGGCCTACGTAGAGGCCCACGGCACCATGGAGGGTGCTCCTCACTTGCGAGAGGAACACTTGCCTGTCTTCGACTGCGCCTTCAAGGCGCCAGAGGGCCAACGTTTCGTCCACTGGATGGGCCACATTCGCATGATGGGCGCCGTCCAGCCCTTTATCTCTGGCGCCATCTCCAAGACGGTCAACTTGCCCGAAGATGCCACGGTGGAGGATGTGGAGCAGGCCTTCGTTGAGGGATGGCGACATGGGCTAAAGGCCCTCTCCATCTACCGCAACGGTAGCAAGACCACCCAGGTGTTGGTGACCGAGCTCCAGGAGGAGAGGCCAAAGCCAGTGCGCCGTCGCCTGCCTGATACCCGTCAGTCCCTCACCCATAAGTTTGCGGTGGGAGGTCACGAGGGCTACATCACCGTAGGCCTGTATGAGGACGGCTTCCCTGGTGAGATCTTCATCACCATGGCCAAGGAGGGCTCCACCCTCTCCGGCATGGCCGATGCCTTTGCAACGGCCATCTCCTTGGCCCTCCAGTATGGGGTGCCCTTGCGCGACCTGGTCTACAAGTTCAGCCACATGCGCTTCGAGCCTTCTGGGCCCACTGGCAACCCAGAGATCCCCATAGCCCAGAGCATAGTAGACTATATCTTCCGGTGGCTCGGTTCCCAGTTCCTCTCGGACGAGGAGAAAGCAGAGCTGGGCATCGTCACCCCAGAGGTTCGAGAGAAGCTTGCCCGCCTCCAGCCTAAGCAGCTCCCCTTGCTGGAGGTAGCAAGGAATGGCCCCGCCCGTGACGATGCCCCACCCTGCCCCAGCTGTGGCTGTATCATGGTGCGCCGGGGCGCCTGCTACTGCTGCGATAACTGTGGCACCACCACCGGCTGCAGCTAGGCCGCACCTTTGGCCACTGCAGCCCACCTAGGCCCAGTCCGGGGGTTGGGGATGATGAGGTAGGGCAGAACCTACCGACGTCTGCGTCCCCGCCCCTGCCATGTTTAACATTGAACATGGCCCTAGGGACGTTTTTCATTTTCCCCTCCCTTTATCACACCGCGCATACGGTGTCAAACTTCATCCTCCTTGATGGTGCAGCAGGGGAAGCATACAATTTTGGCAAATGGTGAAACTTAAACGGGCCTATGAGCCCCCTTGTGCTGACGACGGTGAGCGCTTCCTGGTGGATCGACTTTGGCCTCGGGGGCTGAGGCGAGGGGAGCTCTCCCTTGCCGGCTGGCTAAAAGATCTAGCTCCAAGCGATGAGCTCCGCCGATGGTTCGGACATGACTCCACCAAGTGGCCCCAATTCTGTGAGCGCTACCGCCAGGAGCTGCAAATGCCAGAGAAGCAGGCCCTGCTGCGCATCCTGGCCCAGAAGGCTCAAGAGGGGACCGTTACCCTGGTCTACGCAGCTCAGGACAAGGAACACAACAACGCTGTGGTTCTGAAACAACTCATAGACGAGATGATAGGGAGGGGGTCATGAGCTGGCCTTATAGCGAGGCCGAGCTGTGCACGTTAGTAATAAGAGAAGCTGCCCATGCCATAATAGTCGCTGATAGAGAGGGGGTCATAAGGCTCTGGAACCGTGGTGCCGAGGAGCTCTTCGCCTATTCGGCCGAGGAAGCTTTGGGCCAGAGCCTTAACCTCATCATCCCCGAGAGGCACCGCCAGGCCCATTGGGAAGGTTACTACCGGGCGATGGCCAAAGGGCAGACCAAGTATGCCCGGGGCCAGCTCCTGTCTGTACCCGCCCTGCGAAGGGACGGCTCCCGCATCTCCGTTGAGTTCACTGTCGCCCTCTTGAAAGACGTTAACGGTGAGGTCCAGGGCATCGCTGCCGTTATGGCCGATGTCACCGAGAGATGGCAACGCGAGAAGGCTTTGCGGGAGCAGCTAGCCCAACTGGAGCGGCGCCTAGGGGAGACGATGTGATAAGCCTCTGCCCCCCTGAGGCTGTTGGAGCTGAAAACTGCTAACGCAGTGCTATACTGGGACGGGGTGAGAGGAATATATGGCAGAGATAGCTCTGAGCGATAACGCCCGCATCGTTCTAGAGCGGCGGTATTTGGCCAAGGACGAAAGAGGGCGCCCCACAGAGACTCCGGAGGAGATGTTCCGGCGGGTGGCCCACAACGTGGCCCAGGCCGAGCTCCTCTATCAGCCTTTGGAAGATCATGCCCGTGCTGCCTATTGGGAGGAGGAATTCTATCGCCTTATGACTTCTCTGGAATTCCTCCCCAACTCCCCCACCCTCATGAACGCTGGCCGTGAGCTGCAGCAGCTGGCTGCGTGCTTCGTTTTGCCCGTGGAGGACTCCATAGAGGGGATATTTGAGACGATTAAGGAGACGGCCATCATTCACAAGACGGGCGGAGGCACGGGCTTCTCCTTTTCGCGCCTGCGGCCGGAAGGGGACAGGGTGCGTACTACTATGGGCATAGCATCGGGCCCCGTCTCCTTCATCAAGGTCTTCGATGCCGCCACTGAGGCGATAAAGCAGGGGGGGACCCGGCGTGGTGCCAACATGGGCATTCTTCACATCTCCCATCCCGATATAGAGAAGTTCATAACCCTTAAGGTAGACGGGCGCACTCTGCCCAACTTCAACATATCCGTAGCAGTGACCGATGAGTTCATGGAGGCGGTGGAGGTGGGCAAGGATTTCCCGTTGGTGAACCCCCGCACGGGAGAGGTAGTGGCCCAAAGGCCAGCCCGACACCTGTTCGACCTCATAGTGGACAGCGCCTGGCAGTGTGGCGACCCTGGCCTGGTGTTCATCGACCGCATCAACGCTGCCAACCCTACTCCTCATCTGGGAAAGATAGAGGCCACAAACCCCTGTGGCGAGCAGCCCCTCTTGCCGTACGAGTCCTGCACCCTGGGCTCTATCAACTTAGGGAAGTTCGTCAAGGAGGAGGGGCAAAAGAGGCGCGTCTATTGGGAGAAGTTGGCCCAAGTGATACCCGTATGTGTCCGCTTCTTGGACGACGTTATCGACGTCAACCGTTATCCTACCCCCCGCATCGCTGAGGCCACCAAGAAGACGCGCAAGATAGGGCTAGGGGTAATGGGCTGGCACGATTTGCTCCTACGCCTGGGCATCCCCTACGACTCGGAAGAGGCCTTGGCCTTGGCCGAGGAGGTGATGGGTTTCATCCAGGACAAGGCCAACGAAGCCTCCCTAGCTCTGGCCGAGGAGAGGGGCACGTATCCGGCGTGGGAGGGCTCTCGTCACTATCCCCATTACCCCTATCGCAACGCCACCCGCACCACCATCGCCCCTACGGGTACTATCTCCATCATTGCTGGCTGCTCCTCAGGCATTGAACCTCTCTTCTCCCTCGCCTTCTACAGGCATCATTACCTAGACCCTGAAGATCCCAGCCGGATAACCCGCCTAAAGGAGGTGAACCCTTACTTCGTGGAGGTAGCCCAGAGGGAGGGATTTTACTCCGAGGAGCTGGTGGAGTTTTTGGCCCAGGGCGGCAAGTTGAGGGAGCGTCCTGAGGTGCCCGATTGGGCCAAGCGCCTCTTTGTGACTGCCTTGGACATAAGCCCCGAGGGGCATGTGCGGATGCAGGCTGCCTTCCAACGCCATACCGACAACGCTGTCTCTAAGACTATCAATTTGCCCAAGGACGCCACTAGGGAGGATGTGGCAGGGGCCTTCTGGCTGGCCTACCGAGAGGGGGTCAAAGGTATCACCGTCTTTCGCGAGGGGTCCAAGTTTATGGCCGTCCTATCCCACGCTACGGCCAATCTACCGGGGCCAGAACAAGAAGCTGGGCCGGTGGCTAAGGAATTAGGATCGCAGGTGCGCCGTCCCCTTCCCTACAGGGAGCGCCTGCCCGATGAGCGGCGCTCTATCACCCACAAGTTCCGGGTAGGGGAGCAGGAAGGCTACATAACGGTAGGGCTATATGATGATGGGCGTCCTGGGGAGATATTCATAAAGATAGCCAAAGAGGGCTCTACCGTATCTGGGCTTATGGATGCCGTTGCCCTCCTCACCTCGGTGGCCCTGCAGTATGGCGTCCCGGCAGAAGAGTTGGCCCGCAAGCTGAAAAATACCCGTTTTGAGCCTTATGGCCCCACCAATAACCCTCGCATACCCTGGGCTACCTCGATAGTAGACTACATATTCCGGTGGCTGGAGATGAAGTTCTCGCAGCCGGGTGGGCCAGCAGAGCCGCTGGATCCTGCCATGCGCCCTGGAGAGCAGACGGGCATGACCTGCCCTGAGTGTGGTGCCCTTCTGATCTACCAGGAGGGCTGTCTTGTGTGCCGAAGCTGCGGCTATAACAAGTGCGGATGAGTAAAGCCTCATCGGCACCGATCAAGTATGAGTTTGTCCGTCTACGGGCCTTGGGCGATCTTTTATCCTTCGGCTGGTGTTTGCTATGGGGGAGGCGACGCTCCTTCGCCCGTGACGGCAAGCGGTTGATAGAGGTGAACCCTTTCCCGCGACGCA
>JAUQPQ010000061.1 GCA_030550295.1 Chloroflexota bacterium
GACGAAGACAGCCTCACCATGGCAGTGGAAGCAGGCCTCAACGCTCTTATTGGTGTAGACCCCAAAGAGATAGACCTTCTCTATTTTGCCACCACCACTCCCCCATACCTGGAGAGGCAGTGCGCCGCCATTATCGCCGCAGCCCTTGACTTGCAACGCCACATATCCACCGCTGATTTCACCGCCACTACCAGGGCAGCGACAGCCGCCCTGAAGGCCGCCATCGATGCCGTGGAGAGCGGCGCCGCCAAGAAAGCCCTGGTGGTGGCTGCCGATATGCGTCCAGGCGAACCCCAAACGGCGTGGGAGCAGCTCACGGGCGACGCCGCTGCCGCCGTAGTGGTGGGGCGTGACGCCCAACTAGTGGTGCGAGGCTTCTCCAGCGTAGCTGGCGAAGCCCTTGGGCCCTGGCGACGCCCCCAGGACCGCTTCGTGCGTTCCTTTGAGCCTAAAGTTGAGACGGAATACGGTTACGTACGCCTCACCGTTGAGGCCGCCAAGGAAGCATTAGCTAAAACAGGAATCGGCCCTGCTGACCTATCTAGAGTAGTGCTATACAGCCCCGATCACCGCAGCCCTCTCGAGGTGATAGGGCGGTTGGGCATCGACCGGCAGCGACTCCAAGACCCTCTCCTCTTCTCGGTGGGCAATGCTGGAGCGGCCCATGCCCTGCTGGTCTTGGCCTCCGCCCTCGACCAGGCCCAGAAGGGGGAGAAGATCCTTGTGCTCAACTACGGCGACGGTGCAGACGCCTTTGTCATAAGCGTTGAGGGCACTATTTGGCGTCCCCAGGATAGGCCCACCATAGCCCAACTACTGGAGGCCCGCCGGCCTCTTCCCAACTACGGCGCATACAGCAGCCTACGCAATTTGGTGGGCAGGGAGGGGCCCACCGCCCAAGTTTCCCCCGTAACCTATTGGCGGGACATAGCCATGGAGCTCCGTTGGCACGGCGCCCGATGCGAAAACTGTGGACTTGTACAATTCCCCATTCCGCGTGTGTGCCGGCAATGTGGTAGTCGTGATAGGCTGCAGGAGATCTCCTTGTCCCGAAGGGGGACTATTTACACCTATACCCTAGACCACCTCTATGCTGGCGACTACCTGGATACCCCAGTCCCACGGGCAGTCATCGACTTAGAGGGAGGGGGTCGCGTATTCTTGGAGGTAACCGATTGCCACCCCTCGGAAGTGACATGGGGAATGCCCGTGGAGATAACGTTTAGGTGCTTGCACGAATGGGGAGGGTACCACAACTACTACTGGAGGGCCAGGCCGTTACGGATCAAGGTAGGAGGTGAGTAAAGATGGCAGGCATACGGGACCGGGTGGCCATAATAGGCGTGGGCTGTACCAAATTTGGGGAGTTGTGGGAGAAAGACCAGGAGGACCTGCTAGTGGAGGCCACCCACGAGGCG
Source organism: Chloroflexota bacterium (assembly GCA_030550295.1). Lineage (GTDB taxonomy): Bacteria > Chloroflexota > Dehalococcoidia > SM23-28-2 > HRBIN24 > JAVVHA01. The sequence goes on from JAUQPQ010000061.1 coordinate 1,419, forward strand.
ATGGAAGACGCAGGCGTTTCCCCACAGGACATAGATGCCATATGGGTGAGCGCCTACTATGACTTCACCGGGCAGTCGGGAGGGACAGCCACCGAGCCCTTAGCCCTCTTTGGGAAGCCGGCCACCCGGGTGGAGAACTTCTGCGCCTCAGGGATGGACGCCTTTCGGAACGCTTGTTTCGCTGTTGCCTCCGGCGTCTACGACATAGTCCTCGTGTGTGGAGTGGAGAAGCTGTTAGACCAAGGATCTCGAGGCCTGCCTATCCAGCCCCAACATCCCAGCTTTATCGGCGCCAGCGCCCCGGGCATCTTCGCCCTGGCTGCCTCTAGGGCCTTTTACGAGTGGGGCTGGACGAAGGAGGACCTGGCGCGGGTAGCGGTGAAGAACCACCGCAATGGGGCAGCCCATCCCAAGGCCCACTTCCGTCGCCCAGTCACCTTAGAAGACGTGCTCAATGCGCCTATGATCGCCTGGCCTTTGGGCAGGCTGGACTGCTGTGCGGTATCGGATGGCGCAGCAGCCGTTATCGTCACCCGCCCTGAGATCGCTAAGACGACACGCCACAAAGACGATTACATCCTGGTAAAGGCCAACGCCTTAGCAGTAGAGTCGATCCAGCCTTATTACCGGAGCGGCTACAACTGGCTAGGGTTCCCAGCGACACGGGCAGCGGCCAAGATGGCCTACGAAGAGGCAGGGATCCGCGACCCCCAGGAGGAGATCGACTTTGCCGAGGTGCACGACTGCTTTACAAGCACTGAGCTTTTCAACATCGGGGACCTGGGGCTAGTAGACGACCCCAAAGACGCCCCCAGGTTCGTGGCCGATGGCCTGGCAGATATAGAGGGGAAGGTGCCTATAAACCCCTCGGGGGGTCTCAAGTGCTTCGGCCACCCCATAGGGGCCACGGGGTGCCGCATGATTTATGAGGTGACCAAGCAGCTTCAGGGCCGGGCCGATGGCCTGCAAGTGCGGAACCCTCGGGTGGGCCTGGCCCACAACTTGGGAGGGCCAGGGGCAGTGGCATCGGTCACCATATTGGCGCGTCGGGATTAGCCGTCCAGCGGCGCGGCCGAAGGGGATAGGCCGTGCCATCTTCCACTGGGGGTAGCCTTTGAGGGCCCCCTACCAACTTATACCTGGGTTAACCTATGGATCGCACTCAGATCCAGAGGACCCGTCTTCCAGACGCTTTCTCCTCTCTGAGCCTCCCCGACTTCCGTGTACTATTGGGCACCACGGTGCTCACTCAGCTTTCTGGTTGGATGGAGGAGGTGGCAAGGGGATGGCTTGTGTATGAGTTAACCCACTCTGCCTTCCATCTCTCCGCCTTAGCTTTCGTCAGCGGTGCTAGTCGCTTCTTGGTGGCCCCTATTGCCGGTTACGTTACCGACCGTATGGACCGGCGACAGGCAACGGCGCTCGCCGAGGCGCTTACGGGCGTTGCTGCCTTGGCCTTAGGAGTTCTCACCCTTGCGGGGATGGTGCAGCTGTGGGAGGTGTACTTTTTGGCCTGCTGGATGGGACCCCTGAGAGGGATCACCATGACCACTCGCCAGGCCCTCCTTTACGACGTGGTAGGTCCCTCCTACCTTACCAATGCTGTGGGCCTGAACGCTGTAGCGGCCAATATGGCCCGCATAGCTGCTCCCTCCTTGGGGGGAATTATCATCGGCGCTCTAGGCACCGCTACCGCCTTCCTCGCACAGGCCATCCTCCTTCTCCTGGCGATCCCCGTCACCCTGCTCTTGCGCCTTCAGGCTGCAGCTCCGCCAAGACAGATGCCCTTCTGGCGTAGCGTAGTAGAAGGGGTAAAATACGTTAGCGCCAACCCCCTCCTTCTGCGCCTCTTCCTCTTCATCTACATCCCTAATGTGCTCATCTATCCTTATGTCAATCTCATCCCCGTTTTTGCGGATGAGGTTTTGGGGATGGGAGCCAGGGGATATGGCCTTCTTCTGACGGGCGTAGGTTTTGGCTCAATACCAGGTGGGCTGATAGTGGCAGCGATGGGGCGGTGGCGGTACAAGGGGATGGCTATGGGTGGTGCTGCCCTCCTTTATATGGGGATGGTGGCCCTCTTCGCCCAGTCCCGTTGGCCCGCCTTCGCCTTCGCCACCTTAGTGACGGGAGGGATGGGCTGGTCAATGATGGTGAGCCTCAACCAGACGCTGGTGCAACTGCATCTGGGGGACGCCTTTCGGGGGCGGGGCCTTTCCCTTTACAACCTGGGCTCTGGCCTAACCCCCCTGGGGAACTTGGCCATGGGAGGGGTAGCCCACATGATAGGCGTGCCCATGGCAGTGACCTCCTTTGCCCTAGCGGCCATGGCCCTCTCTGCCGCCGTGGGCCTGGCATCGGCCCAGGTGCGAAAGCTCTAGATAGCCACCCGTTTTCGCCATGCCCTGGCCCTGGCCAGCAGCTCTCTCGCCCCAGCGAGCATCCGCTCAGTAGGACGGGGCCCACCTAGCATGGCTGCCAGCTCCCTGAGCCTCTCTTCCCCTTCCAGGCGCTCCACCTGGGCAAAGGCACGCCCAAGGACGACATCTTTTCGCACCCGGAAGTGGACGTCGGCGTAGGCTGCTATCTGGGGCAAATGAGTGATGCAGATCACTTGCCTATTCCGTGCCAGCGTGCATAGTTTGTGTGCCACCACCTCGGCGCTCCTTCCTCCCACGCCCACATCTATCTCATCGAACACGAGGACGGGCACCGGGTGGACGGCAGCCATGGCGCTTTCCAAGGCCAGCATGAAGCGCGATAGCTCCCCTCCTGAGGCGATGCGTGCCAAGGGACGCAAAGGCTCCCCTGGGTTAGTGGAGACCAAGAACTCAACTTGGTCTACTCCGTCATCGGTGAATGCAAATCGCCTTCCCGCGCACACAAGGCCTTCTGGATCTTCCTGCTGGGATACTTCTACCTTAAAGGTCATGCCCCCCATGCCCAGGTCTGACAGCTGTTGGGTAACAGCCATCTCGAGGCGTCGCGATACCTCCTGCCGAGCTTGAGACAGGAGGAGGGCCAACTGCCCTGCCGCAGCTTCGGCCTCGGCCAAGGCCCGTTTAAGCTCCTCCTCCCTTTCCACTTCCATTTCCAGCTCTTGCAGACGTGTCTTCCCGTCATGGAGATAGCGTAAGATGTCCTCTACCTTCGGCCCATATTTGCGCTTCAGGCGGTTGATGACCTCTAGGCGCTCCTCCACCTGTTCCAGGCGCCGCGGATCCTCCTGCAGGCCGGAAAGGAAAGAACGCAAAGACCCCGCGGCCTCTTCCAATTCAAAAGCCAGCGCTTCCAGCATCTCTAGGATCCCCTTAGCCTGGTGGTCCAGGTGAGCCACCTTCCGTAAGGATCCTTGGGCTCTGCCTATCATATCGAAGGCGGAATAGCCCTCAGCGGCGTAGAGGGCGTGGTAGGCTGTTTGACATGCCTCTTTCAGGGCCTGAACATGGGCCAGGCGCTCCCGCTCTTCCTTTAGCTCCTCGTCCTCGCCGGGGCGCAGACAGGCAGCCTCGATCTCCCGCACCTGGAACTCTAGAAGCTCTTTTTCTTGCTCCCGCTGCCGCTTTTCTTTCGCCCATGAGGCTAATTCGTGGCGCAACCGGCGTACGGTAACAAGGATGCCATTCAACTCAGCCCTTCTCTCCTCTAGCTTTCCAAAGGCGTCCAAGGCGTAAAGGTGCCTATGCTTGTCCAGCAGAGAGAGGTGCTCAGCCTGACCGTGGATATCCACCAGCTCCCCGCCTAACTGGCGCAGGAAGGAGATGGGGACCGCCTGCCCATTTATACGCGCTATGCTGCGGCCACCCTTGTGGACCTCCCTGACCACCACCAGTTCCTCGCCCTCTACCCCTACTTGGGCCAAAAGGGGGGCAAGCCGTTGAGCCGTAGGGGCCGATAGGTGAAAGATCCCCTCCACCCGCGCCACATCGGCCCCCGTGCGAACCACATCCTGGTCAGCCCTTGTTCCTAATAAGGCCCCTAAGGCGTCCACGAGAAGGGACTTGCCGGCTCCCGTTTCTCCCGTTACCACAATGAACCCCTCATCTAGCACCAAACGGGCATCTGCTACGACTGCCCAGTTTTGGACCGATAGCTCTAGGAGCATCCCCTTTAGCAATTTATCACCGCACCAAGGGCAGTAGCAATTTCACGCGAGATCCCTTAGGGACATGAACAGTTCTTGGGCGCAGGCCATAGCCTTTTCCGCCAGCGCTCTAGGAAGCAGACCTTTCTCCACCTTTCGCCAGAGTACCTGTTCGTCCTGGATTTCCACTTCTCCCTTTGGTAGACATACGACGTCCACCTCTAGGTCCAGGTAACGTACCCACCCAGGATAAAGCTCGGGTGGGGTGTTCACATTGTAGACTTCACCTATGAGGGTGCCATTGCGGCGCAGATAGACGCGGCGAATGAACCATCTCCCCTCCCACATCTCTACCAGCCCTACATCCCCTTCTTCCTTGGAGAGGCCAAGGCCATCGTAAAAGCCTCCGCCCCGGAAGCGCCGCTCCAATACAAGCCTCTCCCCTGGCTGGAAGCTACGCACAAGGGCCCTAAACTGAAACCCCTCACCCCCCGCCTTCACATGCCAAACCTTCACCTCCGCCCCCCGACGGTAGAAGGGGGCGACCAACTCGTCCAGGAGGGCCCTCCGTGTGGGCTCCTCCTGCCCCGGCTTCATAGCTTGCTCGTAGCGATCCACACTAGCAGCATCGATGATTTTGAAGTAGTGATGTCCAGGGACAGTAGGCACATAGCGCCCCCGTATAGTGTCCAGCACTTCTTTGGCTGGCAGAGGAAACTCTACTAGGTAGTGCGCCTGCAGAGGCGCTAGGGCCAAAGCCAGAGCACCATGTATGTTGTCCTTTATGGGCACCAGCAAGGCAAAGGGCACAGCTTCCAGGATGGCCCTTAACGTTGCCTCTACTGCCTCTCTTAGCCCAGTAACCACTATCCCCTGACGATCATGTCGGTCCCTAATGGAAGCCTCTTCTGGCCCCGCCTGATACGATAGGCCGAGGCGTGAAGCCATGACAGGGGTAGGGTCTACGATGACGAATCCCTTTTCCTTAAGGATAGCGGTGAGGGCCGTGGCGTAGATGCCTCGGATCTTTACTCTATGTTCGGGCATAGCCCACACCCTTGATGCGCAAAAGGCGCCCCTCCAAGGAGACGTGTGCCCCTAAAACGGACGACACCAGCCAGATATTGGTCTCTACATGGTCGGTGACAGAGGGGACTACCCACATGCTTTCGCCCTCAGCCAAGGCGGCAAAAGTAATGAGCTGGTCTGCCAGGTGGCGGTCACATGTCGCTCCGCTGTCCATGTCTTCCAAAAGCATATGGGCCACCTCCCTGCCGATAGCCTCTGAAGGGCGGCCGGGGGCGCCAGCACGGTCGGCCCCCAAAAGGCAATTGCCTTGGTCATGGGCAAACAGGGCCAGGGCAGCCCCAGCCTGGGGGGCGGTGACATCGTAAAGGCACTCAAAATGGGCCTTTAGGCCCCGAGATGCTAGAACCCGCTGACACTCCTCCGCCATACGTTCGCTCACCCGGCGCTGGCGCAGATGACTGGAAAGGGCGATGCCCCACAGGCGCCATGGCGGCCTTTGCCCCTCCAGACGCAGAGGGAGCAGCTTACCCCTCACCGGCTGCACCCGAAGGTGGATAATCCCGCCACCTCTAGGCACATAGCCAGGGCGGACCACCGTTAGCTCTGCCTCCAGCCCCATGCGTCTTAGTAAGGGTAGAAGGATCTCTTGGGTGTGAAAGGCGCTAGGGGCCATGTCTTGGAAGAGGCCACCCTGTAGACGGAACGTGGACGGCCCATCGGCGAAGGCCGCTAGAGGCAGGAGGGTAAGGGCCAGCATGGTGGTAGAGCCAGCCGTCCCTATGTCCCAGTCGTACTCGCGTCCTCTTAGGCGAGGCCCGGGCCAGAACATCAACTCCCTAGAGCCTACCTTGGCGCCCTCCACCCGGCCTCCACATAACGCGGCTGCTGCCTCCACTGCCTTTAAGTGCTGAGGCCGAAGCCCAGGAGGCTGTCGCTTAGCACGTATATTTATCAGGTGCAGCGGCTCCCCCAGCAAGGCGGCCAACGCTACACCCGTCCGAACGATGGTTCCACTTCCACCCTTTTGCGCACCATCTATTACAACCATGGCTCCACTCACATGGTAACAAGGGGGCACACCCCTTGCCCCCCTCTTGACAACGTACGTAGCAACAAGTAATCAGTATTCGCCAACAACCTGGGGGGCGAGATAGTGGGGGGTTACTGGGAGCTATTCTGGAAGCGCCGCTTAACTAGGCGGCGGTTTCTTGCCGGCGCAGCCTTAGGAGTGGGAGCAGCCATAGCATCTGTCGCCTGTGAGGGGAAGAAGGCCCCTACCCCCCAGCCTCCAGGGAGTCCTACCCTGGAGGAGCGGCCCAAACGAGGCGGCAGGGGTCAAGCCTTCAGCACCGTCACCTTCGACCAGCTAGACCCCCACGTATCGGTAGCGGCAGCCACTGCCTATTTCCCCAGGATCTACAACACGCTGGTCAGCCAGTCCCAGGTGCGCACTGACTACTATTTCTGGGACCTAGCCGAATCGCTGGAGCTGGTGGATCCGGTGACCTATCTGTTCCACATTCGCAAAGGGATAAGGGTGGCACCAAATACCCTAGGCATCCCCGAAAGGGAGATGGACGCCCAAGATGCCTACCTCAACTGGGAGCGCATACGTAACGAACCACGGGCTTTGTCCTCCCGGTTCGCCAAAGGCTTCTTGGCTTCCCACCAGGCACGAGGCCCCGACATCTACGCCATGACCACTAGCGAACCGTATGCTTGGGTGCTTTACAACGTGGGGCTCCACACGTCCACCATTGCCCCCCGCGAGCTGCTGGAAAAGCCAGAGGCGATGCGCACCTCGGGGGCAGGAGGAGGGCCTTTCAGGGTCGGCCGCTTTGTGGAAGGGGAAGTGCTAGCCCTTAACCGTAACCCTAATTACTACCGAACGGGGGCCGACGGCCTCCCCTTGCCCTACGTAGAGGGCATAGACGTGCGCATCATCCCTGACAGGGCCGCCCGCCGCACCGCTTTCTTGAGTCGCCAACTCGACTACTACACCGCTGCCAATAGAAGGGAGGCCGATGGCCTTTCTTCCCCAGACCGCTTCTACCTTACTTCTGCGCCCATATTCAGCTTCATGGCCATCACCATGAACGTGGAGCGTCCCCCCTTCAACGATCCCCGCGTAAGGAGGGCAGTAGCCAAGGCCATCGATCACGACGCCATAATACGGATAGTCCATCTGCGAGACGCCAAGATAAACGGCATCATCCCCTGGGCACTTGGAGACTACGCCCTCCCTGAAGAAGAACTGAGGTCCAGGTACATCAGATACGAGCCCCGGGAGGCCCGTCGACTCCTGGAGGCTGCTGGCCATCCCCAAGGCCTCAAGATCAAGCTCATCTACCCAACGGGCACGGCAGCATCGGGAGGAGGGGATGTAGCCCAGTATGTCCCCATCATCCTGGAATCCCTAGCAGCCGGGGGCATCCAGGTAGATCAGGAGCCTCTGGACTTTGGCACATGGCTGGACCGCTACCGGCGTCGGGACTACGTTGCGAGCTTGAGCCTAAACCAAGTTTATGAGACCCCCGAAATTCCCTTGGACTGGCATACCTCCTGGGGGCCCGCTGGCGACAGCCTCTCATGGGCCATCTTCCCCAACCCAGAGATAGACGCCGCTGTAAGACAGGTCAAAAGGACGGTGCGAGCAGAAGAGCTAGTGCGGGCGGTGCACGAGGCCCAGCGACTTATTTACACCAAGGACCCTGCATTTATCCCCCTCCCCAGCAGCAGCGTCTACACGTTGTGGTGGAATCACGTGAAAAACAACCCTGCCCGGCTGGTATTAGGCGTCACAGGCCTCTTCCTAGCGGACTGGTGGTTGGACACCTGACGTAGGGGTACGCCGTGCAGCGGTTCATCGTCCGCCGGTTGATATTGGGAGTGGCAACCGTCTGGATCCTGTCAATTGTCGTCTTTTTGGTGCTAAGAGTGGCCCCGGGCGACCCAGCCGTCTTGCGACTAGGTCCTCAGGCCAGCGAGGAGCAGATCCAGGCAGAGCGAGAGAGGTTAGGCCTAAACGATCCCTTGCCCGCGCAGTACTGGGATTGGATGAAGGGCATCCTGACAGGCGATTTGGGCGTCTCCGACTTTAGCGGGGTGTCGGTGGCAAAGAGTATCCGGCAACGCCTGCCTAACACTTTAGAGCTTTTGGCCATCACCATATTCCTAACAGCAGTGGTGGGGATAGGGGCAGGGATCGTCTCCGCAGTCTGGAAAGACAGCCTGATGGATTACCTAGTTAGAGTGA
>JAUQPQ010000062.1 GCA_030550295.1 Chloroflexota bacterium
ACCCGGTCGCGTTTAGGTTGCAGCCTGGCAGCCGCCTCAGGCGGTAGGGCGCGACGTTCTCGCAAGAAGGCGGTAACCCGGGTCTGGCTCGCCTCTATAGCCTCCATCTGGGCCCGCAGGAATTTCCGGAGCTTCTCCTGAGGGGAGATGGGGGCAGAGGCTACTTTCTCTAGCTGCGCCAGAAGGCTATCGATGAAGGAGTCGTGGATCTCCACAAGGAGATCAGCTTTGCTGCGTAGGTAGTAGTACAGGGTACCTAAGGAGACGCCGAGGCGTCGGGCCAGCTCACGCATGGAGGCGGCATGGTATCCTTTCTCCAGAAAGAGCCTGGCCGCCTCTTCTACCACCGCCTCCCGTCGCCGGGGAAGGGGCCTTTGCGTTTCCCCTCTAGATGGCGTCGTCAATTGGCCTTCAGGGTCTTTGGGTTCCCAGCTCATGGGCGTCATCTTAGGCCGTCCCCGGCAGGCGGCACTAGAAGGTGGGCCTCCTCCTTTCAAGGAAGGCGGCCAGGCCTTCCCTCACGTCCTGGGAGGTGGCAAGATAACAGGAAGCTGCGCTTATCTCGAGACGGACGGCAGCAGACAAGGGAAGGTTTAGTCCCTCCAAGGCGGTGCGCTTGATCTGGCCCAAGGCCTGTCTGCTCTTACTCCTGAGATCTGAGAGGAGAGATTCCAGCTCCTCCTCCAGCTTGTCGGCAGGCACTGCCTTGTAGACTAGTCCCCACGCCTCTGCCTCCTTGCCTGTGATCCAGCGTCCAGTGAGGAGGAGGGCCATGGCCCGAGGCCACCCTAGCTTGCGGGGGAGGCGCTGGGTGTTGCCGCCGCCAGGCATGAGGGCGAAGTTTATATGCTGGTCGCCTATGCGGGCGTCCTCGGCTGCCAGGACGATGTCACAGGCCATGGCCAGCTCCAGGCCCCCGGCCAGGCAGTAGCCATGGATCACCGCCACAGTGGCCAAGGGGAGCTCCTCCAAGGCGAAAAGGACTCGGTTCAGCTTCTCTATGTATGGCACCAGCGCCCCTGCTGGGTCCTCCAGGCCCCTTTCGCTGATGAACTTCAGGTCGGCCCCGGCTGAGAAAGAGGGGCCGGCTCCTTTGATCACCAAGGCCCTCAGCTCCTCATCGGCCCCTGCCTGGGCCACCACCTCCCCCAGCTCCTCTATCAGCTGGGGGCTGAGAGCGTTATGGACGTGAGGACGATTGAGGGTGGCGTAGCTTACCCGGTCCCGCTTCTCATAGATCACCTCGGCCATCTCTCCCTCCTTCCTAGCGGGGCAAGTACTCCCTCCCGAAGGTCTCGCGGGCGATGATGAGCTTCATGATCTCAGGGGTGCCGTCGCCTATTTCCAGCCCCAAAACATCCCTTAGCCTCTGCTCTAGGGGCAGGTCCTGGGAGTAGCCGTAGTGGCCATGGAGGATGATGCAGGCCCGGATGGCGTCTACCGCCACCATGCCGGAAAACCATTTGGCCATGGCCGCCTCTCGCACGTGGGGAAGGCCCTGATCCTTCAGCCAAAGGGCCCGGTAGCAGAGGAGCCTAGCCGCCTCTAGCCTGGTCAGGTGTTCAGCTATTTGGAAGGCCACCCCCTGGAAGGTGGCCAAAGGCCTGCCAAAGGCCCTCCTACCCTTCAGGTACCCTACCGTCTCCTCCAGGGACTGGAGGGCAGCCCCTAAACAACAGAGGCCGATGATGGCCCGGTTGAAGTCGAACGCCCCCATGGCCAGATAGAACCCCTGGCCCTCACGTCCTATGAGGTAAGTGGCCGGCACTTTCACTCCCGAGAAGAAGAGGGAGCCCCTTTGAGTCAGCCTCTCCCCTGGGCTACGGTAGACGGAGCGGGAGACCCCAGGCAGATGCAAGGGCACTAGAAGGCACGAGATACCCCTTGCCCCCTCCTCGCCGGTGCGAGCGAATACCACCGCCACATCGGCCTGGCCGGCGAAGGTGATGGAGGCCTTCTCGCCGTCCAGAACGTAATAGTCCCCTTCCCTTCTGGCCCTCGTCCTTATGTGGGCAGCATCTGAACCTGCATCAGGCTCGGTCAGGGCGAAGGCGAAGATCTTTTCTCCGCTCACCAGGGGCGGATACCACTCCTTTTGAAGGGAACTAGGTGCCAGACGCAGCAGCTCGCCCCAAATGTTCCAGATCTGCAGAAAGAGGGTACAGTTGAAGTCGGCCCTCCCTACCTCCTCGGCAGCGATACCGCATTGAACGTAGCTGGCGTCCTGGCCTCCCCACTCGATAGGGGCACGCATCCCCGTAAGCCCCACCTGGGCCATCGCTTTCAGCTTCTCCTTGGGGAAAGGCTCGCCCCTGTCCCAACGGACGTAGTGTGGTGCTAGCTCCTCCTGGGCGAAGCGCCTGACTATACTTTGGAACGCCTCTTCCTCGGGGGAGAAAGAGAATTCCATACTGTTACCTCACATCATGGTGTAGCCGCCACTTACAGAGAGGGTCTGGCCGGTGATGAAGCTAGCAGCGTCAGAGGCCAGAAACACCACCGCCTTGGCCACCTCCTGGGGGGTAGCCAATCGGCGAAGGGGATAGGCGCGGATGATGCGCTCCCGCATCTCTGGGGCAGCGAAGCGGGCCACCTCAGTAGCCCCCCGCCACATGCTGTAGGACCCTACCTCCTCCTCCGTCTGGGGGATGGTGACCCCTGGGCAGACGCAGTTGACCCTGACGTTGTAGCGCCCGTATTCCCTGGCCAGGGCCTTAGTGAGGGCGATAACTCCTCCTTTGCACGCCGAATAGACCGCCTCCCGGTACTCCCCCATACGGCCGGCATCGGACCCGATGTTGACGATGGCCCCACCGCCCGCCTCTATCATGTGGGGCAGCACCGCGCGACAGCAGTTGATCACCGACCACAGGTTAAGGCGCACCTTCTTTTCCATGTCCTCCCAACTGTCCTCCAGAAAGAGGCAGAGACGGTCCCAGCCCACGTTGTTCACCAGGACGTGGACCGCTCCCCACCTGGCCAGCACCTGTTTCACCATCGCCTCTACCTGCTCCCGGTCAGTGACATCGCAGGGAAGAAGTAGGGCATCAGGCGCCCCCATCTCCCGCGCCAGCGTCGTCACCCTTTCCCCAGCCTCCCGGTCGATCTCGGCCACTGCCACTTTTGCCCCCTCCTCAGCGAGGGCCAGGGTGATGGCCCTGCCAATGTTAGAGCCCCCTCCCGTGACGATGGCTACCTTATCCCTAAGGCCCAAGTCCATCACTGCACCTCCTACTAGCACCCCATGAAGCCAGTCGAGTGTGGGAGCTGCGCCGTCTTAAACGCGCGGCCCTGCCGCGCATCGTCCCCATTTTAAGGAGGGAAGTAAGGGGTGTCAATCAATCGTCCGGCTGAATAAAGGGAATTGGCCGACAGTTACGGGCTTGACCTTTGGGTGGTGGAGTGCCCAGTTCCTCTTCTGCCCCAGTTTGGAGCTCAGGCCATGGGGGGACAGGATTGCAGTCTGTATTTACCTGGCGGAGGGAGCGGGATTCGAACCCGCGAGGGGGCTTTTAGCCCCCCACCCGCTTAGCAGGCGGGCGCACTCGGCCACTGTGCGATCCCTCCCCCTGCCACTTTATCATTATACGGGGAGGCCGTCCATGGCAAGGCCCCCGGCCCTTTTTGCCCACTCCATTCACCTGATATACTCTGTAGCAAATGAGGGAACCGTCCCCTTTTCCCATCTATGACTTTCACACCCATTCCACCCTCTCCGATGGTGCCCTTTCCCCTTTAGAGGTGATCCGCCGGGCCCATGTGGCCAGTTACGCCGTGGTGGCCGTTACCGATCACGTGGGGCCTGGAGGGATAACGCGCGTGTTACCGGAGCTGGTGCGTGACTGCCAGGTGGCATCTCAAGAGTGGCCCATCCTGGCCCTACCTGGGGTGGAACTCACCCATGTGCCTCCGGGAGCTATCGGGGAGGCAGCGAAGGCCTCCTACGAAGCGGGTGCCCTAATAGTAGTGGTCCATGGCGAGACCCTTGATGAGCCCGTGGCGCCCGGCACCAACAAGGCCGCCATCGAGTCAGGCCTGGTGGACATCCTGGCCCACCCAGGCCTTATCACTTTAGATGAGGCACGCTTGGCCGCCCAGAAAGGGGTATTTCTAGAGCTTTCAGCGAAGCCAGCCCATGCCGTGGCCAACGGCCATGTGGCCAGGATGGCCAAGATGGCCGATGCCCCCCTCATCATCAACTCCGATAATCACTCCCTGGACTTCCTGACCCCCAAACGAATAAGGGATATCATTTTGGGGGCAGGGCTGACAGAGGAAGACATAGAAGAGATAGCCTTCCACAATCCCCGTCGACTTCTGGAGCGCGTCCTTTCCCGCAGGCGATAACACGAGGCAGGTAGCAGGGCTAGGCCCCGCTACCTGCCTAATCCATCCTTAAGACTTGCCGATGCGGTACATAACGGTACCGCAGACGGGACAGGTACCCTTGACGGCAGGGCGACCGTTCTTAAGGGTGACAGGCTGAGGATTGCGCATCTCACGCATGGTCCTGCACTTGAGACAGTACGCCTGCATCGCCGTCACCTCCTATCGTAATTAGCTATTTCCTTGGCCATTAGGATAACCATATTTGGCCCCTTGTCAATATGGCCTAGGGCGCAAAAGGGGTAGAAGTCAGGGGGCGAAGACGGTCTCGGGCCGCCATAGGCCCTGCTGAGGGTCCCAACGCAAAATGGCCACCAGGGCCCCATCTGGGCCATAGGCCCGCGCCCTCTCCCCGTCGCCTGGACGGCAGATGGGCCGGCCATTGACCACTGCTGCCACCTCCTCAGGCCCTAGGGAGATGGCTAGCATGTAGCTTAGGCCAGCGTCCAAAGGCAAAAGGCGATGGGACCACTGAGCCCTGCCGATCTCCTCTTCCAGCAGCGAAAGGGGGATGGACTCTTCCACGGTGAAGGGCCCCACAGCCGTGCGCATTAGCCACCGTACATAGGCGCCGCACCCTAGCTTTAATCCCAGCTCATGGACTAAAGAGCGCACGTAGGTGCCTTGACTACACTCCACCTCCAAAAAGAGCTCCGGCAGTCGGAACTCCAAGAGCTGGAACCGGTACACCTCTACCCAACGGGGCGGGGGCTGGACAGATTGCCCAGAGCGGGCATAGACGTAAGCAGGTTTTCCCTTCACCTTGACGGCGCTATAGGAAGGGGGTTGCTGCAAGAAGCGCCCCGTCATCTCCGCCAAGGCCTTATGCACTGCTCCTTCATCTATACCCCATGGATCTGCCTCCCAGACTACTTCCCCTTCTTCATCGTAGGTGGTAGTAGCCTTGCCCAGGTATGCCCCCACCCTGTATGTCTTGGGGAGGGCCTGAAGGTAGCAAGAAAGCCTGGTGGCCCGACCTAAGAGAAGTAGAAGGACGCCACTAGCCAAGGGGTCGAGGGTGCCCGCATGGCCTATCCTCCTCAGACGCAGAAGGCGACGCAAACGGGCGACCACAGCAAAAGAGGTGGGGCCCACTGGTTTATAAACGTTGAGAATGCCGTCCGTCGCCAATGTCTAGGACCTGCTTTCCCGGGAGATCTGGTCTATTAAGCGCAAGAGGCGGTCTCCCCTCTCCAAGGAATCGTCCAGGTAGAATTGGAGGACAGGTACGCGCTTGATGACGAGCCTCTGCCCCAAAAGGTGGCGGAGGTAAGTGCTAGCGCCCTGGAGGGCTTCCAAGGCCGCTTTCTTGTCCCCCTCGGCCGGTGCTAGGACGCTTACATACACGCGGGCATACTGGAGGTCTGACGTGACCTCTACCTTAGTGATGGTGATTAGCTGGGCGAGGCGAGGGTCTTTAAGCTCCCGCGCCATCAATTGGGCCAACTCCTGACGGAAGAGGGCCCCTAAGCGATAGGCCCGCCTGCTCAATTCGCCTCACCTCCTGGCCTATCCTTTGGGCCGGCGGCGGAAGGTCTCTATGATGTCCCCTTCCTGGAAGTCCTGGAACCCCTCTACCCCCACGCCACACTCGTAGCCTACGTTCACTTCCCGCACGTCTTCCTGGAAACGGCGCAGGCTAGCGATGCGGGACGTGTGGATGACCTCTTCAGCCCTGATGACCCTGCAGGGGGCACCCCGGACGATAGTGCCCTCACGCACGTAGCAGCCCGCCACACGGCCCTGGCGCACGCGGAAGACGGCCCGCACCTCCGCCCGCCCCTCTACCACCTCTACTGTCTCTGGCTCAAGGAGGCCCTTTAGGGCCTTGTCCATCTCCTCGATGAGCTGGTAGATGATCTGGTACTGGCGTATCTGGACCCCCTTCTCCTCAGCCATGCGGCGGGCTGCCCCATCGGGACGGACCTGGAAGGCGAGAACGACGGCCTGGGAGGCCTCCGCCAAAAGGATGTCCGACTCGGTGACGTTGCCAGTGGCAGCATGGAGGACGTTGACCCGGGCCTTATCAGTGGAGAGGCGCTCTAGGGCATTGCGTATCGCCTCTACTGAGCCCTGGACGTCGGCCCTCAGGATGACCCGCAGCTCCTTCACCTGGCCATAGGCGATCTGGCCGGCCAGCTCCTCTAGGGTGACACTCCGAACCGCCCTCGCCGATGGCCGCTCCCTTACCGCCTCCTCCACCATGGCCCGCGCCTGCTCCTCGTCTTCCACCACCCGTAAGATGTCACCTGGCTGGGGAACTCCCTCTAGCCCCATCACTTTGACAGGGGTAGAAGGCCCAGCTTCTTTCACGGGGCGGGCCCACTCATTGAACATGGCCTTTATCTTGCCCCATGTCTCCCCTGCTACTACCACATCGCCGATGCCCAGGGTGCCCTTCTGGACGATTACAGTGGCCATGGGACCACGGCGGGGGTCCAGCTCGGACTCTATGATGGTGCCCACCGCCGGCCGGTCAGGGTTGGCCTTAAGTTCCATGATGTCGGCCAGAAGGATGATATGCTCCAGGAGGTCTTGCACCCCCTGTCCTGTCCGGGCCGAGATGGGCACGGCCACTATGTCTCCACCCCATTCTTCGATGATGAGGCCATGGTCGGCCAGCTGGCGGTGCACGCGGTCTATATCAGCGGTAGGCAGGTCTATCTTGTTGATGGCGACGATGATGGGCACGCCGGCAGCCTTAGCATGGTTTATGGCCTCTACTGTCTGGGGCATCACCCCATCATCGGCAGCCACTACTAAGACGACGATGTCTGTCACCTGGGCCCCACGGGCCCGGAGGGCGGTGAAGGCCTCATGGCCAGGGGTGTCGATGAAGGTGATGCGGCGCCCCTCTACCTCCGCCTGATAGGCGCCTATGTGCTGGGTGATCTGGCCTACCTCTTGGGCAGCTACGTTGCTACGGCGAATGTAGTCCAGGAGAGTGGTCTTGCCGTGGTCTACATGCCCCATAACCGTCACCACCGGCGGCCTGGGCTTCAGGAGCTGCTGGTCTTCCCCCTCTAGCAGGAGGACGCGCGAGGATACGGTAGGGCCCTCCTCCGGCTCGGGCTGGAATCCCATGTCACGGGCCAGGGCAGCAGCCGCTTCATACTCCACCGATTGGTTTATGTTGGCGAAAACACCCCGCTTCATTAGGCCCTTTATCACCTCAATGGGCGAGATGCCTAACCTCTCTGCCAATTCGCGCACGGTGAGGGTCTTGGGCAGGACTACCGCCTTGGCCCCCACAGCCTTGCTCCCTTCCGAAGGTGTAGTCATGTCGATACCTTCTCCTTAAACGACTCGGCGTAAGCTAGTAGCGCCTCTCGGTCTTGGGGGGAGAGGGTGGTGCGCAAGGCGTGGGCCAGTCGCTCCTTGCGCAGGGCTTCCTTCCAGCACTGGTAGTTAGGGCAGATGTAGGCACCTCGCCCAGGCTTCTTGCCTGTGGGGTCCACCTCTACCCTCCCCTCCAGGGTGCGGACGATGCGAACCAGCTCCTTCTTGGCCGTGCTGCCTCTACAGCCTACGCAGGTGCGGATGGGTATATGCCTGCCACGGGCCACAGCCTAGAGCTCCTCCCAATCTTCCAGCTCTTCTTCCTCCTCATCTAGGCGGGGCCGGCGGCCCTTCTTGCCCCTCTTGGCTTTGATCTCCTCCTTCTCTACCTGCCTTCTGGCCTTGCCCAGCACCTCCTCAGCGAAGCGAATGATGGGGCGGGCGGGGGTCTCTTCTGGTGAGGGTGCCACTGGCGCTTCCACAGGCTGTGGTGCCTCCTCCTCGGGGGCAGCCTCTAAGACCTCCTCCTTCTCAATCACCTCTTCCCAGGGCTGGAGGGGCCGCTCCTCTTCTTCCTCCTCCTTGGGGGTGGCTACCGCCTTCTCCCATACTGATTCGGGCTTAATGTCGATGCGCCAGCCGGTGAGCTTGGCCGCCAAGCGAGCGTTCTGGCCCTCTTTCCCTATGGCTAGGGAGAGCTGCTTGTCAGGCACCACTACTACGGCGGTATTTATGTCGTGGCGCACTATCACCTTGCTCACCTGGGCCGGGCTAAGGGCATTGGACACAAACCTAGCAGGATCCTTGTCCCATTCGATGATGTCGATGCGCTCGCCACCCAGCTCTTGCACTACGTTCTGGATGCGCAGGCCCCGCAGGCCCACACACGCCCCCACAGGATCTACACCGGGCTGACGGGCTGCCACCGCCACCTTGCTCCGCTGGCCTGGCTCCCGGGCCACCCCTTTGATCTCCACGATCCCCCGTGCCACCTCCGGCACCTCGAGCTCTAGGAGCCGCTTCACTAAGTTCTTGTGGCTGCGGGAAAGGACGATCTGGGGGCCTTTAGGGGTGCGCTGAACCTCTAGCAGGTAGAACTTCATGCGCTGACCAGGCCGATAGTGCTCAGTGCGTACTTGCTCAGAGGCGGGCAAAATGCCCTCAGTGCGGCCCAGGTCGACGATCACCTGGCGGGATTCCATCCTCTGGATAACGCCAGAGACGACTTCCCCTTCACGGCCAGAAAACTCTTCAAAGACCCTCTCCCTTTCTGCTTCTCGCAGCTTCTGAAGGACTACCTGCCTGGCCGTTTGGGCAGCGATACGCCCTGCCCCAGGGGGCGTCACTTCCCTGACGATTACATCGCCAATGCCGGCGCTGGGCTTGAGGGCCTTCGCCTCTTCCAGCGAGATCTCGGTGGCCGGATCGGTCACCTCCTCCACCACGGTGCGGTGCTGGTATACATGGACCGTCCCCTTATCTGGGTCGATGCGCACCGAGATGTTTCCCTGAAGGCCGGAGTCCTTCTTGTAGGCGGAGACGAGGGCCGCCTCCACCGTCTTAATCACCACCTCCCGGGGGAGGTTCTTCTCTGCCGCCAGCTGGGTGATGGCGATGAGGAATTCGCTTTTCATCCTGCTTTCGCCTCCGCCACTTCCCCAAAGAATCGAAAGAGGTGGGGCACGCCCACCTCCGGGCTCGACCTATTCCGTCCAAATGTTAACACGCCCTCTTCCCCCCTGACAAGGGGCAGCTTTAGCCCCCAAGGCCCAAAAGGCGGACCTGTCCTACCCCTTTCCCCTGAAGGAGCACTC
>JAUQPQ010000063.1 GCA_030550295.1 Chloroflexota bacterium
CCGCCAGGCCCAGCCCAGTGCCCACAAGGATCGTGCGTTTGGTCCAGGCGACAAGGGAGCTCGCCTGCCCATAGTCCCCATAGAGTTCGAAGGCGCCCACTACTTGTGCGGGCTCGCCAAGGGCTATCGGCACGTAAAGTTCCATCACCTGTGGGTAACGCTCTAGGCCTGCCCCTTCCACGTCACTGCCCCTGTGCACCTCAACCCTAAGCTTGCCTCGCAGGGCCTCGGCCACCTCCTCACCAGGGGCAACCCCAAACCGCAGAAGGGGATCGCTGGAGTATACGAGTCTGCCCTCTGCGTCCCACATGTTGATGCGCACGATGGGCGGCTTCAGCAGGTGCTCCCGCACTAGCGTGTCTAGCTTAGCCAGCTCGTGCTGGCCCAGGCCTGCAGGCCCCTCGAGCCCCAGGCGGGACACCACCTGGGAGGTGACGAACTCGCTAGTGAGGGAGAGCACGTGCTCAGTAACGAGATGCCGGATGCGGCCGCTGATGTAGAAGGAGAGGCCAAGCCCCATCCCTATAGCCATCGCACTGGCTGCCAGTAGGTAGATAGCGCTGAAGGCCAGCACCAGGCGGCGGAGCCGCCCGCTGAACGGCGGCGACGCCATCCGCACCGGATCGAAAGCCCAGCCCATGAATCGCAGCATGTCCCAACCCTGCAGGGAGGCAAAGAAACGGCCGGCATAGATGTTGCATCTCGAATGATGCTTGGCGAGAGGAAGGCGTTACAGGCATGCCCCCTGAGGGGGCGAGCGTCAAAGACAGGGCCCCATTACCGGGAGCACAAGCCCGGTGACCGTTTGCATCCCTCTGGGTGGCAACCTAGCCCCAAAGGGGATGACCGGCAAACCCTACCAATCGCACAATTCTTGCACGATCGAGCGAGAGGGAACGCAGATTAGGTAGCTGGCGCCCCAGGAGGGACTCGAACCCCCGACCCGCGGCTTAGGACGCCGCCGCTCTTCCTGCTGAGCTACTGGGGCGCCCCTCTATCCTTTTATACACCATGTGCGGCCCTTCCTCCAAGATGACTAACCTTTTGTCAGTTACTTGACAAAGATTAGCTTCATCTCTAAAATGGGCACCTGAGATTTCCTGCCACACCTGTAAAGGAGGGAAGGAGTTGGCACAGACCTCTACTGTCACCATGTGGGCCATCGATCCCGTTCATTCCTTAGTGGAATTCGCTGTCCGCCACATGATGGTAGCTACCGTAAAGGGTCGTTTCCAACGCTTCCAGGGCACCATCCAGCTCGACGAAGCTAACCCTCAAAACTCTAAGGTGGAAGTCACCATTGAAGCTAACAGCATCGATACCGGTGAGCCCCAAAGGGACAATCACCTGCGCTCTGATGACTTCCTCAACGTCGAGAAGTTCCCACACATCACCTTCCGCAGCAAGAGGGTGGAGATGTTGGACCAGGCCCGGGCACAGGTGATAGGAGACCTCACCATTAGGGATGTCACCAAAGAGGTAACGCTGGAGACAGAGTTCCTAGGCCGTACGAAGGACTTTCATGGGAAGGAGCGCATAGGCTTCACTGCCCATACCGTTATCAACCGCCACGACTTCGGCGTGCGATGGAACGCCCTCCTAGAGGCAGGAGGGGTAGTGGTGGGCGATATGGTGCGCATCAACCTAGAGGTGGAGGCCATCAAGCAGGACTAAAGGCGGCCCAAAAGGGCCTCCACCCCCACCTGGAGGGCCAGCCCTGCCGCCATATATATCCCCAGGCGACGGGTGTGATAAAAGGCGAAGTTTACGAACCATAAGGGCCAACCAGGTATGGGCCGGGCCAGCACCTGAGGTTTAGGCCTACCAAAGACAGGCCATATCCGCACTAGGGTAGGGAGGGCCAGGCCAGCTACCGCTAGCCCAGGAAGCTGACGCCATATGGCCACCGCCGCCAAGGCCACATAGGCCCCAGCCATTAAGGCCTGGGTGAGGCGCCGCGCCCAAGCCTCCCCCACTACTACGGGAAGGGTGATGTTGCCCTCCCTACGATCGAACTCTAACTTGTCTATGTGCTTGCCCATGAGTACAGCCGTAACAGCCAGGCCATAGGGCAGAGAGGCCAACCAGACCCAAGGATGTACCTCCTTGGCCACCACATAATAGGTTCCCCCAACCATCAGAGGGCCCCATACCACCAACACTGCCGGTTCACCCAGGGCCATGCGCTTTAGGTAGGAATACCCCAAGAGGATCCCTGCCCCTCCCAAGGCCAGTGCCAACACCCACGGCCCCACCATCAGCACAAGGGCGATGCCGATAGCAGTAGCCCCAGCTAGGACAGCCGCCGTCACTAGTGCAAAGTGCCAGAGGGCCACCACCCCCTGGGCCAAGCCATGGGGGCCATACTGGGCCCGAGGCGAGTCTGGACGGTCTGTCCCCTGCAGGTGATCACTTAGGTCGTTGAACAAGTTGGAACCCAGATGCGCTAGTATCAGGCCTGAGAACGCCAGAGAGAAACGCAAGGGGTGAAAGAGCCCATCCAACGCCGCCATGAGACCCCCCAGGGCCGCCGACGTGGCGCTCATCACCACTACCACCGCCCGAGAAAGGACCAACCAACGGGTGACCACATCCACTTTGGCAGCGTCCACCTGGGGGACGCCGTACAGGGCCTGCCACCAACGCCTAGGCAGGCCCTCAGAGACGACCCTAGCCATGGCTGCCCCCTAGACCTCCCGGTACTCTCCCTCTATGGTGCCGCTCTCTGGCCCTTTGCCCTCCTCCGTGGGGCGCTGCTCCTGTCCCACCCCGGCCTGCTGGCCATAGACGGCAGCACCCGCCTGTTGGAGGGAGTAGGCCAGATCGTCCATGGCCCGTCGCACAGGGGTGATATCCTGGCCAGAGAGGGCCTCGCGCAGGCGCCGCACCTTCTCCTCTACCTCTGCTCGGATGGAGGAGGGGATCTTGTCGCCCACCTCACGCAGGGTCTTCTCAGCAGTATAGGCGAGGTTATCGGCCTGGTTGCGCAGCTCAACCTCCTCCCGACGCCGGCGATCCTCCTCGGCGTACAGCTCGGCCTCCCGCTTCATACGCTCGATCTCTTCCTTGGTGAGGCCGGTAGAGGGCTGGATTATCATCTTCTGCTCGCGGCCAGTGCCCTTGTCGCGGGCCGATACGTGGAGGATGCCGTTGGCATCAATATCGAAGGTCACCTCTATCTGGGGGACTCCCCTGGGGGCAGGGATGATGCCGTCCAAAATGAAGCGGCCCAAAGACTTGTTGTCTTTGGCCAAAGGCCTCTCCCCCTGAAGGACATGGATCTCCACGCTGGTCTGGTTGTCAGCAGCGGTGGTAAAGACCTGGCTCTTGGCAGTGGGTATGGTGGTGTTGCGGGGTATGATGACCGTCATCAGCCCCCCCAGGGTCTCGATGCCCAAGCTTAGGGGCGTGACGTCTAGGAGGAGGACTTCCCTTACCTCCCCTTTGAGGACGCCCGCCTGGATGGCAGCGCCTACAGCTACTACCTCATCGGGGTTGACGCCGCGGTGGGGATCCTTGCCGAAGAACTTGCGCACCGTCTCAATGACCAGGGGCATCCTGGTCATCCCCCCTACCAGAATCACCTCGTCGATCTGCTCGGGGCGGAGGCCTGCATCCTCTAGGGCCTGTCGGCAGGGGCCTAGGGTGCGCTCCACCAGGTCCATAACCATCTGCTCTAGCTTGGCGCGGGTGAGGGTGCGGATAAGGTGCTTGGGCCCAGAGGCGTCAGCAGCGATGAAGGGGAGGTTTATCTCCGTCTGCTGGAGGGTGGAGAGCTCTATCTTGGCCTTCTCAGCCGCTTCCTTGAGGCGCTGCATAGCCACCCGGTCCCGGCGCAGGTCTATGCCCGTCTCCCTAAGGAACTCCTGGACAAGCCACTCGATGATGCGGTTGTCGAAGTCATCGCCGCCGAGGAAGGTGTCACCGGCGGTGGACTTCACCTGGAAGGTCCCTTCCCCTATCTCCAGGATGGAGATGTCGAAGGTGCCACCGCCTAAATCGTAGACGGCGATGGTCTTTTCCCCTTCTTTGTCCAGGCCATAGGCCAAGGCGGCAGCTGTGGGCTCGTTGATGATGCGGAGAACGTGAAGGCCAGCTATTTCTCCGGCTGCCTTGGTGGCCTGGCGCTGGGCGTCGTTAAAATAGGCAGGGACGGTGATAACGGCCTCAGTGACCGGCTCGCCCAGGTAGGCCTCGGCGTCCATCTTCAGCTTCTGGAGGATCATGGCCGAGATCTCGGGTGGTGCATAAGAGCGGCCACCCATCCATACGCGGGCATCGCCATTGGGGGCGGCGTCTACCTTGTAGGGGAGGATCTTTAGGGCGCGCTGGACCTCAGGGTCATCAAACTTGCGCCCCATGAGGCGCTTTATGGAGAAGATGGTGTTTTCAGGGTTGACGATGGCCTGCCTCTTGGCTGGACGCCCTACTAACCGCTCCCCAGTGTTGGAGATGGCCACCACCGAGGGGACGATCCGTTCTCCCTCGGCACTGGGGATGACCTTAGGTTCTCCCCCTTCTATTACGGCCATGCAGGAGTTGGTAGTACCTAGATCGATGCCTATAACCCGTCCCATCCCTTTCGCCTCCCTTTATTGCTCTCTCCTTTCCTCCTCCTCTTGGGGCTCAGAGCTCTCCACCCGCTGAGGGGCCTTGCCCACGATGACCATAGCCGGGCGGAGGACCCGGTCGTGGAGGCGGTAGCCCTTTTGGACCACGGCCACCACCTTCCCCTCTTCTCCCTCGATATAGTGTATAGCCTCGTGCACCCTAGGGTCGAAGTTCTGGCCCTCGGCAGGGATCTCTTGAACGCCGGCGTTTTCTAGGGCGAGCTGTAGCTTCCGGTATATAAGTCTTATGCCATCAAACCAGCTGAGGCCTGCTAGGCGGGCGTCCAAGGAGCCCAGGGCCCGTTCTAGGTCGTCTAGTATTGGCAGGATGTTGATGATGAGGGCAGCTTGCCCATAACGCCTAATCTCTTCTTTCTCCTGGTCTACCCGGCGCTTGTAGTTGGCAAAGTCGGCCTCGGCGCGGCGCCAGTTGTTGAGATAGCGCTCGGCCTCGGCCCGCACCTGCTCCAGCTGGGCCTTTAGCTCATCCAGCTGTTCCTGGCCTTGCCTTTCCTGGGTCATAATCTAGCCTCCCAGCCAGGTCTGGCTGAAATGGCTCAGTAGCGAGGCCAAGTAGCGAACCATACCTACCGCCCTCCCATAGTGGAGGCGGGTAGGGGCCACGACAGCCACTTCCCCCCTTGGGCCTTGAGGCACCCCGTAAGTTGCAGTCACCACTGCGAAGGGGTAAAGGGCCTCATCAGCATTTTCGCTGCCAATGCGAACCCCAACCCCTTCCCGAGAGGGTTCGGGCAGCAAACGGGCTATGCCCTTGCCCTCGACGTACTCTAGTACGGTCAGGGCTTGGGCATGGTAGGCTGTGTCTGTGTGGCCTAGAAGCTCCCGCAAGCCTTCCACTGCTGCCACCCGGCACTCGGTGGCGTCCTCTTCATCTAGGATGGAGGCGGCCCGCTCCAGGACCTCCCTTGCTGTGCCAGTCATATGGCTCAAAGCCTGGCGGATCTGGTAGGCAGCCATCCCAGAGAACTGATAGGTGAGACGGCGGGCGAGGTCAGTTAGCTCCTCCTGCCCTATGTCCCCACTTAGGGGAAAGACCATCTCCCGCACATCCGCCTGATAGAGGATGACCACTAGTAGCACCCTCGGGAACTGAAGCTTCACCAGCTCCAGCCAGCGCAGCCGAGCCGGGGAAGTGCGGGGAGCAGTGACGATGGCCAGGCCATGGATGTAGTGGGCCAGGAAATTCGCCGTCACCTGGGCCCATCTCCCCCACCGGTGAGCCTCCCCCTCCATCATCTGCCGCAGATGACGCCTCACCGCCTCGGGCGGCATCTCCTCACGCATGAGCCACTCCACGTAGTAACGGTAACCCCTGTCTGAGGGTATCCGCCCGGCCGAGGTGTGGGGCTGCTTTACGTACCCCTCCTCCTCCAAATGCACCATCTCGTTGCGAATGGTGGCAGGGGAGACAGGCAAACGGTACTTCTGCACCACCGTGCGGGAGGCCACCGGCTGCCCCGAGTCTACATATTCATCTACTATGCAGCGCAAGATGGCTGCCCGCCGGGCCGTTAACACCCTTATCACCGGTTTAGCACTCTTGAATAGAGAGTGCTAACCAGGGTTTAACTTTAACATGGTAGCGGGGGGCTGTCAAGGCAAGGGGCTTGTCAAGGGGCGCCCTATGTCTTACACTGGGCTATGGCTCCTCTGGTTCCCTCTTCAACTGAGGACCGGTCACCGCATGGGCATAGCTGAGCTAGAAGCCAAAACACGGGAAGAGCTGCTAGAAGAGGCTAGGGCCTTAGGCCTTACTAGCCTTTCTGGGCTGCGCAAGCAGGAGCTGGTGCTACGCATACTTCAGGCCCGCGCGGAGCGCGAGGGGAACTACTTCGCCGGGGGTATATTGGAGATCACCAGTGAGGGATACGGTTTCCTGCGCACCAGTGGCTATAAGCCCAGCCCTAGCGACGTCTACGTCTCCCAGTCCCAGATCCGGCGCTTTGGCCTAAGGACGGGGGACTACGTCATGGGGCAGGTGCGCCCCCCTAAAGACTCGGAGAAGTACTACGGTCTCCTACGGGTGGAGGCCACCAACGGCCTCGACCCGGAGGTGGCTAAAGGTCGCCCCATTTTTGAGCAGTTGACCCCTACTTTCCCCCAGCGGTTCCTACAGCTAGAGGTAGGCGACCCTAACCCCACCACCCGCCTCATAGACCTGGTGGCGCCCCTAGGCCGGGGGCAGAGGGGGCTGGTCGTCTCGCCCCCCAAAGGGGGCAAGACCATGCTCCTTAAAAGTATCGCCCGTGCTGTCCTCAACCGCTATGAGGAGATTCAGGTGATGGTGCTCCTAATAGGGGAGAGGCCAGAGGAGGTGACCGACTGGCGGAGGTCAGTGGGAAAGGACGGGGCAGAGGTCATCGCGGCGACCTTCGATGATCCCGAGGAGATGCAGACACGGGTGGCGGAGCTAGGCATCGAGCGCGCCAAGCGGCTGGTGGAGATGGGGCGCCATGTGATGGTGCTCCTTGATGGCATTACTCGCCTTACTAGGGCGTACAACCTTTCCGTGCCCCCTAGCGGCCGCACCCTCTCCGGCGGCATAGACCCTGCCGCCCTTCACCCCCCCAAGAGGCTTTTCGGCACGGCCCGCAACACTGAGGAAGGGGGCTCCCTCACCATCATAGCCACCTGCCTTATCGATACCGGCTCCCGCATGGATGAAGTTATCTTCGAAGAGTTTAAGGGGACAGGGAACTGGGAGCTGTGGCTAGACCGGCGCCTGGCCGAGAAGCGTATCTTCCCAGCCGTAGACATCTTCCGCAGCGGAACCCGCCGTGAGGAGCTGATGCTGGACGAGAAGACGGCCCAGCGCCTCGCCCTCTTCCGTCGCGCCTTGGCCAGGATGGCCGAGGACTTCGCCGCCGAACAGCCCTACTCCCAAGACGCCACCCTCCGGGTCACAGAAAGGATCCTAGAGCAGCTGCGCAAGACTAAGTCCAACGAACAACTCCTCAGCCAGATAGAGCTGGTCGCCTAATAAGAGGTCAAGTTTGTGAAGAGATTGACAAAGGCCTCCCCTTTTGTTATCCTGTCGGCCGAACTTTGCCCCTCCGGGCGGAAGGGTTTCGGGGAGGTGGCTATGGGGCCGAATGCAGGAGGTAGGCGATTCGGGAAGGCCACCGACTGCCGCAACGGAGGGATGGGTCCCGCTACATCCACCCTGTGGCGGGGAAGCGGCGTTTACTCCATTTGGCCTTTCTGCTGCTTGCCCTGGGTGCAGGGGCAGCAGGGATAG
The DNA here is from genome assembly GCA_030550295.1 of Chloroflexota bacterium. GTDB lineage: Bacteria > Chloroflexota > Dehalococcoidia > SM23-28-2 > HRBIN24 > JAVVHA01. The sequence goes on from JAUQPQ010000063.1 coordinate 7,870, forward strand.
GGCACCGCTACTCCGCCAGCTCCACTTCTGAGGAGCCCCCTCCAGCAAGGGGGGGCTCCCTGCAGGGCCAGAAGGAACCCTCTTACTTGCGCATGTCTGTAGCCCCACGCACCCAGAGGACCACTGAGGGATCCCTAACCGGCCCAGCTGGGCCCCTAAAGGTGGAAGGCAGAGAGGACACTCTGGTGTTGGAGCCCTTGGCAGTAGCGCCTCCTGAACCCTCTCGCCAAGCTGAGCCTTCCTCTCAGCCATCGCCTCCCCCAGGGCCTAAGCCTCTCTTTGTGACCTATATGGTGCAGGCCGGAGACACGGTCTATGGCATCGCCCAGAGGTTTGGCATCAACCCTGACTACATAGTGTGGAATAACCCCGAAATTAGCATGGATCCCGACTCTTTGGTGATAGGGCAGGAGCTGATCATCCCCGTAGGCAATGGCATCCTTTACCGCCTGAAGCTAGGAGACACTTTACAGGCGGTGGCCCTCTTCTTCGGGATCCGCGTTGAGGACATCGTCAACTACGCCGATAATGGCATCACCTCGCCCGACCAGGTGCGGGAGGGGATGCTAGTCTTTCTGCCTGGGGCAGCGCCGCCTCCTCCGCCACCACCCGCCCGGCCTAGCCCGACGCCGGCACCGACACCGCCACCGGCACTGGCGGCCCAGCCTCCTTCTCAGCCCCCTCAGGCGACGACGGCCGCTGCGCCTTCTGCCTTAATATGGCCGGTGATGGGCATAATCACCGCGTACTTTGGCGGCGCCCACAAGGGGATAGACATCGCCACCGCCTATGGGATGCCGGTGAAGGCGGCGGCATCGGGGCAAGTCGTGTTGGTGGCCTACGGCTACTACGGGTATGGCAACTACGTGGTAATTAGGCACAGCAATGGCCTAGAGACAGCCTATGCCCACTTGGCCGAGATTTACGTCACTATGGGGCAAACGGTAAGCCAGGGCGAAGTCATCGGCACTATTGGGTGTACGGGCTGGTGCACAGGGCCGCACCTCCACTTTGAGGTTTACCAGGGAGGAGTCCCTGTCAACCCCATGGCCTACCTACCCTAGGAGGCCCCCCGGTAGGCCAGAAGGACTACCTGTGTAGCCTCCGGTAGGGAGCTATGAGTCAGGCTTAGCTTAGCCTGGGGGACAAGTGAACCGGCCTCCATCTCCTTAAGGAACCGGTCTACAGGGTCCAAGGGGAGGAGACAGACAGGGGTACGGTAGTGCATGGGAATAACTACTCGTGGTTCCAGGACACGCACCACCTCGGCCGCTGTGGCCCCATCGATGGTAGTGTGGCCTCCTACCGGTACCATAAGGACATCAACACCGCTTAACAGCTCCACCTGCTCAGAGGTAGGGACATGTCCCAAGTCGCCCAGGTGGCAGAGGAGTAGACCCTCCATCTCAAAGACGAAGGCCAGATTAGGCCCCCGTACCGCCCCCTTCCGACCATCGTGATAAGTGGGTACAGCTGTTATGTAGAC
>JAUQPQ010000064.1 GCA_030550295.1 Chloroflexota bacterium
ATGCAGAACGACCTGCTATCCCTGCCGGGCCGAGAGCTCGCCCGGCACCTCCTCTCGCTCAGCACCACCGATCCATGGTGTCGGCGGGCTCAGTCCTTTCTTAAGGCCTGGGACGGCACCTTGGCAGCCGACAGCGTGGCTGCCACCATTGTAGAAGTCACCTTCGCCCACCTGGTGCAACGGGCCCTGGAAGAGAAGCTAGGGGCCTGGGCCGATTTCTTCTTGGGCAAGCCCATCCACCCCCTCCGTCAGGGTCTGGCGTTCTTTATAGGCGCTGCATCATGGCTTCTACGTCTGATGAAAGAATGCCCAGACTGGTTCCGTGACGCCTCGTGGGAGCAGGTTGTGGAGGAGGCCTGGCGGGAGGCCATCGCTTTCCTGCGCCAGCGCTTAGGCGACGACATGTCGCGTTGGCAGTGGGGCCGGCTCCACTCCCTTACCCTCAGGCATCCCCTGGGGGCAGTTCCCGCCCTGGGTTTCTTCTTCAACCGGGGGCCTTTCCCCCTAGGTGGGGACATGAACACGGTGGCCCAGGCAGCCTTCATCCCCTACCTGGGCTACGAGGTTAACAGCTTCGCCGTCTCCTGGCGCATGATTGTGGATCTGTCTGACTTCAACCGGAGCTTGGGAGTGCATCCAGGGGGCCAATGGGAGCAACCGTGGAGCAGGCACTATGCCGACCAGCTCCGCTTGTGGCTCAGAGGAGAATATCATCCCCTCCTCTGGGACCGAGAGGAAGTGCAGAGGCATCTGGAAAGCAAACTAGTGCTAGAGCCCTAAAAACTTCTTGAAGGGAGGCTCATGAACACCAAAAAGACCATCCGCGACGTAGATGTGACGGGAAAAACCGTCCTAGTGCGCGTAGATTTCAACGTGCCCATAGACAAAGCTACCGGCCAGGCACTCAGCGACAGCCGTCTGCGTGCATCCCTACCCACGATAAATTACCTCAAAGAACGGGGCGCACGCATCATCCTTTGCTCCCACCTGGGACGGCCTAAGGGACGCGATCCCTCCCTCGCCCTTGCTCATGTGGCGCGGCGCCTCTCAGAGCTTATAGGTCAAGAGGTGAAATTAGCGCCTTGTTGCACAGGACCTCAGGTAGAGGCGCTGGCCATGGGCCTAGCCCCTGGCGAGATCCTCCTCTTGGAAAACACCCGCTTCCACCCTGAGGAAGAGGCTAACGACCCCAACTACGCCAAGGCCCTTGCCTCCTTGGCCCAGCTCTTCGTCAACGATGCTTTCGCCGCCGCTCACAGGGCCCACGCCTCTACAGCTGGAGTGGCCGCCTATCTCCCCGCAGTAGCGGGCCTCCTTATGGAGAAGGAGGTCTATTTCCTTTCTCAGGTGCTGGAGCCCCAGCGCCCCTTTACCCTCGTCCTTGGGGGGGCCAAGGTTAGCACAAAGATTGGGGTAATAAGACGCCTCCTACCCAAAGTGGACAGGCTCCTAATAGGGGGGGCCATGGCTAACACCTTCCTAAAGGCTGAAGGCTTCTCCGTGGGGGCCTCCATGGTAGAAGACGAGTCCATTGATGAGGCGTCACACATCATGGAGGAGGCCAGAAGACGCCAGATCCAGCTCCTCCTCCCCGCCGATGTAGTAGTGGCCGAGTCGATCCGCCCCGGTGCCCGCTCCGCTACCGTCTCTGTACGCCAGATCCCCCAGGGATGGCACATAGTAGATATAGGGGAGATAACCTCACAAGCCTATATCCGCGCTCTGGCCGGATCACGCACCGTCTTCTGGAACGGGCCTATGGGGGTAGCCGAAATAGAGGCCTTCGCCCATGGATCACGATGCATAGCCCAAGCCATAGCTCACCTTCCTGACGCCATTACCGTAGCTGGTGGTGGAGAAACGGAAGCCGTGGTCGAAAGCCTAAGCCTAACACAACAATTTAGTCACGTGTCCACAGGGGGTGGAGCAGCGCTAGAGTTCCTAGAGGGAAAGGAGCTGCCTGGTTGGACAGTCCTCATGGACACCTGACGGCAAGGCCAAAAGGCCCCATAATTAGGAGTGGAGATGAACCTAGACCTCCTACGGGAACTCACAGTAGAGAATCCTTCTAAGATCGTCCTCCTGGTCATGGATGGTCTCGGAGGGTTACCTCACCCCGAGACAGGCCGCACCGAGCTGGAGACGGCTCACATCCCCAACCTAGATCGCCTGGCCCAAGAGAGCATGTGTGGCTTTACGGTGCCTGTGGCCCCCGGTATCTCCCCAGGTAGTGGCCCCGGCCATCTGGCCCTCTTTGGCTATGACCCCCTTGTCTTCCAGGTAGGCAGGGGTATCCTTGAGGCTTTAGGCATCGATTTCGACCTGCACCCTGGCGATGTCGCAGCTAGAGGTAATTTCTGCACCATCGATGCACAGGGTGTAATCGCCGATAGGCGGGCCGGGCGTATCTCGAGCGAAAGGTGCGCTGAACTCGTGGCCAAGCTCAACGGCTTCAGGGTGGAGGGTGTAGAGATCGTCGTCGCCCCCGTCCGAGAACACCGTTTCCTGGTAGTCCTTCGGGGGGAAGGGATGAGTGACCTGATAGCCGATACCGATCCCCAGAGAGAGGGGCTACCACCTTTGCCGCCCCGTCCCTTGGCCCCTGAAGGGGAAAGGACAGCGCACATAGTGTCCCTCTTCCTACAGGAGGCAGCGCGTCGCCTCCAGGACGAGGGGCCTGCCAACATGATCCTCCTCCGAGGTTTCTCGCGTCGTCCCCACTGGCCCACCATGGGCGAAGTGTTCAAGCTGAAGGCAGCCGCCATCGCCTATTACCCCATGTATAGGGGTTTGGGCAAGCTGGTGGGCATGGAACCCCTGCCATCGGGGCCGAAGCTAGAGGACGCCATAGCCTCCCTCCGGGAGCACTGGCATCGATTCGACTTCTTCTTCCTCCATTACAAGGCCACCGACACAGCAGGGGAGGACGGCGACTTCCAGCGGAAGGTGCTTGCCCTGGAGGAGGCGGACCGTGCCATCCCCATGCTGGTGGAGATGGATCCGGACGTCCTCATAGTTACAGGTGACCATTCCACCCCTGCCATCATGGCTGCCCACTCTTGGCATCCTGTGCCCTTCCTGATGCGTGCCCGTTGGGCCCGCGGCGACGGTTGCGAGGCGTTCAATGAAACAGCCCTGCAACGGGGGAGCTTGGGCACCTTCCCTGCCGTGCACGTGATGGCCCTGGCCCTAGCCCACGCAGGCAGACTAAGGAAATTTGGGGCCTGAGGAGGATGCGCCCCCTTCTCATCGCTGGGAACTGGAAGTGCCACCTCCGCCACGCCTCGGCGCGCCGGCTGGCAGAGGAAGTCCGCCAAGGATTGCCCCAAATAGATGGGATTCTGGTAGCCCTCTGCCCCGCCTTCGTCCATATCCCCCCGGTAAAAGAGGTTATTAAGGGATCGCCTATCATCTTAGGAGCCCAAGATCTCCACTGGCAGGACGATGTGGCCGCCACCGGGGAAGTAGGGCCATCCATGCTGGCCGAATGGGTGGAGGTGGTGATCATCGGCCATTCAGAGAGGCGCCGTCTCTTTGGCGAGTCAGACGAGGTGGTCAACAGGAAGGTGAAAGCGGCCTTGCAGGCAGGGATGCGCCCCATCCTGTGCATCGGAGAGACGTTGGAAGAGCGGCAAAGAGGTGACACCTTCATCGTATTGGCCCGCCAGCTAGAAGGGGCCCTGGCCCAAGTAGACTCGCCAGAAGGTATAGTCATCGCCTATGAGCCTGTGTGGGCGATAGGGACTCACATGGCTGCCACGGGGCCCCAGGCGCAAGAGGTAGCCCTTTTCATCCGGTCTTGGATAGGAAAGAAATGGGACCCCCAATGTGCCGATTCGGTCATCATCCTATATGGAGGCAGCGTGACCCCTCAAAACATGGCCGAATTCGCCACCCAGCCGGACATAGATGGTGCCTTAGTAGGGGGAGCTAGCCTGGACTCCCGCAGCTTCCTTGGCATCATAGCCGAGGCAGCAAGGGCAAAAGGCAAGCCATGGGGAAGCTGATCGCCATAGTAGGGGCCACAGCTACGGGCAAAACCACCTTGGCCATCAAGTTGGGCCTACAGTTTGGGGGGGAGGTGATCAATGCCGATTCCCGTCAGGTATACCGGCACATGGACATAGGCACAGCCAAACCCACCCCTCATGAGAGGGCCCTTGTCCCCCACCACCTTTTGGACGTGGTAGACCCCAATGAGCCATTTAGCCTTGGCCAATGGTTGCAACTGGCCCACCAAGCCCTGCAAGACATTTGGAGCCGGGACAAGATCCCCTTCTTGGTAGGGGGCACAGGGCAGTACGTCTGGGCCTTGCTTGAGGGGTGGGCGGTCCCACAGGTGCCCCCTCAGCCCGAGCTGCGGCGAAGATGGGCAGAGGTGGCCAGCCGTGAAGGCCCTCAGGCCCTCTTCCGCCAACTAGTTTTGTATGACCCCAAGGCCGCCCAGTTCATTGACCCCCGCAACGTTAGACGGGTAATAAGGGCGCTGGAAGTGATACACGTTACCGGCCAGCCCTTTAGTCAGCTCCGGCGCCGACAGCAGCCCCCCTTTCAATATCTGGCTATAGGCCTATGGCTGCCCAGAAGGGAGCTATTCGCCAAGATCGATGCCCGAGTAGAGGAGATGATACAAAAAGGTCTAATAGAAGAGGTGCGCCGTTTGCTAGCCATGGGCTACTCTTCCTCTCTGCCCAGCATGAGCGGCATCGGCTACAAGGAGATATGCGCCTACTTGCGAGGAGAGATAGAACTCCAAGAGGCGGTGGCCCGTATCAAGTGGGAAACCCATCGTCTGGTGCGCCACCAAGAAAAATGGTTCCGTCACTCAGACCAGCGTATCGTCTGGCTCAGGGCAAACTCCCCCAACCTAGAAGATGAGGCCAGCCAGCTGATCTCCCGCTGGCTGGCCCAAGAGGAGGTGGTAAGCCATTGCGCTTCATGAAGATGCACGGCACAGGAAATGACTTCATCGTCCTAGAGGCGAAGGGCAACGAGCAAGATTGGCCATCCTTGGCCCAAATTATGTGTCACCGCCACCTGGGCATCGGTGCCGATGGCCTCCTCTTGATCTTGCCCTCCACCCACGCCCATGTGAAGATGCGCATATTCAACCCCGATGGCTCCGAGGCAGAGATGTGCGGCAATGGCATCCGCTGCCTGGTAAGGTATGCGCTAGATCGGGGACTTGTGCCTTCTGATGGGCCCATTAGGGTGGAGACGTTGGCCGGGATCATCTCTACCTGGGCTATGGGCGATGTGGTGCGGGTGGCCATAGGCGTTCCCCGGTTTCACCCATCCCAAGTTCCCGTGAGATGGGAAGGAGAAGAGCCCCTCGCTGACATCCCTCTGGAGGTGGGGGGACATCCCTTGCGCCTCTTCTGTCTCTCCCTGGGCAATCCCCACGCAGTGCACCTCCTCCCCCACTCCCTCGAAAAGTTCCCTCTGGGCCAGATAGGGCCCCAGGTGGAAAGGCACCCCTTATTTCCAAAAAGAGTAAATTTTGAAGTGGCCGAGGTGGTAGACCGAGGCCACATGCGCGTCCGTGTCTGGGAGCGGGGTGCGGGGGAGACCCTCGCCTGTGGGACAGGGGCCACGGCGGCAGCTATCGCTGCACGCGTTAAAGGGCTGGTGGACGAACGGGTAGAAGTTCAGTTGCCTGGGGGCGTCCTCCGTATAGAATGGGACGGTGAAGGCGAGGCATTTCTAGCCGGGCCAGCGGAATACGTCTTCCAAGGGGAATGGCTAGGCCCTACCTTCCCCTTGGATCAGAAAGGAGGGAAGCCATGATAAAGCTCGTTTACTGCGTACGCCGCAAACAGGACCTCCCCCAGGAGGAGTTCCACCGCTATTGGTATGAGGTCCACGGGCCGCTGGTGCGCAAGTACGCCCAAGCACTACGCATCCGCCGCTATGTTCAGGTCCATACCCTCAATAGCCCTATTAACCAGGCCCTGGGCCAGCAGAGGGGTTGCCAGGTGGAACCCTATGACGGACTAGCTGAACTGTGGTGGGACAGCATGGACGATTTCCTGTCTGCCGCCCAGACCCCAGAGGGCAGGGAAGCAGCCCGTGCCCTGGCCGAGGACGAAGCCCGATTTATCGATCATGCCCGCTCCACCCTCTTCCTGGCCGAAGATAAGGAGATAATAGGCTAAAGGTAAAGCTGATGCGCTTGGCCAAAAGGCTCGAGAGACTGCCCCCTTACCTCTTCGTGGAGATGAGCCGCAAGATCGCCCAAAAGAGGGCCCAGGGGGTTAACGTTATCTCCTTCGCCATAGGCGACCCAGACCTTCCCACCCCGCCCCACATAGTGGAGGCGTTGCGCACCGCTTCCCTAGACCCCGCCAATCATCGCTACCCGGAGACAGAGGGCCTGCCCCAATTGAGAAGGGCCATCGCCGCCTGGTACCGGCGCCGTTTTGGCGTCGAGCTGGACCCCGATGAGGAGGTGCTGCCCCTCATAGGTTCCAAGGAGGGGATCGGGCACATGGCCCTCTGTCTCATCGACCCTGGGGACATAGCTTTAGTGCCCGACCCTGGCTACCCCGTCTACGCTATGGGCACCATCATAGCTGGTGGCGAGCCCTACTACCTGCCCTTACGCGAAGAAAATGGCTTCTTGCCAGACCTCTCCCAGGTTCCGTCCCAGGTCCTTGCCAGGGCGAAGGTCCTATGGATTAACTACCCCAATAACCCCACAGGGGCAGTAGCGGACCTTAAGTTCTTTGAACAGGTAGTGCACTTTGCCCAGCAGAACGACCTCGTTGTATGTCATGATGCCCCCTACACGGAAGTCACCTTTGACGGCTATGAGGCCCCTAGCTTCCTGCAGGTGCCAGGGGCGAAAGAAGTGGGCGTAGAGTTCCACTCTTTCTCCAAGTCCTACAACATGACGGGATGGCGTATAGGTATGGCAGTGGGGAACGCCCGCCTGATCCGCGCCCTGAGGGACGTGAAGTCCAATTTGGACTCTGGAATTCCACAGGCCATCCAGCTTATGGCCATCGCTGCCCTTGAGGGGCCACAGGAATGCATCGCCCAGCACAATGCCGTCTACCAGCGCCGCCGCGATCTCTTAGTGCAGACGCTACGTGACCTAGGTCTAAGAGTGCAGCCTCCCCTGGCATCCCTCTACATATGGGCCAGGGTGCCAGAGGGTGACACCTCCCTTAGCTTCACCCAGCGCCTCTTGGACGAAGTAGCCGTTGTGGTTACCCCAGGAAGTGGCTACGGCCCCAGCGGAGAGGGCTACATCCGCCTCTCCCTTACCGTGCCAGAAGAGGACTTCCAGGAAGGATTGCGTCGCTTGCAGTCCTTCAGGAGGAGCGGGAAGGTATAGGAGTGCCTGTCTGGTTGGCCGCTATACTATAGATGGGGAGGTAAGCAAAAGGCCATCACCAGAAGGACTTACCCCACACTTCCACCTGCCGAACGGGCACTCCTAGTTGGGGTAGCCCTTAAAGGACAGGTTAACGGCTTACTAGACCTGGAAAGCTCCCTGGATGAGCTCTCCCTGTTGGCCCAGACGGCAGGGGCAGAGGTGGTAGGCCGTGTCGTCCAAAGGTTGGAGTGGCCCAACGCCGCTTACTATATTGGGCCCGGCAAAGTTCAAGAGATCGCCTCCCTACGTCCTTCCCTCAACTACACCATGGTCATATTCGATGACGAGCTATCGCCCACCCAGCAACGGAATTTGGAACGCGCCCTGAACGTAAAGGTCATCGACCGCACAGCCCTTATTCTTGATATATTTGCCCAGCATGCCCACACGCGAGAGGGGCGCCTGCAGGTAGAATTGGCCCAACATGAGTACCTCCTCCCCAGGCTAAGAGGCCAGTGGCCCCACTTGGAGCGTTTGGGGGGAGGCATAGGCACCAGGGGCCCTGGTGAAACCCAGCTGGAAATGGACAGGCGTCTGGTGAAGCGACGCATCCAGCAGCTGCGTCGGGAGCTAGAAGAGGTACGAAGGCACCGTGCACTATATCGCAGACACAGGGCCGAGCAGGGTGTACCTGTGGTCTCCTTGGTCGGCTACACCAACGCTGGCAAGAGCACTCTTATGCGCGCCCTTTCTGGGGCAGAAGTCCTTGTGGCCAACAAGCTATTCGCTACCCTAGACCCCGTCACCCGCCGTGTCCCCTTGCCCGGTGGAGGCTATTTCCTCCTCACCGATACAGTGGGATTCATCAACAAGCTGCCACCCCAGTTGGTCGCCGCCTTCCGGGCCACCTTGGAAGAGCTCCAGGAGGCCGACCTCCTACTGCATGTTATAGACATAACACACCCTAACGCTGCCGAGCAGGCGGAAACGGTGGAGCGTACCCTGGCCCAGTTGGGGCTGGCAGATAAACCCCGCATCGCGGTATTCAACAAGATAGACTGCCTGCAGAAGGCTGATGGCCGCTCGCCTCCCGACGAGGGGGAGCTAGCCTACGTTCTTTCTTACCTAAGGCAATGGCATCCCCAGGCCGTGCTCATTTCCGCCCTCAGGGGATGGGGCATTGAAGAGCTTCTACGTCAGGTCCAGGAAGCCCTCGCTCGCTTAGGAAAGGTGAAGGCCGTAAAGGACTAGCAGGTATCGGCCCATTTGTCGGCCCATTCTTGCAGGGCCTCTATTACCTTCTGGAGCTCCTTACCTTTGCTAGTCAGCTCGTAGCAGGCTATTAACGGAGTAGTACGCAGAACCTTCTTGGTGACGATGCCCCAGGTATCCAGTTCCTTCAGGCGCTGCGAAAGGAGACGGTCGCTGATGCTGCCCACGTAATCACGGATCTCGGTGAAGCGTTTAGGGCCCGGGAGTAGGGCCTTGACTATAAGGGGCGTCCAGGGTTTGGCCAGCATTCGCGCCGCCTTCTCGTACTTGGGGCATAGGCGGCTCAGCTCTGGACTACGCTCTTCTGTCTCCATCTTTTCTATTGTAAGGCGCAACTGTAGAACAGTTAGGAAAGGCTTAGTCTCCCAGTAGGGTGGGATATCCCAAGGCGATAATCTCTTCTGCATATTGGGAACGCCACCCAGGGTTAGGGATGCGGTAGCCGTTCTGACGGAACCACCGATGGATCTTTAGATACTGCTCTTCTAGATAGCGACGCCAGGCATCTTCCTCCTGGAACAGCTCTGGATCCACCTCCTCTAGACGTTTGTCCATGTCTTGAGGGTCTAGGTCTAGGTCCTCCCGCCAATAGTCGGCCAAGTAGTCGAGGCATTCTTCCAGTTGGCGGCGGCATTCCTCCAACAGGGCCACCATCATGTTGTACTCGTCCATCTTGCGGCCTCGTAGCCTTACTTGGCGAGCACATTCTTCGCACAGGATGACTAGCTT
>JAUQPQ010000065.1 GCA_030550295.1 Chloroflexota bacterium
GGGTAGGCTTCTTGGACGACGAGGAGGGGGCCGTATATAAGCTAGTGCGCAAATGGCAGGTGGCCTTGCCGCTTCACCCTGAATTTGGCACTCACCCCAACGTCTACTACGTGCCCCCCCTTGCGCCGCCTCCCTTCGATGAGGACGGGGCACCTCGGTGGGATGGCCATCGCATTCCCCTGGACTACTTGCGTCAGCTATTCGGCCCCCAGGTGGAGGAGGCCTTGGCCACCCTTAAGGCGGAGTTGGAGAAGAGGCGCCAACGCCCCAAGGAGCCTTCAGAGCTTATGGACATACTTATTTCCTTCCGCTTCCAGGAACTTTTGGGACCTTTCGCTAAAGACCCAGGGGGAGCAGTGCCATAATGACGCAGCTGGAGATAAAAAGGCCAGAGGCGTTAAAGGCAGGGGCAAGGAGCATCCTTTATGCCTTCTTAGCTGGTGCCTTTCGCTACCCAGAAGACGAGTCGTGGGCCCAGCTCTACTCCTTGGCCCAAGGGGCTATGGCCCATTTGCCCTATACGGTACAGTTCCCCTCTCTATATCCCCCCAGGGCCGAGGACTACGTCCATGCCTTCGAGGTGGGAGGGCATTACGGCGCCCCGTGCTTTATCTATGAAGGGGAATATGGCGGCGGACGCCTCAAGGTGATGGAGGACGCACTGCGCTTTTACGATTGGTTCCAGCTGGAGCCCGTTCAAGAAGACGGGAAACGGGAGCGCCCCGACTTCCTAGCCACTGAGCTGGAATTTATGCACTTCCTCACCTTCCAGGAGGCATCGGCCCTAGAGGCCAATGGTGATCCTCGTCCCTATCGATTGGCCCAAAGGGAGTTCCTCCGTTTCCACCTGATGGAGTTTGTGCAGGCCTTAGCCTCGCATCTGGCTGGTATGAACGTCCCCTTTTATTCGGCAGTGGCCTCCCTTGCCCGCGATACCTGTTCCCAGGACCTGCGCTACCTCGATAACCTGCTAGGAGTAGCCAGATGAAGCTCTCCCTCCATTTAGTCCATCTGGAGGCCCCCCAGGAGCTTTCCCAAATCGACCACTTCGACGTGTGGGAGATGCGCCGCCGGCCCATCCGCTGGGATCGGGTGGTGAAGGTGACCCACCCTATAGACTGCGCTTTCAATTGGGTGTGCGCCTTCAACGCCTTCGTATGGAAGGGGGTAGTGCTGCGGGAAGAGCAGGCAGCTAACTACCCACCCCCCAACGATCCCAGGTGCCCCGACCTGAACCCTAGGGGATGTAACAAGGGGGTGGCTTTTGCCCAGCGCATGTATGATCCTACTCGCATTAAGCACCCGTATAAGCGCACTGGCGAACGTGGAGAGGGGCGATGGCAACGTATCTCCTGGGACCAAGCCCTAGACGAGATAGCGGAAAAGCTGTTGGACATCATCCTCACTGACGGCCCCAAGACGATCTTTCGCGATGGAGGCATCCAAGGCCACGGCTCGCGGGCGGGCTGGTCCCTGTGCGGCTTCCCTGCCTCCAGCATCAACATCGAGCTGGGTGATGAGCACCAAGGGGCTTTAGAGACATTCGGCAACTCAGGCTTTGGCCACTCCGATGATAACGCCATGTACACAGACCTCATCATGGTATGGGGGGGTAATCCAGCCTATAGCCAGATCACCAACTACCACTACATCACTGAAGGGCGCTACAACGGGGCCAAAGTAGTAGTCATCTGCCCCGATTATAGCGCCAGCGCCCTCTGCGCCGACGAGTGGGTCCCGGTGCGTCCGGGCACTGATGCGGCCCTGGCCCTGGGCATGGCCCAAGTCATCATCGAGGAGGGGCTCTACAACAAGGCCTTCGTCCAGGAGCAGACTGACCTACCCCTCCTGGTGCGCACCGATAACGGGAGGTTTTTGCGGGAGAGAGATGTGAGGCGTGGCGGGGCCGATTACATCTATTTTGTATACGATCAGGCCTCAGGGCGCATAGCCCCCGCCCCCTACAAAACGCTAGACCTGGGAGGTATAGACCCTGCCCTGGAGGGAGAATACGAAGTTGAGACCCTGGCAGGGCGGGTGAAGGTGCGTCCTGTCTTCTCCCTCCTCAAGGAGATGCTAGACCAGAACTATAGGCCGGAGCGGGCCTCAGCCATGTGTGGCGTCCCAGCCCAGACGATCCGGCGCCTGGCCAGGGAGTTCGCCACTGCCCAAGGGGTCATCAACATAGCCACCTTCAATATCAATAAGTACTACCACGGAAACCTCATGGAGCGCGCCATCATCTACCTCTGGGCCCTGTGCGGACATCTGGGGCGCAAGGGGGCATCATATGGGGCCATGCAGATGCCATTCATACCCGATAGGGCAGTAGGTACCTGGCAAAGGCCTGCCCATGACCTAGTCCCCAGGCTGGTAAACCACCCTAATTACCCCTACTGGCGGGAACGCGGCTTTGATGACTACCGTATCCTGCGGGAGCTGGCGCGGGAGAATCCCCAAAGCGAGTTCAGCATGTACCCTACGCCCTTCCTTTGGTTCTTCCATGCCGGCCAGCTAGAGCTGAGCAAGCGCTACAACTCCTGGGACCCTCATCTGAAACGTCCCCTAGAGGAATATTTGCGGGAGGGGCTAGAGCGCAATCAGGCCCACACTGCCAAAAAGGTTTGGCCTCCCCCAGGCAAAGAGCCCAGAGCCCTTTTCGTTTGGGGAGGAGATGTGGTGCGGAGGGTGCGGGCTAACCAGTACCTAGTGAAGGAGCTCTTCCCAAAGCTTCAGCTCCTGGTTACTATCGATTTCCGTTGGAACGGCTCCGCCCTCTATTCAGACTACGTCCTTCCTGCCTGCGGGTTCTATGAGCACACTTACGATGCCACCTTTGGCGTCTTCAACTTCAATGCCTTCCACTTCAGCTTCAAGGCGGTAGAACCCCTCTACGAGAGCAAGAGCGATTGGTGGATCATCGTCATGCTGGTACGCCGACTGGCGGAGAAGGCGCGTCAGCGAGGCATCGTGTCCGTCCGCGATCCTGATACAGGGGAGGAGATACCCATAGGTTCCTTAGATACTGCCCTCACCGGGGCTGACATCTACACGGAGGAGGACGAGGAGGCCCTCACCCGTGATGCTTATCTCTCCTCCACCAACCTCGAGTTGGTGGAGTGGGAGGAGGTGGAGCGTAGAGGGCACGTACGCTTTACTGAGCCTGGTCTCCTTACCACCTTGGCTGGCGACGTTTCCTTAGGGGAGCCTATCGTGCCTCTCACCCGTCACGTGAGAGACAAGGTGCCCTACGAGACGGCTACAGGACGGATCCAGTTCTACATCGATCACCCTTGGTACCTTGAGCTGGGGGAGGGGTTCGCCTGCTTTAAAGAACCTATAAAGGCTGGTGGCGACTACCCGATACAGCTGTTGGGAGGCCATTCCCGTTGGAGCATCAACTCAGTATGGGCTGATGATGCGCTCCTCCTGCAGCTACAGCGGGGGGAACCCCTTTTATGGCTTAGCCCTGTCGATGCCCAGGCCCGCGGCATCGAGGACGGGGACTTAGTGGAGGCCTTCAACGATGTGGGGAGTTTCCAGGCGCGGGCAGTGGTGGCTCCAAGGGTCCCTCCAGGGGTGGCCCTCATCTATCATCAATGGACGGCATACCAGTTCCCAGGCTGGCGCCATTTCCAGCAGGTAATGCCTAACCCCTTCAACCCCGTAGAGTACGCGCCAGCTACCGGGACGGATTATCCCAACGTCGCCATGGAAGGGCCCTCGGGTGCCCCGGGTGGCAATGACCGCGACACCAGGGTAGATGTGCGCAAGGTGCCTCCATGACGGAGTCCGATTGGCTGAAGCTTCTGCGTGCTATCCACATCGCCAGCTTCGTTATCTTCATAGGGGGCGAGTTCTTTAGTTACTTCTTGGTACGTCCCACCCTACGCCGTATCCCTCCTCCACAGGCAGCAGTGGTGGAGCAGCGGTTGGGAAACTTGTCGGTCTACCTCTTCGGAGGGGCACTAACGCTTTTAGGCGTTACAGGCCTTCTCCGCCTTTATCTCATGTACGATGGCTTGGGCATTTTGGGCGATATCAACTTCTACTCTTCTAGGTATGGGAGGGCCATCACCATTATGTACTCATGTTGGTTTTTGGCCTTTTTAGTATACCTTTTTCTGGCCTTCTATCTGCGCCCCATCGTTCTCCATAGGCTTAGACCGGAGGCGAACCCTGGGGCACGGGAGCTTGGCCTCCTAAGGATGAGGAGGGATACGGCCGCCCTATGGATATACAGGACGCGCCTGACTATCCTT
Organism: Chloroflexota bacterium; assembly: GCA_030550295.1. Lineage (GTDB taxonomy): Bacteria > Chloroflexota > Dehalococcoidia > SM23-28-2 > HRBIN24 > JAVVHA01. Next base: position 4,263 of record JAUQPQ010000065.1, read on the forward strand.
ATCTTGGGGATTGGGGCTGCGGTTGGGGGGATGGTAGCACCTTTGGGAGGCCTGTTCTGAGCTATGGAGCTGGTTGTCCAGCTGGAAAGAGCTCTACCTGATGGCTCCCGCTACCAGAGGTTGGGGCCTAAGGAGCTAGGGGGCTATGCCTTGGCCCTAGCCCGTTGTTGGCGGCTTGCTGGCCTTGAGAGGGGAGACCGGGTCATGATCATGGACTTTGGATGCAGCCCCCTTAGCTACCTCGCTTCGTCAATGTATTGCCCCTTCTTGCGCCGAGGAGCTGCGGAGATGGTGGGCTGCATTCCCGTATGCAATGATGGCGTGGGCACTGTCATCCCTAGGGCTATTAGGATGATTGAAGTTTTACAGCCCCGCGTCGTCTATCTGCGTGGTGACCTGGTGCCTCCCCTCTTACAGGCGCTGCAAGAAACACGCTTATGTGTGCGCACGTGGGTGGTGGGGGCAGAGGAAGCGGTGCCCTCGGCTGCCGATCTGGACCGGCTCGCTCAGGCCTCTGGTGGGGAAGTGCTAGGGCTGGTGCGCTTGGATGCTGCCCTCTTTATGGCCCAGCAATGTTCTCGTTGTCGGGCCTTTCATGTTTGGACGGACATCTATCGGGTGTGGGAAGATAGGGGTTGCCTTGCAACGGCCCCACGTTTCTCCCCAGACAGATCCTATGTGAGTAGCTTGCCCTTGAGGATAGTAAAGGGGATGTGTAGGCAGGGGCCTCGCCATATCCGGCTAGCTCTCCTACCCTAGAGGGCCCCCAGATGGCAGTGGCTGAACCCTTTGACGAGAAAGACCTTTGGCCTACTGAGAGGCTGTGGGCAATGGCGTGGCGTCGCCTAAAAAGGGTGTTGGGGCACGCCTACCAGCGCCTTCCCTTCTACCGTAAGCGTTTTGAGGCGGCCGATATTACGCCCGACGACATTCGTACCCCCTCCGACCTGGCACGTCTACCCCTCCTTACTAAGGCCGAGGTGTTGGCCCTCCAGGCCCAGGGGGAAGCCCCCTTCTTTGGCATGGAGTGGTGGGCGCGGCAGGAACCTTCCGTGTTCTTGCTCAGCTCTGGCACTGTAGGCACAGCCCTCCTGTGGGAGCCGTGGTCCAAGATGTGGCGCCGTTCCCTGGCCTGTGCCCGCGCCTACTGGCACATGGGACTGCGGCCAGGAATGAAGGCCCTCATCGTAGCCCCTAGCTGGCACCTGGTATCCCTGTTAGACCGTATGGTGTTCGAGCTTATAATCCCGTGTGAGGCCGTAATTGTACCTTGGGGGACCCATTTGCCCTTATATGCCGGCCCCCTTCTAGATACCATCCTCGATCAAAGGCCCCACTTCGTTAACATGTTCCTACCCATGCTCTATGCCCTCCTGGCCGAATGTCGGCTGAGGGGCGTTGACCCCAAAGAGGCCTTCTCCAGCTTCCGCACCTTAGGGGTTACGGGGGCTGGCATGACCCTTAAAGCTTGGCAGGAGCTGGACAAGGTGGTAGGAGAGGGTAAACTGCTTGAAGGCTACGGTCATGCGGAGGCAGTGGTAAGCAACGGCTGTCGTGAGCGGCTGGGCCATCATCTAATGCTTGAATCGGCCTATGTGGAGGTGGTGGATCCCCAATCTGGAACCCCTTTGCCCCCAGGGAAGAGGGGCCTAATAGTGAGCACCGTCCTAATACCTCAGGGTTCCCTTTACATACGTTTCGCACCAGGCGACATCGGCGAGCTTTTGCCTGAACCTTGCCCCTGTGGCCTGCCTTGGCCCTTGATAGAGGTATACGGCCGCATAGAGGACCAAGTGCAGGTTGGTCATCTCACCTTGTTGCCCTATGATGTACGTACATGTCTGGACGAGGTTCAAGAGCTGGTAGCAGTTTCAGGGGCAGTGGTGCGGCGGCGGGTGCCGCTTCCGTACCTGGAGGTGTTGATGGAAAGGCCGCCCGGGGCAAACGTATCTGCTTTGGAGCAAAGGATAAAGGAGGTCATAGGGCGAGAACTGGGACTGGAAGTGAAAATATACTGGGCCCAGGCCTTACCGGCACGCTGGAAGGGGACGCCTGTAATAGAAGAGGAGGAGCTTCGGAATGTCTAAGGGGGCCATCGGCGTAGAACCTTACTGGCCACAAGGGGTTATGAGGTATTTGGCCCCGCCGGTCATCCCTCCGGAAGAGGCCTTTGTGCGGCGGCCCCTTTCTCGGGCTGGCAAGAGCGTGGCCCTGCGGGAAGGAGATCGCGCCCTAACGTATGGGGAGCTGACAAGTGAGGTAGAGGCCAGGGCAGCCCTTGTCCCCTCCCTTCTGGGGGAGGGCCAGAGGCTGGCCCTAGTCCTGTCCAGCCGAATGGAGGAGGCCCTGTGGTTGCTGGCCGCCTTATGGGCCCGTTGCCATGTTTACCCTGTAGACCCCTCTTTGCCTCCCAGCGATGTCCAGCGCTCCCTCCAGCGTTTTCAGCCGGATGTGGTCTTAGTAGAGGAGGGGGCTTGGGTGCCCCTCCTTGAGCCTTGGCAGTCTGCCTGTGTCCTGGTAGACCAACTACGTCCTGAAGGTAGGGCCCAGCGCCGCCCAGGGGAAGCCTTCCTCTACTTGGCGGGAGAGGGTGGGGCTTTATTCCGTTTCAGCTCTCGGGCCCTTCTGGCCATGGCCGTATCGTGGTCTGCCTATCTGGACGTGAAAGGCGTAGTCCTGCAGGTGGAGCCGTTGGGCACGTGGGAAGGCCTGTGCACCCTTCTGTCTGCCCTCTTCCGCGCTAGCCAGATTCTTCAGGCCGATGTCGCTAATGGCAGGCTAGAAATGCTTAGGGAGATGGAGGCCTATTACTCAGTGGTGCGGTGGGACTGGGCGCAATATCTGGCTGAAGGCCTGCCTCGGGGCAGGATAGGGGCCGTATATCTATCGGTGAGGGAGCCTCCCCCTCCTAGGCAATTCCGGCGCCTGGCAAACCTCCTCTATCCGAGCCTTGCCCTTCTAGTGTTCGGCTTACCTGAGATAGGGCCGGCGGTAGCCCATCACCCTGGTTGGTTTCTGGAGGATTCCATCGGCCTGCCCATCACCAACGTAGACCTGTGGCCCCTAAACCCTGAAACGGGAGAGCCCCTGGACCTCTCTTGGGAGGCCTTGGAGTATGGGGAGATGGGGGTCAAGTCGCCTATGGTGGCCTCCGGGGCCTTGCCTGAGGAGGCATGGGGGGAAAGGGTACGAGGGGAATGGATCCGGACTCATCGCCTGGCCCAGAGCGATGCTAATGGCTTCTTATATTTGCTCCCACACAGGGTAAGGGCTTCGGGTTCGTGAGGGGGAGGCGATTGGTGCCCGGAAGCAACCGCTAGTTATGCGCTCAAGTATAGTGCTGACTGGGCGCTCATAGTTCTGTGGCGGGGCGATCTCTTCTACTGCTCTTTGGGCCCACAGGTCACAGTAACGGCAAGATAGGCATCCTAGCCTACATGGCCTCCCCTTAAGCCCCTGGACGAAACCGTCAAGTAACGAATTACGGACCCTATACGGCAAAGGCCCAAAGGGGATCACGTTGTCGACGGGGTCTAGAAGGTCGTTCAGGTCACCTTCGTAGGAGCGAGAGGCATAGGCAGTGGCTACCCGCAGCAGCCAGTGGTAGTCCTGGGTCCTGCCCCAGATCTTGAAAGCGTTAAAGCCCAACTTTTCATAGAAACTCACATCCTCTGGCCTGATCCAGGGCAGTTTGAGGAGCTGGGCACGACCCTTCACCCTAGCTAAGGAGCACCGAAGGAGGGAGTAGTCCACGTATCCGCCCTTAGGGCATTCATGGGCATGGCTGAGATAGGTCCCATGATTAATGCGGAGGGGGCAATGAAGGAGGCAGCCCACGTTGACGGAAAGGAAGAGCTGGCAACTCGCCTTCTCCCGTACTGCCATAAGGGCCTCGAAGTCCCTGTTGAAGGAGTCGTCCAGGTAGATGCCATCGGCGCCCAGCTCCTGCCAAAAGAGCACCTTGGGTACGCTGTCCACTTGGGCGCCCAAGGATATGTGGACCCGAAGGGATGACCTCCTCTTCACCAGCTCGGCCAGGTAGGGGGAGGCGACGATAACTCCTTCGGCGCCTATGCTTTCCAGCCAGGCGAGCATCTCTACTGCCCACCGCTGCCACTGGGCAGTGAACTCCTGTCCGCCGAAACAAGTGTAGTTAAGGGCATAATAGAAGGTAATCCCCCGCCTCCTGGCCGCCTCTATATGGGTTGCCAGCTTTTGGTGGGAAGGCTGAGGAAGCCACTGGGCAGGGCGTAGACCTGTGAGGTGGGGTAAAGACCCGTAAATGGCCCATTGAGGCCCCGTGGGCAGATCGTCCAAGAGCTCATCTTGGAAAGTAGTGGGTAGCATGAAGAGGGTCATATCTCTCCCCCCTCTGTATTCAAAAGTTGGCAGAGGTAGCGATAGTCGGCATCGAGGAAGCGCCAGGTAAAAAGGCAAAGGGCCTTATAGAAAAGGGGCGCCTTATGTTGGGCAACTTGCTGGGCAAGCCTCGGTACCCAGGAGAGGAGGTGTCGCTCCAGGAAGTCCCTTTGGGCCCGCCAATAAGAGCCTATCTCCGTTTGTGGGTGCAGTTCAGAGGCGGCCAGCCGCCCCATGAACTCGAGCAGGATGGTCAGATGGTCAGGCATGTGGCCTGGGGCAAGGCGCAGGCCGAAGAAACTGTAGAAGCGTACCAGTTCCTCCATCACCTGCATCCGGTCGCGGAAGTGGTGGCCGCTGTATAGGGGGAAAGGAGGGCCTTTGGGCCCCACATCAAATAGCCCTACGTATCCCTCCTGGAGCCTAGCTAAAGAAGTGGTGGCACGGAACCCTTTCCTTATAGGAAGTCGATAGGGGAGCTGTGATGTAGCCTGCCTAAGCTGGTCGAACCATTCCCTTGTGCGCAGCTGATGGAAGAACTGCCGAGAGGGATATATATAGGC
>JAUQPQ010000066.1 GCA_030550295.1 Chloroflexota bacterium
GGACATGTCCCAAGTCGCCCAGGTGGCAGAGGAGTAGACCCTCCATCTCAAAGACGAAGGCCAGATTAGGCCCCCGTACCGCCCCCTTCCGACCATCGTGATAAGTGGGTACAGCTGTTATGTAGACGCCATTTATCTCGTATTCCCCTGGGGCATCCAGGATGCGGGGGGAACCACTTACTCCCTTTACGTAGTTGTGGTCATCATGGTGATGGCTGACGGTGACGATATGGGCAGAAGGGCGCCCTATCTGGTAGCCCAAGGAAGGAGGGAAAGGATCGGTGATGATAGAGGCTTGACGTCCCTTAAGCCAGAAGCAAGAGTGCCCCAGCCAGTAGATCTCCATGGGCTAGTCAGCTCGGCCCTTAACGTTGACCGGCCTGACGGCGGCGCCAGAAGGCAAGGGCAGCCACTACCGCCCCTAAAGCAGCCACCAGACCCAATAAACGACCCCAGGCTCCCTTTCCCTTCTGCTCCTGAGTCATAGCTCAACAACCTCCTATGGGCCTCCCCTAGGGGCAGTATAGCAACTGCCAGGGGAGAGGTCAATCAAGCTTCTAGTCATCGGGCAGCCACACCTTCGCCTTAATGGTCTTGCGTCCAAGGGCCCTGGCCGCTGCTACCCGGTGGCCCCCATCAGAGATGCGCCATCGGAAGGGGGAGCCCTTGGGCAATGAGGCCAGCTTTACAGGAGGGAATATCCTTCCTTCCTGCATCAGGCGCACGAACTCTGCCACCTTCGCCTTGCTCACCCGCCTAGGGGCTATATCCTCCAAAGGGATGTCGGCGATGACCCGGGGCACCTGCACCACCCCCATTACATATCATAGGGTGCAGGTTGTGGAGAGAATATGGATAAGGCGCGTGTTCCTTTGCCTCTTCACCCCTTGACATGGATTTTTCAGTGGGGTAACATGGGCGCAGGGCGGGAAGGCCCCTTTGGGGCTCTTATTTTATGGGCAGGAAATACATATTTGTCACCGGAGGGGTAGTAAGCTCAGTAGGTAAGGGGATCGTCACCGCCGCTCTGGGCCGCCTCCTAAAGTCCCGTGGCCTCTCCGTAGTCCTACAGAAGTTGGACCCCTACTTAAATGTGGACCCTGGCACCATGTCCCCTTACCAGCACGGCGAGGTGTTCGTGACCGCTGATGGGGCCGAAACAGACCTGGACTTAGGGCATTACGAGCGGTTCTTAGACCAGGACCTTACTGGCCTATCCTCGATCACTGCTGGCCAGATATATCAGACGGTCATCGCCAAGGAGAGGAGGGGGGACTACCTAGGGCGCACCATCCAAGCGATCCCCCACGTCACCAACGAGATCAAGGCCCGCATCAGGATGGTGGGGGAGGCGGCTCAGGCCCAGATAGTGGTGGTGGAGGTAGGGGGGACAGTGGGAGATATTGAGGGTCAGCCCTTCCTGGAGGCGATACGCCAGATGCGGAATGAGGAGGAACGATCTGACACCCTCTCAGTACACGTCACCTTTCTGCCCTACTTATCCACCACGGGCGAGCTGAAGACGAAGCCCACCCAGCACAGCGTACGGGAGCTACGCAGTCTGGGCATTCAGCCCGACGTCATAATATGCCGCAGCGATTTGGCCGTAGGGGAAGAGCTGCGGGAGAAAGTATCCCTATTTTGTGACGTGCCCAAGGAGGCAGTAGTGCCCCTTCTGACCATGCCTACCATCTATGATGTGCCCTTGGTGTTGGAGGAGGCGGGCCTCACTAACTACATTTTGCACCGCCTAGACCTCCCCACAAGTGAAGGCGACCTGGCCGACTGGCGTCGTTGGGTGGAGCAGCTGCGCACTCCGCGTGGGCAGGTAGAGATCGCCCTAGTGGGCAAGTATGTGGAGCTGCCCGATGCCTACCTATCGGTGAAGGAGGCCCTCATCCACGCTGGGGTGGCCCATGGGGTAGGGGTGCGCATACGCTGGGTCCATTCCCAGCTGTTGGAGGAAGGACGTCTGGACATGCTGGAAGGGGTACATGGGGTTATCGTTCCTGGGGGCTTTGGCGAGAGGGGGATAGAAGGGAAGGTAGTGGCCGCCCGCTATGCTAGGGAGCGGGGCATACCTTACCTGGGCCTCTGTTTGGGGATGCAAGTGATGGTCATAGAGTATGCTCGCCACGTCTTGGGCTGGCGCGGGGCCCACTCCACCGAGTTCGACCCCCACACTCCATATCCCGTCATCTGCCTTATGGAGGAGCAGCTGGGGATAGTGGACAAGGGAGGGACTATGCGTTTGGGGTCTTACCCTTGTTCCCTGCGCCCTGGCACCCAGGCCCATCATCTCTACGGCACGGAGACGATCTGGGAGAGACACAGGCACCGCTACGAGTTCAACATCCAGTACCGGGAGGCCCTAGAGAGGGCAGGGCTTGTAGCCTCGGGCACCTCCCCTGAGGGCACCCTGGTGGAGATATGCGAGGTTCGCGATCACCCCTTCATGATCGGCTGCCAGTTCCATCCCGAGTTCCGCTCTCGGCCTGGTAGGCCTCATCCCCTGTTCTTAGGCCTAGTAAGGGCTGCCCTGGCCTGTCAACGGCCAGCCTTCGCCTCCCCTTACACCTAGAAGACGTGGCCGAGAAGGTGGCCCTCTTCTTCCACGTCACAGCCGCCTTATGGATGGCGGGGGGGCTAGTAGGGGTCCTAGTCCCTCTGGCACGAGCGTATAGCGTAGATGACCTATCGATCCAAGTGTTGGCGGTGGAGGAGGCGTCCCACTACCAGGGGCTCCTCCTTTTGCCGGGGGCGATAGTAACGGGCACCACCGGCCTCCTCTATTGGGCGGCCCGGGGGAAAGAGGTGTTTGGTGACCCGGTGCTGATGGCCCTAGGGCTGTTATATCTGGTGGTGCTGCTGGTGTTTCTACCCCTGATAGGTCTAGGGCTAAGACGTCTGCGGGTGGCAGCAATCCAGTCTAGGCGGGAAGGGGTGCTTACGCCAGAACTTAAAGAGGCCCTTGAGGACAGGGTCGCCTTAACCTTCCTGGGCCTAACTATTGTGCTAATGCCAGGTCTGGTGGCCCTCTCCCTGGCCGCCGCCTAACCGGGGCTAATGAACGTCTCGCAGCCCCCCTGGTGGATCTCACCGTAGCAGACGTCGGTGCCTGTCCCTCCCGCTACGCTATCGGTCCCTGGCCCACCTATGAGGACGTCATTTCCGGCCGCCCCACCCAGGGTATCGTTTCCGGCCCCGCCCAGGACGCAATCGGCACCACCCAGGGCATTGATCGTGTTATTGGCCGCCGTCCCCAGGATAAGCTCGCTCTGGTTACTGGGACTCCCAGGGGTACCGCCTATGTAGACGATGCGCTGCAAAGAGGCGCGGATAGAATTGCATTCAGGTGGGGCGAAGTCCTGGGCCTTGAGAGGGTCGTTGCCTGAGTAGTTCCTGATCTGCTTGTTCATCATGAAGGTCTTGGGGACGGTATTAGTGGCGGTGAAGGCGGTGGTGGAAATCGCCACCGCTCCCATTACCAGGGCGAAGGCTAGGGCTAAGCGCAGAAGTGTCCTCATCGTCCACCTAGGAGCTGGTCTAAGAAAGAGCGGCGACGGGCCCGCTTTTGTAGCCGCCTCTCCCTTTCCTGGACTTCCTGTTTCATGGCTGCCATCTTCTCGGCCTTGAGACTCTCTAGAGCATCTCCATTTTCAGAGCGCGCCCCATAGGCCAGCTGGGAGAGCTCTCGTGTTAGATATGCCAGCTCTTGGCGCAGGTCGGCCAGGTCTTGCCTCAGGTGGGCTAACTCATTGGCGGCGGGGGCAGGAGATGGCTCAGGGGGTGGCCCGCCTGGCTGGTATAGGTAGGTTACCCCTTCCAGGTGCACTAGGTAACGGTGCCCATCAGGCCCTTCCTCATCCACGATGAGTAGGCTATGGGTCTGGGCCAAGCGGGCCAGGGCGTCCACATCCTTGACCCATACCTTGGGGCCCTCGGGGAGCTGGGCCCGCAGGGCAGGTACCAGGAGAGGTCCGTAGAGGGATCTTATGCGCCTCCCTTCTTCTCCCCAGAGCCCCATGGCCACCGTGGCGCCACCTAGCAGGGCCCCCACCATCCCCACCAACCCACCGACCACTGAGGCGCGGCGGATCACTTTTACTGGTGCCTTAATGCCCAGACCAGACAGGGTGTTATCGTCTTGGCGCAATACCTTTATCTCTCCCTCGCTACGAGGGCGTAGGGGGTCAGAGGGTGCCCCCTGCACAGGACTCGGTTCCGGGGAAGCCATCACCATCTGTTTCTGGTCTAGGCGGAAGTCCAGGGAGGGCGAGAAGGTGCTTGTCACAGAGCCGCCCTGGGCCTCCACGGCTACCTCCACTACAGGGAGCAACGAGACCCGGTAGGTGGAGGCTGTCACACCCGTCACCTGCTCCACCTGTCGCACCAGTTCCAGCACCTGGCCCAAGTCCAAGACGCCCAAGAGCCTGACCTCATCGCCCTGGAACTCCTGCCAGGGGGTAAGCTCCAGGGTGCGCTTCCATCCTCCTGGGGTGAAGTCTCCCACCCTTGCCAGAAGGCGCGCCCTCCCCTGCGTCTGATGGGGGATGTCTACAAGCAATTGGTACGTAAACCCCACGTTCATGCGGCGCGCCAAGGCCAACATAATGGGGTCGCCAGCGACGGCAGCTGGCCCGTCGTAAGCGGGTGAAGGGGCAGCAGGGGCAGAGTAGCTAAAGCTCCCCTCGTGGCGCAAGGGTATATGGTCTTCTACCGTGCGCATCTCATCACGGCTGAAAGCGACAGCTGCCAAAGCGACAAAAGCAGCTACCACCGCCAACGAGATCACCGCTACCCACATACCTACCGAGGCGGGAGGCAGTGAGCCGCCTCCTTGTCGCCGCTTTCGCGACGCCTGGCCAGCCCCAGCCAGGCCCGAGGCCGCAGCCACACTGCCAGCCACCACAGCCGCATGCTCAGGCTTGCGGATCCATTCCAGAACCTTCCCTAGACGGGGAATGCGGATCCACATACGGCCCAAGATGTCCTCATCTCCCGGCTGGTAGGAGTCGACCCACGAGTTAACATCGCCCTTCATTACGTAACGCCCCCCCTCTAGGCTCACGATGCGGTGGAGGACCACCCTGCCCAGCTCCCGGTTGTGGTAGGCCACCACATCGCCCGGCCGGTACGAGTCTGCCTGCCTTACCAGCACTAGGTCGCCGGCAGCGATATGGGGGGCCATGCTGGAGCCAGCCGCCACTACATAGTTAACGCTTCCCCCTACCCTCGCAGGAGCAAAGACCAACCATAACATGACCGCCCCCAGCACCACCACCAGCACCACCAATGGTTTAAAGGGCAGGGATAACATACACCTGCCCCCTTATACCCCCTCAGGCCCTCGACGTCTATGGATGAAGGCCCAGCTTAGAGCCAATTACTGGACGGCCACCACCCGCAGCTCGTTGGCGGCGGCGACCGATGCACCCGGCGTGTTGCACTGCCAATGGTTGCCACTGGGATTGGTGCAGCTGTACCAGGTGCCGGCGGGGGTCACTAGCCGTACCGTAACCGTGCCCGCAGGAGCGTCGAGATCAAACTCCACCCGATCCAGGACCTGGGGGTTGCTAGCGTTGAGGAAGTACTGGACGTTAGTGACGTTGTAACCTGAAATGGTGCCGGCACCATCGCCAGCACTGGAAGGGGGTACTGTGTTAGTGCCAGTGAAACCGTAGGCAGCAGCACTGATCACTGCTGCTAACGCTAGCAAGGCCGTTATTCGGCCCAACCGCAGAGGAGCAACGTACATAGGATATCACCTCCCTTAAAACGTGCATCTCAGTCGGTAAGACATCCCAAAGATGAGTATGTTACAAAAGTCACCAAACGTCAACAATTTATGGTGTCAAGTAAGTGGGGGAGTCTCTGGCGCATGCGATGGGCAGGCCCTATACTTGGGCCCGAGAGGAGGGGAGCCATGGCCCAGTTCCTGAACATCATATACGAAAAGAGGGGACGGCTCGCTTATGTCACCATCAACCGTCCTGAGAGGCGGAACGCCATCGACCCTGAAACGAGCAGAGAGCTTTATGAGGCCTTCTGCGACTTTCGCGATGACCCCGAGGTGTGGGCAGCGATCCTGACGGGGGCAGGGGACGTGGCCTTCTCGGCCGGTGCCGACCTGGTAGCGATGGCCGAGGCGTTCCAAAAGGGAGCGGCCCCTCGCTACGATGTTCCTTTCGGCGGCATTACTAGGGGCTTCGAGTGTTGGAAGCCTATTATTGCGGCCATCAACGGCTACTGTTTGGCTGGTGGACTAGAGCTGGCCCTAGCCTGTGATATCCGCATCGCTGCCGAGCATGCCACCTTCGGCCTCCCCGAGCCTAAGAGGGCTATCATTCCGGGGGCAGGTGGCACCCAGAGGCTACCTAGAGCCATCCCCTTGGCCTATGCTATGGAGCTCCTCCTTACCGGCGAGAGGTTCGATGCCCAATGGGCCCTAAGGGCAGGGCTCGTATCTAGGGTGGTGCCCAAGGAGAAACTGATGCCTACCTGCGAGGAAGTGGCAGAGAAGATCCTAGAATGCGGCCCCTTGGCGGTGCGGGCCATTAAGCAGGCGGCCCTACGCGGCCTCCAGATGACCTTGGAGGAGGGGTTGGCCCTAGAGGCCCAACTGGCAGCTGAGGTCTTCCGCAGCGAGGACGCCAGAGAGGGGCCCTTAGCCTTCGCCCAAAAGAGGAAGCCTCAATACAAGGGGCGCTAATTCCAGTGATGGTAGGCAGGTAAGGGCACCAGCCCGGCCAGCACCTCTACGCTTATCTCCCCCACGAAGGGGAGCCAGGCTTGCCACTCCTCGCGCGCCTTTTGGGCCTGCGCACTCTCCAGCGCCAGCTGCAATGCCCCCTCATCGCGTAGCTGATAGACGGCCGCCCACGTAATCCCATAGCGACGACATTGGGCACGGAAGGCCTTCACAATACCAGGGATGGCCATGACGGTAGGGAGATGAGATTCCCGGTACCACCGTAAGAACTGGGGCAGCAGGTCCAAGGGCACATTCGCCCTCACCACTATCACTGGCGGCCAGACTTGTCTGGACTTCATCCCCCTCACTATAACAGGGCTTATCCCCCTGGAGACAGGGAGCGCACTATCTCGTCCACAACAGGGCTCACATCTTGGGAGGTGTCCACCCGCAGGTGAGGCCTGCCGATGGGCTCCACCTGCGACTGCATCCGCTCATACACCCCAGGGCCAGCATCTGACCAGTCGTCTGGAGGCCTATGGAGAACCCGACGGTGCAGGCGCTGGCGCACCACCTCAGGGGGGGCATCTACGTGGACCACCACCAGACGGGCACCACGCCTTTGGGCCACATCATATAGGGGCTGGCGGTGCACCTCCCTTAGATTAGTAGCATCGATGACCACATGTATCCCCGCCTGCAGGAGCCTATCGGCCAAGGCATGGATGGCCCGAAAGAGGCGCCGGCTCTCCTGTGTCGAATAGGTGGGGCGACCGAAAAGGCGCTTTCGTAAACGATCGCTCTCTAACACGACCAGAGGGACCCGATCCCCCAGCATGCGGGCAATGGTAGACTTGCCAGTGCCTGGAAGGCCACACAGCACTATGAGGGCCGGATGGGGAGAGGAAGGAGGAAGAGGGCCCAACGCCCCTTCCAGACGGGCCACGTCCCTGGCCAGCACCTCCCCAGAGCCCATCACTGCATAAGCGATCCCTAAAAAGCCTGGGCCCACGTGCACCCCCATCACCGGTGTGAACTCCACCACCAGGAGCTCCCACGGCTCCAGCTCCTTCAACCGAAAGGCCAACTGCTGGGCCAACTCTGGGGCAGCAGCATGCATAACCCCCAGCTGAAAGGGCTGAGAGTAGGGAATCCTCTCCCTAACGGCCGCCACCAGCCTCTCCAATGCCCGCTGGCGGGTGCGCACCCGCTCCACAGGCCTCACCTCATCCCCGCGGGCAGACAAGATGGGCTTTATCTGTAGGAGGGCCGTGGCCCAATGCACCACCCAAGGCACCCGCCCCCCCAAGGCCAGGTAACGCAAGGTGTCCACCATCCCTACGAGCCCCGCCTGAGATGCCACCTGCTGCGCCTCCTCCATACACTCTTTCAGCCCCCCTCCCCGGGCCGCCGCCCGCGCTGCCGCTAGCACCACAAACCCATGGGCTAAGGCCAAGTTGCGGGAGTCCATCACCTCCACCGGAACCTGGGGCCGCTCTTCCCGAAAGAGCCTAGCCCCTTCTTGAGCCACCTGGTGGGTTACGCTATAGCGAGAAGAGAAGACGATGCACAGGACAGCCTCCCCCTGGCTAGCCGCCCGTCGGAAGGCCTCCAGAAAGGCACCCGGAGGAGGGGCAGTAGTAGTAGCCCGAACCCTGCCACTCTCCAGCAGCCGGTAGAACTCACTGGGGGCGATGACGCCGTCCTCGTAAGTTTGGCCCCCAAGGTGGAGGCGATGAGGCACCACCACTATCCCCAACTCCTCCACCAGCCCCGAAGGTAGACAGGCAGAGCTGTCGGTGACGATAACTACTCGGCCCATAATGATAAAAGGATGATTGCATACCTGGCACCAGTATAAAGGGGGAACCGTTGTCCTGGGGAGGCACGGATGTTATACTGAGCCACGAGGAGAGAGCCCAGGAGATGCTTAAGAGGGGGAAACGTCAACAGATTATCGCCTCCTACCGCCTGCACGACACAGACACGGGGTCACCTGAGGTGCAAATCGCCCTTCTCACTGCCCGTATAAACCGCCTCACAGATCATCTGCGCGAGCACCGAAAGGACTTCCACTCCCGAAGGGGCCTCATGATGTTGGTAGGACGTAGGCGGCGCCTGCTCAGGTACCTAGAGCGGGAAGACCCCGAGCGATATCAGAGGCTTATCACCTCCCTGGGACTCCGCAGGTAAAAAATCCTCAGGTAGTGGAAACTTTAACCTTCCAAGCACCCATAGCATCATAAGGGGGTGGCGGGGAGATGAAGGCCATCGCCGTCCAGTCCTTCCGCCGAGAGATAGGAGGACGTGACCTCATTATAGAAACAGGCCACCTGGCCCTCCAGGCTAACGGGGCCGTCACCGTGCGCTACGGCGACACGGTGGTGCTAGTAACGGCCTGCATGGGGCCACCACGGGAGGGGGTAGACTTTGTGCCCCTACTTGTAGACTTCGAAGAACGTCTTTACGCCGCTG
>JAUQPQ010000067.1 GCA_030550295.1 Chloroflexota bacterium
ATGCCTTTGTCTGGTCTTCCTGGGAGGAGGCCTTCCGCAGGGCCTCACTGGAGGCCTCCACCATCCTAGCAGGCAGGGAAAGAGGCGCTCTGCCTTGGCAGGGGATAGATGCAGGGATCGATGAGGGACACCTGTGGGGAAAGTGGGTAAAGGCGAAATCGGCGTTGGGGCTTTAGGGGTAAAGGCCCCGCAAGCGTACCGCCTCGGCCACCCTACTTACAGCCAGCACCATGGCCGCCTCCCTCAATGTCATTCTGCCCCTCTCTGCCAAGGACGTTATCTCCCGGAAGGCACGCCTCATGATATGACTTAGGCGTTCATTCACCTCTTCCTCGTCCCAGAAGAAGGACTGAAGGTCTTGCACCCACTCAAAGTAAGACACAACTAGGCCACCGGCGTTGGCCAGGATATCGGGCACCACCGTCACTCCATTCTCCTTGAGGATGCAATCGGCCTCTGGGGTGGTAGGGCCATTTGCACCCTCTATGATTAGGCGGGCCTGCACCCTAGAGGCGTTCTGCGAAGTTATCTGACCTTCAAGGGCAGCCGGGATAAGGATGTCCACTGGCAACTCCAAGAGCTCCTGGTTAGATATATGATCTCCAGACGCTTGGCTAAGAGGCGCACCTTTTTGCTTTAGCTCTACCAGCGCTTTTATGTTAAGGCCTGTCCCGTCGTATACGCCCCCTGAAGAATCGCTCACTGCCACCACCTGATAGCCGCGCTGGCTTAGGAGGATGGCAACCATAGAGCCCACATTGCCGAAGCCCTGTACCGCCACCGTAAGCCCGTCCCTGGGCAGGCCACACCAGGCAACCGCCTCTTCTAGGATGTAGGTGATGCCGCGCCCAGTGGCCTCCACTCGGCCAGCTGTGCCTCCGACAGCTGGCGGCTTGCCTGTGACGACACCCAAGACGGTATACCCCTGATGCATGCTCACCGTATCCATAATCCAGGCCATAACCTGGGCATCGGTTCCCATATCTGGAGCGGGTATATCCTCCTGAGGCCCCACAATGGGGGCCAGCTCCGTAGCATACCGGCGGGTGAGCCGCTCGAGCTCGCCCAAGGACAGGGACTTGGGGTCTACCCTTACACCCCCTTTGGCGCCCCCGTAGGGTATTCCCATGGCAGCTGCCTTCCAGGTCATCCACATGGCCAGGGCCTTCACCTCGTCCAAGTCTACAGCCGGATGGTAGCGGATACCGCCTTTGCCAGGGCCCCGGGCTAGATTGTGCTGCACCCTATAGCCGGTAAAGACGCGGATGGAGCCATCGTCCATGCGCACAGGGAAATGGACCACCAGCTCTCGTTTGCATGAGGCCAAGATCTGGCGCAAATCGTCGTCCAACCCTAGGCGGTCGGCAGCGGCATGGAATTGGGCCAGGGCGGTGGCTAGAGGGCCCGAGTCGCCGCTGACCATCCCCTAAAGTCCCTCGTTCCCCTCGTCCTCAGAGAGAGGAGGCAACCCTCTCAGCGGCGCTAGCTCGTGTTTGGGCAGAGGACGCTCCTTGGGCTCCTCCTCTATCACGATAGGGGCCCTGGCGGGGATCATGCGCCCAATGATGACGTTCTCTTTAAGGCCCAACAGAGGATCCGTCTTGCCCTCGATAGCCGCCTCGGTGAGGACACGAGTAGTCTCCTGGAAGGAGGCAGCTGCCAGGAAGCTATCGGTGTACAGGGCTGCCCTTGTAATGCCCAAAAGGGCAGGCTGGGCAGTAGCTGGTTCCCCACCCTCGGCTAGCACTCGGCTGTTCTCCTCCTCGAATTTGGCCCTATCTACTAGCTGGCCAGGCAGGAACTCGGTATCGCCAGGGTAGTCCACACGCACACGGCGCAGCATCTGCCGGACGATGATTTCGATGTGCTTATCGTGGATGTAGACTCCTTGGGAGCTGTAAACGCGTTGGATCTCCTCTACCAGGTACGACTGAAGGGCCTCTGGGCCCAGAATGCGCAATATGTCTTGGGGGTTCAGGGGGCCCTCAGTAAGGGGTTGGCCTGCCTGAACGTACTGGCCCGGGTGCACCTTAAGGCGGGCAGCACGCGGCACCAAGTATTCCCGTTGTTCCCGCTCCTGATAGGCGACGGTTATGCGATTGGGCCCCACCTCCACCACCTGGCCAGAGACGCGGGCCACCACCCCGCCACCGGCAGGGACGAGGCTCTCCTGGTCACCCTCAATCTCGGGCAAGGAGGCTAGGACTTGGCCGGGGGTTACCTCTTGGCCTGGTTGGACCAAAGGCTGGGCCCCAGGGGGCAAAGCATACTCATCGTGAAAGGTCTCTTGGCTTACCACGCGCAAGCGGCGGTAATCTGGCCCTTCTTCCACCTCCAGGTAGCCGTCTATTTCGCTCATGACGGCAGCACCTTTGGGGACGCGGGCCTCAAAGAGCTCCTCCACCCGGGGCAGGCCGGTAGTGATGTCTTCTCCTGCCACTCCTCCGGTATGGAAAGTGCGCATGGTTAGCTGGGTGCCAGGCTCGCCTATGCTTTGGGCGGCGATGATCCCCACCGCCTCACCCACGTGCACTATCCCGCCACGGGCCAGATTGCGCCCGTAGCACATGGCACAGACGCCCCTCCGCGCCTGACAGGAGAGGGGAGAGCGCACATATACCTGTTTATCAGCGCCAGACATACGCCTGCCCAGTATCTCTATCTCCTGGGCAGCGACGATCCTCTCCGCCATCTTCTCATCTATCTCCTGGTTACGGTGCACCAGCACTTCGCCGGTAGACACATCTAGCACGTCGGCGGCAGCGAGGCGTCCCGTTATCCGTTCTCTCATTCCCTGGATGGCCGCTCGTTCGGGTGACGGTTCCCCCAGCCAGATGCCTTGGCTGGTGCCGCAGTCCTGCTCCAGGACGATGACATCCTGGGCCACGTCTACCAGGCGACGCGTCAGGTAGCCCGAGTCGGCGGTACGCAGGGCCGTATCAGCCAGGCCCTTTCGGGCACCGTGAGTGGATATGAAGTACTCCAGCACCGTAAGCCCCTCGCGGAAGCTGGACCTAATAGGCAGCTCGATAATGCGCCCTGAGGGGTCAGACATGAGCCCCCGCATGCCGGCCATTTGGGTGATCTGGCTGATGTTACCCTTGGCCCCGGAAACGGCCATCAGGTAAATACCGCCGTACTCGGAGAGGCGCTCCTCCACTACCTTCTGCATGCGGTCGCTGGCCTCCCGCCACACCTGGATGGCGCGCTGATACCGCTCCTCCTCGGTCATGAGGCCCATCTCGTACTCTTGTTGGATCTCGCTTATGCGGGCATCGGCCTCTTCCAGTACCTTCTGCTTCTCAGGTGGGACCTTCAGGTCGTCCATGGCAATAGTTATGCCGGAGCGAGTGGCGAAACGGAAGCCTACCTCCTTCATCTTGTCGACCATCTCAGCCGTGGGCCCTTCTCCAAGGCGACGGTAGCACTCAGCCACCAAGTCCTTAAGGGCTTTTTTGTCCATTACCTGGTTACGGAACCCCAGCTCCGGGGGCACCACCTCGTTGAACAGGATGCGCCCCACGGTAGTCTCGATGAGCTGGCCTCCGGTGCGCTGGTCGCGCACTTTGATGCGGGCATGCAAGTCTAGCTCGCCCAGTTCGTAGGCGAGGCATGCCTCATCGAAGCTGGAGTAGATGCCCTGCGGTGGGAAGATATCTTCCCGGTATTCCCCTTTGGCCCCTGGTTTCTCCAGGGTCATGTAGTAGATGCCTAAAACCATCTCAAGGGTAGGAGCCACCACAGGCTCCCCATTGGCCGGAAGCAAGAGGTTGTGGCTGGCCAACATCACCTGGCGGGCCTCGGCCACTGCCCTACTCGAGAGAGGCACATGGACGGCCATCTGGTCGCCGTCAAAGTCGGCGTTAAAGGCAGCGCACACTAAGGGGTGGAGCTGAATAGCTGAGCCATCGATGAGGACGGGTTCAAAGGCTTGGATCCCCAGGCGGTGGAGGGTAGGGGCGCGGTTGAGGAGGACAGGCCGTTCCTTGACTACTTCCTCCAGCACATCCCACACCTCTGGGCGCATCCTCTCTACTAGCCTTTTGGCTCCTTTAAGGTTGTGGGCGATCCCTTCCTCGACTAGCGCGCGCATGACGAAGGGTTTGAACAGCTCCAAGGCCATACGTCGTGGCAGGCCGCACTGGTATAGCTTCAGCTCAGGCCCTACTACGATGACGGAACGCCCCGAGTAGTCCACCCGCTTGCCTAAAAGGTTTTGCCGGAACCTCCCTTGCTTGCCCCTCAGGAGGTCAGAAAGGCTCTTGAGGCGGTGACGGGCACCACTGGTAACGGGCCGGCCCCTACGGCCGTTGTCGATAAGGGCATCCACCGCCTCCTGGAGCATACGCTTCTCGTTTCGCAAGATGATCTCAGGTGCTCCCAGCTCTAAGAGGCGCTTCAGGCGATTATTGCGATTGATAACCCGCCGGTACAGGTCGTTAAGGTCGCTGGTGGCAAAGCGGCCTCCGTCCAGCTGGACCATGGGGCGCAAGTCTGGGGGCAAGACAGGGAGGACGGTAATGATCATCCACTCGGGCCGGTTGCCGCTCTTGCGGAGGGCCTCCACTAAGGCCAACCTCTTGAGGGTCATGCGCCAACGCTGGCCGCTGCTGGCCTGCACCTCCTGCCGCAGCTTTTGGGCCAAGGCCTCCAAGTCGAGGCGCTGGAGGATGGAGAGGATCGCCTCCGCTCCCATCCCGGCCTCAAAGATGTCGCCGTACTTCTCCTTGAGCTTTCGGTACTTGGCCTCAGTAAGGAAGGTGCAGCGGTCGTCCAAGATGGGATCGGTAAGCTCCTCTAGCTGGTCGATCTGTTCCTCGTAACGCTGGCGCACCTTCTCCTTTTCCTCGGCCAGGCGTTGCATAATGGCTTCCGTTTCCTGATCCAGCTGGAGGGATGAGGCATCGGTATGGGAAGAGGAGGTCTCTACCTTACCGCCTCTGGCCTCTAGCTCCTCTTGGTACTTGAGCTCAATGGCCGCCAGCTCCTCCTCCATCTGCTGGCGCAGGTGGGAGATGGCCCTCTCCTTCTTTTCCGGATCTACCTTAGTGACAATGTAATGGGCGAAGTAGAGGACCCCCTCTAGGTTACGGGGGGATATCTGGAGAAGGAGTCCCAAGCGGCTAGGTGTACCCCTCACAAACCATATATGGGCCACGGGGGCTGCCAGCTCGATATGGCCCATGCGTTCCCGTCGCACCCTGGCCCTGGTTACTTCCACTCCGCATTTGTCACATATTACCCCACGGTAGCGAACGCGCTTGTACTTACCGCAGTAACATTCAAAGTCCTTGGTGGGCCCGAAGATGCGCTCGTCGAAAAGGCCGTCTTTCTCGGGCCTTAGGGTACGGTAGTTGATGGTTTCGGGCTTTGTCACCTCGCCGTAAGACCAGGAGCGGATCTGCTCCGGTGAGGCGAGGGAGATGCGCACCGCATTAAATTCGCCGTTTTCAGCTGCCAAAGGTATCATCCCCCTTTTCAAAGCCTCTCAGGTCTATGCCCAACTTGGGCATATCAATGGTAGCTGTCTCTGGCAGGGCCACTGGTTGCTCCTCACGCAGGGGCTGGATGGAGAGGCATAGGCTCTGCAGCTCTCGCATTAGCACCTTGAAGGACTCGGGTACCCCTCTTTCCTGAACGTCTTCTCCTTTCACAATGGCCTCGTAGGCCTTCTGGCGCCCCACCACATCATCCGATTTGATGGTGAGCATCTCCTGGAGGACATGTGCAGCAGCGTAGGCCTCCAAGGCCCACACCTCCATCTCGCCGAATCGCTGGCCCCCGAATTGGGCTTTGCCACCCAAGGGCTGCTGCGTGATAAGGGAGTATGGGCCAGTGGAGCGGGCGTGGATCTTGTCCTCCACCAGATGGATGAGCTTCATCATGTAGATGTAGCCCACTGTTACAGGCTGTTCAAAGGGTTCTCCTGTGCGTCCGTCGATGAGGGTCTGGCGCCCGTATATGGGTGCTGCCACTCCCCGTTCCAGAAGGAGCCTCTCAGCCACGTGTTCTAGCTCCTCTATAGGGCGGCCTCGCACATCGGTCAGGCCCTGTTCTTCAAGCCACAGCTCCAGTCCTGCGCGCTTGGCCTCGCCGGGATACTCGTCGGAGAGGACACGTTCAGGGTCGTAGCCTTGAAGGCGTAGCCAAGCGCACGCCTTGGGGTAGTCCACATTCTCCCCTAGGGGGCTAGGCTCGGGAAGGGGTTGAGGGAGAAGGGCACCTGCCTTCTCCACCAGCCATGTCCGGCACAGGGCATCTTCCATCGCCTGAGGGCTGCAACCGTCAAAGACAGGAGAGATGGCCCGGAAGCCCAGCTTCTTGGCTGCCCACCCTAGGTGCGTCTCTAAGATCTGGCCGATGTTCATCCGGCTGGGCACTCCGATGGGGTTGAGGATGATGTCCACTGGGGTGCCGTCAGGTAGGTGGGGCATATCTTCCACAGGCAGGATACGGGCTATAACCCCCTTGTTGCCATGGCGGCCAGCCATCTTGTCACCTACGGTGATGGGGCGGCGCTGGGCGACATATATGCGCACCTTGGCGTTGACGCCTACTGCCAGGTTCTCGGTGATCTCGGCGTAGGGAGGCCAGCGGCACTGGTGCCCTGGCTGGCCATGGTCAGGATCGGGCCGGGCGAAGAATCGGGTAGCGATGACTCGGCCCCACTCGCCATGGGGCATGCGCAGGGAGGTGTCCTTAACGTCGCGCGCCTTTTCGCCGAAGATGGCCCGTAACAGCTTCTCTTCTGCCGAGAGCTCCGTCTCCCCCTTAGGGGTGATTTTGCCCACCAGGATATCGTTGGCCCTCACCTCGGCCCCGATCCGAACTACCCCCCATTCGTCCAGGTCTTTCAGCGCTTCCTCGCCTACGTTGGGGATGTCAGCGGTGATCTCTTCAGGGCCTAGCTTCGTCTCCCGGGCCTCTATCTCGTACTCTTCAATGTGGATGGATGTGTACCGGTCGTCCCGAACGACGGCTTCGGATATGATAACGGCGTCCTCAAAGTTGTAGCCTTCCCAGGCCATAAAGGCTGCTAGCAGGTTCTGGCCCAGGGCCAGCTCACCCCTGTCGGTGGAGCAGGAATCGGCCAAGGGGTCCCCCTTACGGATCCGCTGGCCCTTGTTGACTATAGGACGGTGGTTAAGGCTGGTACCCTGGTTGGAACGGAGGAACTTGAAGAGGCGGTACGTCTTCTCGCGGCCATCATCATAGACTACGGTGATGGCCTCGCTGGTGGCACTTTTGACCCATCCGTCTGCCTCGGCAGCGATGATCTGTCCTGAGTCAATGGCTGCCCTTCGCTCCATGCCCGTGGCCACCAAGGGGGCCTGGGTGCGCACCAGTGGCACCGCCTGGCGCTGCATATTGGCCCCCATGAGGGCGCGGTTGGCATCGTCATGCTCTAAGAATGGGATGAGGGAGGCAGCTACCGATACTATCTGCTTTGGGCTAAGGTCTACGTAGTCCACCTCGTTGGGGTGGGCGCTTATAAACCCTCCTCCCTTGCGGGCATCTACCCTGTCTCCTAGCAGGTGGCCCGCCTCATCTGTTGGGGAGTTAGCCTGGGCTATGACATAGTTCTCCTCCTCATCGGCTGAGAGGTAGACCACCTCCTGGGAGACGAAGGGGTGGACCTTGATCATGGTGCCGTCAGGAAGGGAGGCAAGGCGCTGGGCCATCT
Source organism: Chloroflexota bacterium (assembly GCA_030550295.1). Taxonomy (GTDB): domain Bacteria; phylum Chloroflexota; class Dehalococcoidia; order SM23-28-2; family HRBIN24; genus JAVVHA01. The sequence goes on from JAUQPQ010000067.1 coordinate 7,685, forward strand.
CCATCGTTATACGGGTACCGGCTGTGGCTATCACTTGGCCCTGCTCGTCTACGATGTCCTGACGGAGGATGCGCCCCACCAACATGGGTGAGTCCTTGGGGAGCTCGCGATATACCTTCCGGTAAGGCGTCTCGATGAAGCCCATGGGGTTGACGCGGGCATAGGTTGCTAGACTGCCGATAAGCCCAATGTTAGGCCCCTCAGGCGTCTCAATAGGACATATGCGACCGTAGTGGCTGTGGTGGACATCTCTCACCTCGAACCCTGCCCTCTCCCGGGAGAGGCCGCCTGGCCCAAGGGCGGATAGGCGCCTCTTATGGGTGAGCTCAGCCAAGGGATTCGTCTGGTCCATGAACTGGGAAAGCTGGGAGCTGGCGAAGAACTCGCGCAGGGCAGCCTGAACCGGGCGCACGTTGATAAGGCCAGCAGGTGCGGCCTCATGGATATCGGTGATGCTCATGCGGTCTTTAATGCCCCGCTCCATGCGCAAAAAGCCAATGCGCATAGCGTTCTGAATCTGCTCCCCTACCGTACGCACCCTCCGGTTGCCCAAGTGGTCGATACTGTCGGTGGAGCCCAGGCCCCTGTTGACCCTTATCATCTCTTTGATGAACTCTACCAAGTCAGTAAAGGTGAGGGTGCGCTGGGAGAGGGGGAAGGTAGTCCCCAAGCGCCGGTTCAGCTTGTACCGCCCCACCCGTCCCAAGTCATACCGACGGGGGTTGAAGAAGAGGTCGCGCAGCAGGCGGCGGGCACTCTCAGGAGTGGGGAGGTCGCCTGGGCGCATCCTTCGGTAGAACTCGAGCAACGCCTCCTCCCTATTGCGGGCGCCAGCATCCCTTTCCAAGGTGGCCTGTATGTAGCGATGTTCTGGGTCTATGTCCACATCGGCGAAGAGGGTTAGGAGGCGCTCGTTGCTTCCAGGTGGCCCCCCCTCGCCGCCAGGGTCCATGGCCCGTAACAGAAGGGTGGCGGGCATCTTGCGCCGCCGATCTACCTTTACATAGATGATGTCCCGAGAGGTCGTCTCGAACTCCAGCCAAGCGCCTACATTGGGTATGAGACTTGCCTGGCACAGAAGGCGCCCAGAGATAAGGTCACGCTGGCGCAAGAAGTAAGCTCCAGGGGACCGGATGAGCTGGGAGACCACCACCCGCTCTATCCCGTTGACTATGAACGTGCCCCTTTCCGTCATCAGGGGCAGGTCGGCCAGGTATATCTCCTGTTCCTTGATCTCCCCCGTCTCCTTAACGACCAAGCGCACGTTAAGCTTAAGGGGGATAGCATAGGTCAGGTCTTTCTCCCGGCATTCCCCCTCTGAGAACTTGGGCTGGCCCAGGCGATAGGGGCGGACTGGGACCGACTCAGTTTTTGCTTCCTTTAGAGCCTGAGCCTCTTCCGCTGTGAGGGGGTGGCCCTGGCGGGCCAGAAGACGG
>JAUQPQ010000068.1 GCA_030550295.1 Chloroflexota bacterium
ACCATTTGGAGGAGGCGCCCTACAACCCGCCCAACGTGCAACAGCCTCACCCTCCCATCTACATCGGCGGTGGAGGCGAGAGGAGGACGTTGCGCATAGCTGCCCAGTATGCCGATGCCATGAACGTGTTCGGTTCCCCAGAGGAGGTGGCCCATAAGGTAGAAGTGCTACGCCGCCATTGTCAGGAGGTGGGCCGTGACCCTGCCCAAATTCGCATCACTGTTACCCTGCCTTTTTTACCCACCGAAGACGAAGAGCGCATAGGGCGCATGGTGGCGGGGATGTCAGCCTATCAGGGGATCAGTCAGGAGCAGGCCCGTAGGCGCATCTTGGCTGGCTCCTTCTCCCAGATGCGTGAGCACCTGGCCCACTATGCCCAGTTAGGGGTTCAAGAGGTCTTCCTTCAGCCCTTTATCCGCCTCCAACCTGAGCCATTCCTACGGTTCTCAGAAGAGGTTATCGCCCCCTTTTCCTAAAGGCGAGCTTTTGGCCCCTTCCGCAGGCCCTTCGGTGATAGAATGCTACCGGATGGGCCAGCAGAAGCTTTCAGTCCCCATAGTGGGCATGACGTGTGCCGCCTGTGTAGCCCGGGTGGAGAGGGCCCTCAGACGGGTCCCTGGCGTGGCCGATGTGACGGTACATTTAGGTTCTTCCCAGGCGACCCTTGTGCTGGAAGACGAAGTAAGCATCTTGGAGATCCAGCAGGCGGTAAAGGATGCTGGTTATGATGTGCCCGTCGCCACCGTCCGCTTGCTGGCGACAAGGGCGGCCGGGGCTCCCGAATCCCTTCAGGAGGCGTTGGGCTTTTTGCCTGGGGTCGTCCGGGTAGAGGCAGGGCCTAAGGGGGAGATACTCGTCTCATATCTGGAGCAGGTGACCTCTCTGGCGGCTATCAAGAGGGCTCTCAGAGAGGGGGGTTACCAGGTAGCGCAGGCAGGGGAGGAGACGGCCCTAGAACAGGAGAGGCGGGCCCACCAAGAGGAGATAAGGCGGCAGTGGCTGAACCTCTTAATGGCTGCCATCTTGGCCCTTTTCGTGATGTTGGGCTCCTTCCGCGACCTGTGGGGGCTAGAGAGGATAGTACCTGCTCCCCTGGCCAACAAATGGGTGCTTTTTGGGCTCACCGTCCCGCTGATGGTGGGGCCGGCCCGGCAGTTCTTCGTTCAGAGCTTCAAGGGGATGCGCCAGGGCGCCGTAGATATGAACCTACTGTACGCTACTGGCATCGGTGCTGCCTTCCTCATAGCCGTCATCAACACGGCTTGGCCCGAGGCCGGCTTTGGCGGAGAGGATCTCGTCTTCTATGAATCGGCGGCCTTCCTTACCCTGTTCATCGTTTTGGGGCGCTATCTGGAGGCCCTCACCCGGGGCCGCACCTCTGAGGCTGTGCGGCGCCTTTTAGAGCTGCGGCCTCGCCGGGCCCGAATAGTCCGGGAAGGGGAAGAGGTAGAGATCCCAGCTGATGAAGTGGAAGTAGGTGACATATGCCTAGTGCGTCCCGGAGAGGCGGTGCCTGTAGATGGGGTGGTGGTAGAAGGTTTTTCGGCGGTGGACGAATCGCTGGTGACGGGCGAGAGCGTCCCCGTAGAGAAGGCCCCTGGAGATACGGTTATTGGGGGGACGATAAACCGCATGGGGGCCTTCAAGATGCGTGCCACGCACGTGGGCAGCGAGACCACCTTGGCCCAGATCATCCGTTTAGTGGAGGAGGCCCAGGCCCGGCGCGCCCCCATACAACGCCTAGCCGATTGGGTAGCCGGGCACTTTATCCTTGGAGTGCATGCGTTGGCCATCTTCGTCTTCCTCTTCTGGTTCTTCTGGGGCTATGGGCAGTGGTTCCAACCCCAAAGCCGCCTCCTCTTAGGGGCTGGGGAGATGGGGCAGATGGGGGCCTTCGGCTTCGCCTTCCTCATGTCGGTGACGGTGCTAGTTATTTCTTGCCCTTGTGCTGTAGGCCTGGCTACCCCAGCAGCGGTTATGGCTGGCTCAGGTATCGCTGCCACTAACGGAATCCTTTTCCGGGGGGCCGATGCCGTAGAGATGGCGAGCCGCCTAGATACGGTGGTCTTCGACAAGACGGGCACTCTCACCATGGGCCGCCCCGTCTTGACTCGAACCCTGGCATTGGCTGGGAGGGGGGAAGAGGAGGTCTTGTGGTGGGCCTCTTTGGCCGAAAGGCGTTCGGAGCATCCTCTCGCCCAGGCGGTTATAGAGGCGGCCAGAGCCCAGAACCTAGATCCTCCTGAGCCTGAGATGTTCCAGGCCTTACCTGGCCTAGGGGTAGAGGCTTCCTGGCAGGGCCATTCGGTTCTGCTGGGCAATCGCTCCCTTATGGCCCAGCGTCAGGTAGATATCTCCCCCCTAGAAGGGGAAGCAGGGCAGCTAGAGGAAGAGGGCCATACCCTGCTTTTTGTGGCCGTAGACGGCCGGGCCCTGGGGCTTCTGGCCGCATCCGATGCCATCAAGCCTACATCCCACCTGGCGATAAGGGAACTAAAGGCCATGGGCCTCAGGGTGGCGATGCTTACAGGCGATAACCGGCGCACCGCAACTGCCGTGGCCCTTCGATTAGGGATAGATGAGGTGCTAGCCGAGGTGAAGCCAGAAGAGAAGGCGCGCACCATCCAACAGTTGCAGTCCCAGGGCCGTCGGGTGGCCATGGTGGGCGATGGCATTAATGATGCCCCTGCCTTGGCCCAGGCCGACGTAGGGATAGCCCTGGGTTCGGGCACCGATATAGCTAAAGAGGCGGGCCACATAATCCTGGTGAGGGATGACCCCTTAGATGTAGTAGCAGCCGTCCAGACGGCCCACTTCACCATGCGCAAGGTTAAGCAGAACCTCCTCTGGGCCTTTGCCTACAACACCGTTGCTATACCTGTAGCAGCAGGTGTCCTTTATCCCCTTACTGGGCGTCTTGTAGGGCCTGAGGTGGCGGCCCTCCTCATGGCCTTGAGCTCCCTCTCCGTAAGCCTCAACTCCGCCAGCATGCGGGGATGGCGGCCGCCCGTGAGGCGTAAGGAAACGGAGGTCACTGCCAGACCGGCTACTGCCCAGGAGGTGGCGTGAGTTGGCTTGGGGCTTAACATTGCTTCTGGCCCTAATGGCAGCAGGCGCCTTTATACTAGCTACCCTCGCTGGAGACTACGGATGGGGCGTAAGGGTAGGTGGGGCCGCCTGGGTGGGCTTCTTGTCCTCCATCGTCCTAAGCCCCATCGTGGCATCTTTCGTGCATAAAAGGGGGCGATGAAGGCCGGGACCTTGCTATGATAATAGGCGGCTTCCACTAAGGCCTGAGGCGGTAGATATTCTGGGCATCCGAGAAGTACAGATAGCCATCGGGCCCTTCTTTAATGTCTAAGGCGCAGGGGAAACTTGTCTCCTCTGGTTGGATGACTTTACGTCCTCCCTTACGGAGCTCTTCCAGTTGCTGGGCGGGAACACGCCAGAGCCTTCTTGCGTTCCAGGTGCAGAAGAAGAGGTCGCCGTAGAAGGGGAGAGCTTCGCCCCGATACAAGGCTATCCCTGTAGGGGCCAGGGAATGTGTCCCGCTATCAAACACCGGGTCTATTAACGATGGCATCCCTGCTAGGCCTGATACCTGGGGCCATCCGTAATTGCCTCCGGGGACGATGCGGTTGAGTTCGTCGTGACCGCTGGGTCCATTGTCGGTAGCCCACAGCTCTCCTGTGGCCCTGTCCTGGGCGATGCCAAAGACGTTACGCAGTCCATAGGCATACACGGGCGAGCCTGGGAAGGGGTTGTTAGGGGGCAGTGAGCCATCGGGGTTGATGCGCAGGATGGCGCCGTGGGGAGTATAGGGGTCTTGGGCCATCTGGGGGCTTTCGGCATCGCCTAGGGTGATGAGGAGGGTACCGTCAGGCAAAAAGAGGAGGCGTCCGCCATTGTGGCAGCATCTGGGTCCTGCTGGTAGGTTGTCTTGCACCACAACCATGCTCACCGCCTTGTTGCCCTCAAGGCGCAGCCTTACCACTCGCTGGCCTAAGGGTCTGCCGTTGGGCCCTGGAAAAGTGTAGAAGGCATAAATATAGGGCTCTTGGGGGAAGTTGGGGTGGAGGGCAAGGCCTAAAAGGCCATGCTCCGAGTAACCTGGGGGACGGGCCACTGGCAAAGTGGTCACCGGCTCATCTAGAAGGCGCCCTTCGGGAGAGATTACCCTTATGGTTCCCCCTTGCTCAGCGAAAAAGAGGCGACCGTCGGGGGAAGGGGCCAAGGCTACAGGCATATCAACCCCTCGTGCGATCACCTCCAATGCGGGTAAGGTGGGAGATGGAGCAGGAGACGAAGCTTGTCCTGGGGTGGTGTCGTCGTCTTGGGGAGGGGTGCCACCTCCCTGGCAGGCCATGCTCACCAAGAGCAATGCCCAAGCCAACAACTTAGCCCTGGCAAGCCAAGGGGTCATGCCTTAGCCTCGGCCAGCCCCCAGCGTTGGAGCAGCCAAAAGTTTATCAAGGCGGCCAATCCCAGGCCCAAAGCAATGATGAGCAGCGTCAGCACGATTCCTGGCAGGCCTGTAAAGGCGTCCAAAACATCGGTGATAGCGCCGATCAGTATAACGGGAAGGAGAGAGACCGACTGGGATATGATGCCCTGAGCCGTGAAGATGCGCCCTCGCATATTCTGGGGGGCCCGCTCATGCAGGACGGTCTGGGCAGGAGCATTGAGGAAGGCATAGCAAAGGCCCAAAGGCCCGGCAAAGACCATTGTAAGGAGCTGAAGCAAGGACAGGCCCAGCAAATCTTGAGGGTTGAGAGGACGGGGTGCCCGCTCCATGAAGTACGCAATTGGCTGCACCAAGGCCAGCATCAGGAGAGAGAAGGCGATACCCAAGAGCCCCATTGGCACTAGCTTCTCCTTCCCAAAGTTCCTGGCTGCCCATGGCAGCAGACGTAGGCCTATGAGGGCTCCTATCCCGGTGGGGGCAAAGATGAAAGCAGCGTTGGCAGGCGAAACGTTGAGGATGTCCTTCGTGTAGCGGGGCATGAGGGTAACGAAGAGGAGGACCAGGGTATTGCCAATAGTTAGCTGCACCAACGCCAAAATAGTGGCCCGGTCCTGGACGAGGAGCTGGAGGGCCTGCGACAGCTCCCTGCGCAGGCCCACCCAAGATGTCTCCTTCTCCCCTCCGCCCCTCTCCCTTAAAGGGAGGGCAGCCAGGGCCACCAGGGCGAACATGGCGCTGGCCATCATGAACATCGCTTCGTCCCCTTTATCTCCTCCCAACCTCAGCACCAAAGGGGCCAAGATCACCAGCCCCACAAATTGGGCCCCCATTAAGGTGAAGTTGTAGAGGCTATTAGCGCTAACGAGGCGCTCTTTGGGCACTAAGGTGCCGATGAGGGCCATAACGGCAGCGTTGAAGAGAAGGGTCCCCACTGCTAGCGGCAGGGCCAGCAAGTACACTGTCCACAGGTATCCGTGGACAACGATAAGGGCCCCGCAGGCAAGAGCCCTTATAGCGTTTACTGCCCAGAGCACCTGGGCCTTCTCCCACCGGTCTAGAAGTACACCTGCCAAGGGGCCCACTAAAACCGTAGGCAAGACGAACAAGAGGAGAAGCAAGCTCGTCTGGGTGCTGGAGCCGGTAACTTTAAGGATGACCACCAGCAAGGTGAATAGGACGGCATTATAGGCGACCTGGGCCGTCCCGTGGGCTAGCCACAGGCTTAGGAACGCCCTGTCACCCAGAAGTGGCGCTGATGGTGGGGCAACCCCCAATCGGAAGGACGAGGGGTTCACCTGCTAGGCTCCCTCTCTTCGGGGGATCTGCTCAGGACTTGCCTCAGGCGACGGTCTAGCTGGCTAGGGGTTAGGAGGATGCGTCTACCACATCTCAGGCAACGCAGCCCTATGTCTGCCCCTGTGCGCACCACCTCCCAGCGGTCTTCGCCACAGGGGTGAGGCTTTCGCAACTGGACTACATCACCCAGCGCCAGCATATCTCCCCTGGCCTATGGCCTCCTGCCGTGCTCTCCAGATGGCGTCACGCAGCTCCTGGGCCCGGCGTCGGGCCCCTCGAGGGGAGAGGGGGCCCGACTCGTCGAACAGGACGCGGCGGCCAGCCACTATGATGACGCCTCCCCCCTCCTCGTCTAGCCCTGCTGCGACGGCTGCCTGCACGTCTCCCCCCTGTGGCCCTATCCCTGGCACCAGGATAGGCATCTCGGGGCAGAGACGGCGAACGGCCTTTATATCGCCAGGTGCGGTAGCCCCCATCACCAGGCCGCCGTTGCCCCGGTCTAAGGAGCGCACCATCTCTACCACCGCCCAGAAAAAGGCCCGACCATCGGCAAGGGGGAGGAGTTGGAGCTGGTCGGCCCCTGGATTAGAGCCCCTACACCACACGAATATCCCCCTGTCATGGTACTGGAAGAAGGGCTCCAAGGTATCAGGGCCGCCGTAGGGGTTGACGGTGACGGCATCGAATCCGTACACCTCAAAGAGGGCCCTTGCATACAGGCGTGCCACGTGGGGGACATCGCCCCGTTTGGCATCGGCGATGATGGGGATGTGGCCTGGTATAGAGGCCAACGACTCTATCATCACGTTCATACCTGAAGGCCCTAAGGCCTCGAAGAATGCCAGGTTCGCCTTATAACAGCAGACGAGGTCTAAAGTGGCCTCAATGACTTTTTGCAAAAAGGAGGGGATATGGTGCCCGGACAAAAGGTCAGGGTCGGGGTCGAGGCTTATGCATAGGAGGCTCTGGTTGCTTTGTTGTGCCGCCTGGAGGCGACGACGGAAGGACATGGCCTATCCCCCCTTATCGTGAGGCGATGATAGTGTCCAGGCAGGTGTTGGGTCAAGGTGCAACTTGGGATGTTGCCCTGTTGCCTAGGGCGCCGCATGGTGAAGAGATCTGCATAGCGGTGGACGTGCTTAGGGCCTCCTCGATGGTGGTAACGGCGCTGGCCCTAGGGGCCCAAGAGGTGGTGGCCGTCCCTTCCCTTGTCCAGGCCAGAAAGGTGGCTCGCCTTTCGAGGTATCTCCTTTGTGGCGAGAGGGGAGGGCTTCCGCCACCGGGGTTCCATCTGGGCAACTCCCCATCGCAACTGCGGGCCGAGGCGATAAGGGGGCGTGGTCTGGTGCTCACTACCAGCAACGGCACCCCATTGCTCGCCCGTCTGAGAAACGCTCGTCATGTGCTGATAGCCTCTCTGCTCAACAGGGAGGCGGTGGCCAAGGCCGCCTTGGCCTTAGGGGGGCCTGTTCACATCATCTGTGCAGGGGAGGAAAGGGGGAAACGGCTGGCCTTAGAGGACGTTATCGGTGCTGGGGCGGTGGTGGAGGCAGCGCTGCGTCTTCGCCCGGCTTTAGCTTTGGGGGAGGGAGCGCGTCTGGCTCTCATGGTTTTTCTGGCAGCCCAAGGGGATCTGGAGGCTGCTTTGGCTAGCACGACCCATGGCTCCCATCTCGTGTCCTTAGGCCTGGGGCAAGACGTGCGCTTCTGCGCCCGGCTAGACGTCTGGCAGGTAGTGCCCCGGCTCCATCCTGAATCCCACTCCCTTGTCTTGCACCCTTGACCCTGGCCTTAAGGCAACGTAGTTTTGAGGCGGGATGAGGGCTGAAATCATTTCGGTGGGCACTGAGATCCTCTTAGGGGAGATCCAGGATACCAACTCTTGCTTCCTTGCCTCGCGTCTTCCTGCCCTGGGCATAGATCTCTATTTCATCTCTGTGGTAGGAGACAATTTTGACCGCCTGCAGCAGACTATAAAGCAGGCCTTCCAGCGTTCCGACCTGCTGCTCATTACCGGTGGTCTTGGCCCCACCGATGATGACCTCACCAGGGAGGCTATAGCGGCTGTCCTTGGGGAAAGGCCCTACGTGGACGAGGCCCTCGCCCAGGCGTTGCGTAACCTTTTTACCTCTCGGGGCCTACCCTTCCCCGAAAGGAACTTGAAGCAGGCGTGGCTCATTCCATCGGCTACAGCCATCCCTAATCCTAGGGGCACTGCTCCTGGTTGGTGGGTGGAGAAGGAAGGGCGCATCATAGTGGCCCTCCCAGGTCCTCCCCATGAGATGGAACCCATGTGGGAGGAGGAGGTGGCGCCCAGGCTCCGCAAGCGGGCCCAGGGACAGGTCCTAGTCACCCGCACCCTCAAGACTATAGGCCTCGGGGAGGGACAAGTGGACGAGATGCTGTCCGATTTGGCTCGCTCCTCTAACCCCACCTTGGCGGTCTACGCCAAACCCGATGGTGTGTATGTGCGCTTGGCAGCCAAGGCTATGGGGGAGGGGATAGCCTGGGATCTTATTCGCCCCGTGGAGGAGGAGGTACGTCAGCGTCTAGGCCCCCATATCTGGGGTGTAGACGATGAGAGCCTCGAGGGGGTGGTGGGACGCCTACTAAAGGAGCGCGCCCTCACCTTAGCAGTGATGGAGTCTTTCACTGGGGGGCTTTTGGCCAACACCATAACCGATGTCCCTGGTTCCTCGACTTACTTCCTTGCCGGATATGTCGCCTACCAACCAGAGGCCAAGATAGCCCTAGGCGTAGACCCTAAGGTTATAGAGATGCACGGAGTAGTGAGCCCAGAGGTAGCAGCCGCCATGGCCCAAGCAGCTCGCCAAAGGGCCGGAGCCCACATAGGAATCGGCACCACAGGGGTCGCTGGCCCCGATCCCCTGGAGGGGAAGCCTCCAGGCACGTCCCACATAGGGCTAGACTTTTTAGGTAACATACGCACTACCAGCTATCAGTTCTACCAGGGGCGCCTTGCAGCCAAGAGGCGTGGAGTTACAGTGGCCCTGGCCCTCCTATGGAGGGCCCTTACTGGACGGCTTTAGCCCCTCTCAGCCCCTTAGTAGCCCGAGCGTCCCCCAGCAGGGGGTAAGCTATAATTATTTCAAATGCTTCGCACCAGGAGGCTACCATGACCGAGGCGGCAAGGCCATCCCTCCTTGAGAGCCTTCTTCAGGAGCGGCGTACTTTCCCTCCCCCCGAGCAGTTTCGCCAAAAGGCCAACGTATCTGACCCCAAGGTGTACGAGGAAGCCCGTAAGGATGTGGAAGGCTACTGGGCCCAATGGGCAAGGGAGCTCC
>JAUQPQ010000069.1 GCA_030550295.1 Chloroflexota bacterium
AGCATTACGGGCTCCCAGAATATGATGCTCGTCTCCTCACTGAGGACCGGGCTAAGGCCCAGCTCTTTGAGGCCACTTTGGGCCAGTGGCAGCCGGAAAAGGCCCTCGCCTGGGCTAAGACGGTGGCCAACTGGCTCAACTCTGAGGTGACAGGCCTCCTTAACGCCCGCGGCTTAGAATGGGCGCAATGCCCCCTTACACCCCTACAGATCGCCCAGCTAGTGGAGCTAGTGGAGGAGGGCACCATCAACACTACCACTGCCAAAACCGTACTAGAGGAGGCCTTTCGCAGCGGCAAGAGGCCCAAGGATCTGGTAGAGGAAAGGGGCTTAGCTCAGATAAGCGGCGTCGACGAGCTGTCCCAGTTGGTGGAGAAAGTTATAGCCTCGCACCCCAAAGCAGTGGCCGACTATCGCTCTGGGAAGGAGGGGGCTATCCAGTTTCTGGTGGGCCAGGTGATGCGCGAGACGAGGGGCCGTGCCAACCCTCAGGTGGTACGGCAGCTCCTAGAGGAGAGGCTTACCTCTAGAGGATAACTGAGGATAGCTCGAGGCGTTATGGTATAGGGGAATATGGAGCGGTTCAAGCGCTATTCCTTCATAAGATGGTTTTACCCCGGCATGCAGATAAAAAGGTGGCTACTTCTCCTCATGGTAGGGGTAGCCATGGCTGGGCTAGGGATCGCCTACTTCCTCAGAGAGGTCTATGTGTCTTTCACCTTCCCATCCGTTTTCTACTACATCACCCTCCAGTTCATACCCCAATGGGGGAGAGGCACCATTTTCATGGGGTTGGCCTTGATAGCTATAACGGTAGCGATCTTTCAGCTCAATCACTCTATCCTCAGCGCATTGCTACCTCCTAGGGATGGCCACAAACCTTTGGTGGAGATTATCTATAACCGGCGCCGTTTAAGCCGCGGCCCCAGGATAGTGGCCATTGGCGGTGGGACAGGCCTTTCAATCCTCCTGCGGGGTCTGAAAGACTACACCTCTAACATCACCGCCATCGTTACCGTGGCCGATGACGGTGGCTCTTCTGGGCGTCTGCGCCAGGACATGGGCATCTTGCCTCCAGGTGACTTGCGCAACTGCATCGTCGCCCTTGCAGACGCAGAACCGCTCATGACCAAGCTCTTCCAGTACCGCTTCCCTGAGGGCTCTGCCCTAGCTGGCCACTCTTTCGGCAACTTGTTCATCGTGGCCATGACAGGGGTAGTTGGGAGCTTTGAGGAGGCGATCCGTCAGACCAGCCGGGTGCTAGCGGTGCGTGGAGAGATACTCCCCTCCACACTGGAGGATGTAGTCTTGGGGGCCCGAACAGACGAGGGCATCGTCAGGGGCGAATCAGTAATCGGCTCTGGCAACGGGCGTATCCAGGAGGTGTTTTTGGTGCCGCCTGACCCCTTGGCCTGCCCAGAGGCGGTACGCGCCATCCTTGAAGCAGAGATGATACTCCTGGGGCCAGGGAGCCTTTATACAAGCATCATCCCCAACCTGTTAGTAAAAGGCATAAGGCAAGCCCTTATAGCCTCAACGGCCTTCAAGGTATACATCTGCAACGTGGCCACCCAACCTGGAGAGACGGAAGGGTATCAGGTAGCCGATCACGTGAGGGCGATAGAAGATCATGTGGGGCGTCCATTTTTGGATGCTGTGCTAATTAACAACAACGTCGCCCCCCTGCCCCCACAATGGCGGGCTGAGCCTGTCATCATGGATCGCCCCTTGCACCGCCCCATCTTAGTGGTGGAGGAGGACCTGGTGGATGAATCCGATAGTCGCCATCACCACTCCCAGAAACTGGGGCGGGCGCTCATGAACCTGTATTATGAAAGAGGACAGCTGGCCGCTACAGTGAGGGAGACATCATGAACGAACAACTGCTTCAGATGGCTATGATCTTGGTTTCTGTGGCCCTAATAGGGGCGACCCTTCTACAGGCGCGGGGGCAGGGCTTCCGGGCTTACCAAGGTACCAGCCTCACCCCTACCCGACGAGGCCTGGAGAAGCTGTTGTTTCAGCTCACCATAGGCTTAGCTGTCCTTTTCGTGTTGTTAGCTGCCCTAAACTTGGCCGCCGCCTCATAAAGGAATGTCGACCACCCCTAGACCTGGCCCAGCAAGGGGACAGTGGGCCCTACTCCTAGCCTTAATTGGAGGAGTTACGGCCTTCGTGATCATATGGTCCCAGGGCCTCAGGGCCCAGGAGAAGGCAGAAGTGACCAGATTGGTGGAAGGGATAATAGGGGCACCCCTTCTCATCAACCCCCTCCTTTCCCCTCTTAACAGCCCTGACCAGGACCTGGTATCCTTGATCTTTTCTGGCCTCACGCGTCTTTCCGCCTCTGGGGAGCCTATCCCTGACCTAGCCCAATCGTGGGAGATATCAGAGGATGGGCGTACCTACGTCTTTTACTTAAGGCCCCAGGCAAGATGGCACGATGGCCACCCCTTCAGCGCTGAAGACGTAGTCTTCACCTACTCCCTTTTGGCCCATCCCAACTTCCCAGGAGACCCTACCTTGGCCAGCATCTTCCAGGAAGTACAGTGCCGCGCCACGGACGAGCTAACGGTAGAATGCGAGCTGCCAGAGCCCTTTTCCCCCTTCCTGGCCTATACCACGGTAGGCATTCTGCCCAGCCACCTATTGGCCCCCCTCCCACCAGAGGCCCTGCCCCACTTGCCCTTTAACCGCCAGCCCATAGGTACCGGGCCCTTCCGCCTCATGGCCCTTGAGGAAAATCGGGCCCTTCTAGCCCGCAACAGGGAGTACTACATGGGCCCTCCCCAAATCCAGCTTTTGGAGCTGCGCTTCTTCTCCGACTTGCACTCAGCCCTCACAGCCTTGCACCGGGGAGAGTTAAACGGGCTGCTGGTGGGCCAGAATATAGAGCCGCAGGAGCTTGAGGGCATCTCGTCTTCCGGCCGGTTCCGCCTCCTTGATGCCACCCGCACTCCCTATACGGCCCTCTTCTTTAACACCTCTAGTCCCCTCCTGGCCGAACCTCAGATGCGAAGAGTTCTAGCCCTTCTCATCGACAGGCAAACGATAGTCCAGACGGTGCTAGCGGGGAGGGCAGTCCCTGGCCTTACTCCTATCCCCCCAGGGAGCTGGGCCCATAATACCCTCCTTAAACCCCAGCCCCCTCAGCAAGAGGAGGCGTCACGCCTCTTGACAGAGATGGGATGGCAACGGCCGAGGGACGGACTCTGGGAAAAGGGAAGCCAGCCCCTTTCCTTCCAGCTCGTCACCGATTCTGATCCCGTGCGGGCAGCGGTGGCGGAGGAAGTGGCCCGTCAACTTCGCCGGGCAGGCATAGGCATAGAGATCCGGGTGGTGACTACTCAGGAGCTGGTAGAGTCATACCTCGCCTCTCGACGCTACGACCTAGCCATCTTCACCGTAGACACCGGGCCCGATCCCGACCCCTATCCTGTTTGGCATAGCACCCAGCTGGGGCCACGTGGGGCTAACTTCACCGGCTACTTTAGCCCTGAGGTCGACCGCCTGTTGGAGGAGGCCCGCCGCACCGCCGACCGTTGGCGCCGCCGCAGCCTTTATAGCACCTTCCAGATCAAGTTCCTAGAAGATTCGCCAGCAATGATCCTATTCTACCCCCTATACACCTACATCATCGATGTACGGGTGAAGGGCCCTTCCCCTGGCCTCCTCTACTACGCCAGCGAGCGCTTCGCCAACGTATGGGAATGGAAGATAGAAGAAGAAGCCCTCCCCTTAAGACCTGATGCCTCAAAGATACGATAAGTTCGCTAAAAGCCTCATCCCAGCAGATAATAGGGATCCCACAGGAGATGCCTGAGAAGGACACGCCTAGTGAAGTCACCAGCGCCGTCAGACTAGTTTTTATGGGGACCCCTCCCTTTGCCGTCCCCTGTCTCAGGGCCCTAGTAGAGCACGGGTACACCCCCCTAGCCGTCTACACTCGGCCCGACCGACCAGCTGGCCGGGGCCTGCGACCCCACCCACCGCCTGTCAAAATAGCAGCGCAAGAGCTGGGCTTGCCTGTATATCAGCCTGAAAGCCTCCGGCGCCCAGAAGAAATAGAGGCGCTGCGATCCCTCCAACCGGACGTGGTGGTCGTTTGCGCTTACGGTGAGATCTTGCGACGCCCTATTTTGCAAATTCCACCCAAGGGAATATTGAATGTACACCCCTCTTTGCTCCCACGCCACCGAGGGCCGTCGCCCATCCCGGCTGCTATCCTCGGCGGGGACCAGACGACAGGGGTCACCATCATGCTCATGGACGAGGGAATGGACACAGGCCCTATCCTCTCCCAGCGCTCCATTCCCATCGAGCCTCTAGATACAGCGGAGACCCTTGCTACCAAACTGTCCCAGCTGGCCGCCCCATTGTTGGTGGAGACTATTGGGCTCTGGCTAAGGGGCGAGCTGAGCCCAAGGCCGCAGGAGCATTCCCAGGCCACCGTAACTAAGCTCTTGCGTAAAGAGGACGGCCTTATAAACTGGCATCTCTCCGCGGTGGAGTTGTGGCGGATGGTGCGGGCCTATCATCCTTGGCCTGGCACCTTCGCCCATTTCCAGGGAGAGACCATATTTATTCGCCGGGCCTGGCCCATAGAATACGAGTCTAGTAAGCCCATTGGCACAGTTATATCCCTCCCCCCTGAGCTTCAGCCTTTGGTGCCCAGAGAGTTGGGGACCGCAGCCTTCGGTGTGCAGACGGGGAAGGGGGTCTTGGCAGTGCTAGAGGCTCAGAGGGCGGGCAAAAAGCCCCTTTCCTCTACTGAGTTCATAAGGGGCATGCCCAAGTTGGTAGGGGCGATATTAGAAGGTCGCCCAGGGTAGAGGGGGCTTTACTCCTCTTCCTCTTCTTCTTCCTTAGGCCGCCTTATTACCTCCACTTCAGGGGACGCTTCCCCTTCAGCCTCTACCTCGGCCTCTACCTCCTCTAGCACCACCTTGGCCACCACCTGGTGTGGATCCGTAAGGAGTACAATCCCAGGCGGCACTGATAGGTCTTCTACGTGAATGGCATCCTCAGGCTGCCGCAGAGAGGATACATCGACTTCAATAAAGGGGGGTATAGCTGTAGGAAGCCCCTCCACCATGACCAGGTTAGTCAACTGCAACAAGGTGGCCCCCAACTCCTTAACAGCGGGCGCCTCGCCAATGAGGTGTAACGGCAGTTCTACCCTCACCTTCTCCGTGAGAGCCACCTGGTAGAAATCCACATGCAGCACCCCATCGGTAACGGGATCGATTTGGACATCCCTAACGAAACAAGGGCGGGGCTCCTCACCGTCCAGCACCAGATAGACCATCTCATGGGCACCGGCGCGCCGCAAAAGCCTTTCTACCTCTTTCTTCGGCAACTGAATGGCCAGAGATGGAAGGCCGCGTCCGTAAACGTTGGCAGGTATGACCCCTTCTCTGCGCAGACGCTTCACCTTCTTGCCCAAGATATGACGCCGGCTCGCTTCGATCTCCAGGCGTTCCCCTTCTACCATGGAATATCGCCTCCGTATTGGGAGGATAGATGGGCCAGGCCGCGGCGTCAACTTGTCCCCTTTTTATAATGGTGATAGGGATGTGGCCTGAGGAGCTGGGCAAGTGGCTACTTTTCCTGGGCCTGGTAATAGCTGGCCTGGGAGGAATACTATGGCTTTGGGGGAAGATCCCCTTTATAGGTCGCCTTCCTGGGGACATCCTCATCCAGCGGGACAACTTCGTATTCTTCTTCCCGCTAGTCACAGGGCTAGCTATCAGCCTCT
Source organism: Chloroflexota bacterium (assembly GCA_030550295.1). Classification (GTDB taxonomy): domain Bacteria; phylum Chloroflexota; class Dehalococcoidia; order SM23-28-2; family HRBIN24; genus JAVVHA01. The sequence continues at coordinate 5,758 of JAUQPQ010000069.1, forward strand.
TCCTGACCCTTGTCCTCAACTTGCTATTGAGGTTCCTTCGGTAACTCCTCCTTGACGTCAGGGGCACCTAGCCATAAATATGGACACGAGCCTATCTAAGGGAGGGGGCTATGCTGGCCTGCGTTAAGACGGAACTGGGCAAAGTAGAAATGATGGACATCCCTAAGCCTAAAGCAGGCCCCGGCGAGATCGTGGTGCGTACCGTTATGGCCACCGTCTGCGGCACCGATATGCACTTCCTGGACGAGTTCCCTAACGAGGTGATTGCAGGCGTTTACCCCGGCATCCTTTTGCCTCAGGGGCTGCCCATGGGCCACGAAGGGGTGGGAATTGTGGAGGAGGTGGGGGAAGGGGTTACCCGCTTTCGGGAGGGGGATAGGGTAATCGCCTCCTGTCTTACCGGCTGTGGACGCTGTCCCGAGTGCCTGAACGGGGAGCCCCAGATCTGCACGGGAGGCGGCCGTCTCCTTTTCGGATGTCAGGCCGAATACTACGTGATCCCTAACGCCGATATCAACGCCACCCATGTGCCCGAAGGGGTAAGCGATGAGATGGCCGTCTTGGCAAGCGACATCATGTCTACTGGCTTTGGCGCTATAGAGAGGGCTGGGCTAAAGCCTGGAGACTCAGTAGCCATCTTTGCTCAAGGGCCAGTAGGGCTGTGCGCTACCGCCGCTGCTAGGGCCATGGGGGCTGGCCTAATCATAGCAGTGGAGTCCATACCAGAGCGGGTGGCCATGTCCCAACGCCTGGGCGCCAACGTAGTCATCGATCCCCGCCAGAAGGATCCGGTGGCCGAGATCATGGAGCTCACCGGGGGCCGAGGCGTGGACATCGCTGTGGAAGCGGTAGGGACTCAGCCTACCTTCGAGGCAGCAACTAGGGTGATTCGCCGGGGTGGCACTGTCTCCAGCGTAGGAGTCTACGGCCTTCTCCCTCAGGTCTCTATGCCAACGATGGTCCCATCTTTCCTGCACCGGCGCGTGGTCACCACCCTCTGCCCTTCGGGGAGGGACAGGATGGATCACCTCCTCTCCCTAGCCCGTTGGGGCAACATCGACCTGTCACCTTTATTCACCCATTCCCTCAGCCTCACCGAAGCCCCCAGGGCGTACCAGATGTTCCGCAACAAGGAGGAGGGAGTCATCAAGATTGCCATCCGGCCATGACCGTAGAAGGGAAAGTGGAGCTCCTACGCGCCATCCTGGGCCAGATGGGCTCAGTGGTGGTGGCCTACTCGGGAGGGGTAGACAGCTCTTTCCTGGCAGTGATGGCCCATCAGGTCCTGGGAGACCGTGCCCTCGCTGTTACTGCCTCGTCGCCTGCCCTGCCACGTAGGGACCTACAAGAGGCTAAGGCTCTCGCCCAACAGTTAGGCCTACGCCATCGCATTATCCAGACACGGGAGATGGAGCGCCCTGGCTACCAGGCCAACTCTCCGTGGCGCTGTTACCATTGCAAAGATGAGCTATTTTCTGCCTTGCTGGAAATAGCGCGGAGGGAAGGATACCAGTGGGTCGCCGACGGCACCAATGCCGACGACCTCCACGATTTCCGCCCCGGCCGAGAGGCTGGCCGCATTCACGGTGTGCGTAGCCCCCTTCTTGAGGCAGGGTTTGGCAAGAAAGAGATACGCGAGGCATCCCGTTATCTTGGCCTGCCCAATTGGGACAAGCCCTCTTCCCCATGCCTGGCATCCCGGATCCCTTACGGCTCCCCAGTGACGGTAGAGGCCTTGGGCCAGATAGAGGCAGCAGAGGACTTCCTCAAGTCCTTGGGCCTCAGGGAAGTCCGGTTGCGCCATCATGGCCCTATCGCCCGCATTGAGACGGACACCCAGGGGATGGAGCTAGCCTTAGCCCACAGGCATGCAATAGTCCAGCGTCTCCGGGACCTCGGCTTCCGCTACGTGGCACTAGACCTAGAGGGGTACCGTCGTGGCTCCCTCAACGAGGCTCTAAGCTGAAGGGGAGGAAGGTGCCGTCCCGGCGGATAGCTGGCTGACAACGCCCTTCCCCCAGGGCCTGTATCAGGTCCGCAAGGCTCCTGATTGGGCTATGAAAGATAGTCCCGTAACGGCCCACCTCAGTAAAGGAGTGAGCATCGCTGGACCCCACCATAGGCTTGCCCAAGTATTGGGCTACTTGGTAAGCCAGCTGGTTCTCCCAATCTACGCATCCACCGTTAAGGACTTCTATAGCATCCACCAGATGAAAGACAGGGTGCTGGGCTAGTTCAGCTACAGACATCTGCCCAGCATTGGGAATGCTGCCAAATAGAAGGCTAGAGGGCCCCGGAAAGTACCGAAAGGGGTGGGCGAGGATAAGGAGGCCACCATATTCATCAGCCACCCTCCTGAGATGCTCGGCACGGTATACGGGCCCTACTTTCTCGGGTAGACCTAGGGAGATGATATGGCCCATGTCTGTTTCCCACTCTCGGGCTGCCACAAGAAAAAGGCCTGTCTCCTCCCGGAACCGCATTACCTCTCCCTCTGGCCAGGGACGGAGATGTTCGGCGGTAGCCGCTCCCGTGAGGCCAGCCTTGTTCATGGCATCCCCTAGCCGGTGGGGGCTCAACCCCGAGTCCCAAGATCCCCAAGTAGTGTGTATGTGTAAGTCTAAAATCTCCATTAATTCCCCTCGCAGACGTATCTAAAGAGGAAGATACCATATCTGAGGCCTTAAGGGGAGAAGTGGGCTAAAATGCCCCTTAGAAATGTCCTCCATCCTTGGTATTGACATAGGCGGCACCTTCACCGACCTCTTTCTGTGGCAAGAAGGCCGCCTTTTGGTCCACAAGGTGCCCTCCACACCCTATGACCTGTCTGTGGGCGTCTTGAACGGCATAAAGCACCTAGGCGTGACGCCTGAAAGGGTAGTACATGGTTCGACAGTGGCCACCAATGCCCTCATCGAGAGAAAGGGTGCGCGCACAGCCTTCGTGACCACCCAGGGGTTCGCTGACCTGTTGATAATCGGCCGTCAGGTGCGCCCCCGCTTATACGAATTGGCACCGCAGCGTCCGCCACCTTTAGTGCCCCCAGAACTCCTTTTAGAGGCAAAAGAGAGGGTGGGGCCCCGAGGAGAAGTGATAACGCCCCTCCCCCCAGAGGAGGCACAAGCGATAGTCGAGCAAGCGTTGGCCCTTGGGGCCGAATCGCTGGCCGTGTGTTTCCTCTTCTCCTTCCTCTACCCCCAACATGAACGTTTGGTGGCAGAGGCAGCCCGCGCAAAGGGCCTAACTGTCTC
>JAUQPQ010000070.1 GCA_030550295.1 Chloroflexota bacterium
AAGAGACGCAGGGCCACAGCAAACCCTCCAGCCTTGGAGGCCACCGATAGATAGGCGGTCACCGGTGTGGGTGCCCCCTGGTACACGTCTGGCACCCACATCTGGAAGGGGACCACGGCCATCTTAAAGCCCAGCCCTGCCCCTAACAGGACAGCCGCCATAACCACCATGGGCCGTAGCCGCTCTAGTGCCCCGGGCAGGGCCTCCCTTATGCCCGCCAAAGATGTGGTACCGGTAGCCCCAAAAAGGAGGGCCATCCCATAAAGCACTACAGCAGCACTTATGGCCCCGATAACCACGTATTTAATGCCGGCCTCCGTCCCCCTCTCGTCCTTCAGGAAGGCCACTAGAACGAACTGGGAAAGGCTCGTAAGCTCCAGGGCCACAAGCAGAGCTATTAGGTCCTGCCCTCCTGCCAACACCGTTAGCCCTGCCCCTGAGGCAAGCAATAGGGCGTAGTACTCAGCCTGCCGCCTATGCCCAGCCAAGGCCTCAGCCGAGGCCAAGATCACCCCTCCCACAGCTGCCGCTATCAGGAGGGCGAAAAAGATGGCCAATTCGTCCAGTACAAAGGATCCGGCAAAGGCCTCGCCGTGGGTACCTGCAAGGGCATGGGCAGTAGTCCACGATGTAGCCCCTACTGGGCCAAGAAGGGCCAACAGCGCTGGCCACCTCCTCTGCCACCCGTCTAGCCACCGCCGCCCAAAGGCATCGGCCACTAAAAGGATGCCCCCCACCGCCAGCATCACTAGCATCGGCCCTATCAGGTTTACGCTTTCCACGGCTACGTCAACCTCTCAACTATCGGTATGATCCCCCCCTCGAACAGATCCATAAGGGGAGATGGATAGACCCCCACCAGCAATATGACGGTCATCAAGGCCAAGGTAGGTACCCTCTCCCACCAGGCCACTTTCTCTTGTAGGCTCTGCCACCTGGGGGCCGCCTCACCCCAAAAGACGCGCTGAACCATCCAAAGGATATAGGCGGCGGCAAGTAGCACCCCCAGCACCCCCATCACGGCCAAGGCCTGATGTCGCGGAAATGTGCCCAGGAAGACCGTCGCCTCCGACACGAACCCCGCTAAAGAGGGAAGGCCCAGGGAGGCGAGGCCCGCAAAGACCATCACCACCGTGAGATAGGGCAGGCGGGCAGCTAGGCCCCCTAACTCCCCGATATCCCGCGTGTGGGTCCTCTCATAGACTAGCCCTACCATGACGAAGAGAAGCCCTGTGATAAGACCATGGGTGAACATCTGCATGGACGCCCCTACCAGGCCTACTGTCCCCAGGGCCGAGGCCCCCAACAGGACGTAGCCCATATGACTTACGCTGGAGTAGGCGATGAGGCGCTTAAGATCCCTCTGCATAAGCGTTGCTAAGGCCCCATAGAGGATGGTGGCACCAGCAAAGGCCCCCAGCCAAAGGGAAGCATCCCTGGCCACCTCTGGCAAAAGGGAGATGCACAAGCGCAAGATACCGTACCCCCCCATCTTCAGCAGGACCCCAGCCAACATCACGCTCACCGCCGTAGGGGCATCGGTATGGGCATCGGGAAGCCAGGTGTGAAGGGGGACCACTGGCAGCTTAATGCCGAAGCCTATTATGAGAAAGGCGAAGATCGCAGGGGCCGGCAGGACGGCCTGACGTATCGGCCCCATCTCTTGGAGGGCCCTAATATCAAAGGTGCCGGCCTCCAGGCCCAAGGCCAAGATCCCCACCAGCATAAAGGCCGAGCCGAAGAAGGTGAAGAAAACGTATTTCCAGGCCGAATATATGCGCCTACCCGTCCCCCAAATGGAGATGAGAAAGTACATGGGCAGAAGCTCCAGCTCAAAGAAGAGGAAAAAGAGCACCAAGTCCAGGGAGCTGAACACCCCCAAAAGGCTACTCTCTAACACTAGAAGCCAAGCGAAGTACTCCTTAGGCCTAGGCCCTATCTCCCAAGATATAAGGACCGCTACCACCGTCAGGAAGGCGGTGAGCACTAGGAGGGGCAGGCTGAGCCCATCGACTCCTAAGGCGTATTGGACGGAGAAGGGAGCCACATCGGAGCTGAGCCACACATGCCTGTCCACGAACTGGAACTGGGGGCCGCCACGGTCGTAGGCAGCAAAAAGGGCAAGGGCAATCCCTAAGCACCCGAGAGAGGCCCCTAGGGCGATCCAGCGCGCTCGCCCCTCCCATCTCCTGGGCAAGACGGCTACCAGAGCAGTCCCTGCCAAGGGCAAGAACACCAGGAGAGAAAGCACCTCTAGGCCCTCCTCATGGGTTCACCAAGAGAATCACCACTGTGCTCACCACCACTCCTAGAGCAATAGCAGCCCCATAAACCTGAACCTGGCCAGCCTGCACCATACGCACCCTTTGGGCGATAACCCTTACAGCCTGCCCTATCCCGTTCACCAGGCCATCGACGCCCTTCTCATCGCCCTGCTGCAGGGCCCACGCTACCCCCCTCAGCACCAATCCACGGGCGATGACGCCCTCATACAGGTCGTCCATGAAGAACTTCCTTTCCAACACGGCGGCCAAGGGCCAGAAGACGCTACGTATCACCTCCGCCCTGACCACCTTGAGGCCGTATACTAGCCACGCCACCCCCACACCCAAGACACCCACCCCCACCGAGCTAGCAGCCATCTCCCACCTGAAGTGGGGCTCCACTGCCAGGCCCTCCTCGGGCAGAGAGCCCACCAACAGGTGCTCCATCCCCTTCCCCAAGTTCACCAGCCCCACCCCCACCGACAAAGCAGCCAATGCCGCCATGGGCACCAACATCACCAGGGGCGACTCATGAGGATGGCCATGGCCCTCCCCTCCCCCACCGCGATAGGTGCCAGCAAAGGTGAGGAAGAGAAGGCGCCCCATATACAGGGCAGTGAGGAACACACCAGCCAAAAGGGCCCAGAACACCCACCGCCTCTCGTCCCAGGCTATGGCCAGAAGCTCGTCCTTGCTCCAGAAGCCTGCCAGGGGGAAGATACCCACCAGCGCCAGGGCTGCTACCACCGTGAACAGGAAGGTGAAGGGCATATATCTGGCTAGCCCACCCATCTGGCGCATATCGAAGGTGCCAGTGGCATGGTTCACTGAACCAGCGCCCAAGAAGAGGAGGGCCTTAAAAAAGGCATGAGTGAAGAGATGGAAAATGGCCGGTGCCAGCCCCAACGATCCCAGGCCAGCCATCATGTACCCCAGTTGGCTGATGGTAGAATAGGCCAGCACCCTCTTGATATCGGTCATCACCAGGCCCAAAAGCCCTGCCATCACCGCCGTCACCGAGCCGATTACCGCCACGGTGGTGAGGGCCTCCTCACTTAGGGCATAAAGGGGGAAGAGCCGGGCCACCAGGTAGACACCCGCCGCTACCATGGTGGCAGCATGGATAAGGGCCGATACCGGTGTAGGCCCCTCCATAGCATCGGGGAGCCAGACGTGCAGGGGAAACTGGGCCGATTTGCCTGCCGCCCCTGCAAATACTCCCCCGGCAAAGAAGGCTAGCACCCCACTGCCTATCGCTCCCGTTAGGGCCGCCTCCTGGATCGCCCCTATATCCAGCTCCCCTGTCTCCCGCCAGATAAGGAGCAAGGCAGAAAGAAGGCCTAAGTCACCCAGCCTCGTCACAAGAAAGGCCTTAGTGGCCGCCCTACGCGCTGCATCCCGCTGGAACCAGAAGCCGATGAGAAGGTACGAGCACAGCCCTACCAGCTCCCAAAAGACGAACAATTGCAACAGGTTAGAGGCCGCCACCAGCCCCAGCATCGCCCCAGTGAAGAGGCTCATGAAGGCGAAATAACGGCTGTAGCCAGGATCGTGGGCCATGTACCCCTGCGAATACACTTGCACGCTCAGAGAAACTCCTGCCACTACCGCCAGCATGATGGCGCTCAGGCCATCAAGCCGGAACCCGATGCTTACCTCCAAGGGGGCGATGGAGACCCAACGATGCGGCTCAAAGCTCACCGCGTGGCCATCGGCCTGCACCACCGAGTCCAAGGCCCATAGCGATAGGACTAGCGATGCGGTGATGGCGCCAATAGTGAGCCAAGCGCTGTGTGGAGGCCGCGACCGCCCAAGGCCTAAAGACCGCGCCAGGGACGCCAAGGAGATGATGGCAAAGGAGCCTAAGGGGGCAAGCACTATCGCCCAAGCAGCCGCCTCGGGGATCTCCCTGAACATCACACCTTCCTCATGATCTCCCTGGCCACGTGGAGCTTCCCCCAAGGAACATATATGGTGTGGGGCTCTAGCTCCGCCGCCTTCTCCCAGCCCGAAGCAGGCACCACCAGCACTGCTAGGGCCTCAGCGTGGAAAAGCTCCTTCCACATTTCGGCTACGTAGGCGTTCTCCACTTCCATTAGCTTGGCCCACATGGCCTACCCCCTCAAAATATCGGCCCGGTCTACGTCCACCGTCTGACGCCGCCGGTATAAGGCCATAGCTATGGCTAAAGCCACCGCCGCCTCAGCAGCCGCGATGGTGATGGCGAACACCACCAACACCTGTCCTGCCAAGGCCTCCGCCCCCTCCAGGAAGCGGGCGAAGGCTACCAGGGTGACGTTCGCCCCATTGAACATGAGCTCTATCCCCATCAGGACACCGATGAGGTTGCGCTTGGACAAGCTTAGAAGGAGACCGATGCCGAAGAGGAGGGCCCCTATAACCAGGAAATGTTCAAGGCCCACTTCCATCTCTCAGTCCTCCCTCACCATTACTACAGCCCCCAACATGGCCGCCAAAAGAAGCACCGATGCTACTTCAAAGGGGAGGACGTAACGGTTGAGCAGGGCCTCCCCAATGGCCGAGGCCGTCTCTTGGAAGCCCTCTTTGGCCTGAGGCCCCCACTCGGTTACTGTAGCCACTGCTATCAAAAGGCCTACCATTGCCAGGGCTAAGGCTAGGGCCAGCCACCGCATGGCCGTCTCGGCGTTGTCCCGCGCCGACCTGGGGGTGAGGGCAATGGCAAAGACCATGAGTATGGAGATAGCCCCGGCATATATGAGCACCTGCACTACGGCCAGGAATTCGGCTGAAAGAAGGATGAAGAGGCCCGCCACTCCTAAAAAGCTTCCCACTAAGGCCACTACCGCCCGTACCAGGTCCCTTACCAAGGCCACCACCACGGCCGACCCCACCGTGATGGTGGCCAGAATCCAAAAGGCCGCTACCTCGCCTACCCCTGTCAACTACACCTCCTCCAGAGGGCGGTAGTATATCTGGCCTACTTCTCGCACCAAGAGGGAGCGGGCAGGCCTGTTCCGGGGCCTCAGGTGTCCCATGAGGAGGGCCCATCCCACCACCAACCCCACCCCAATGGCTATGTTGCCCACGGCCCAAATGGGCAGCACTACCTCTGCCGGCGCCTCCGTCTCCTTCCACACCACCATCTCCAGGCCGGCCAAAAGGACGTTCAGCAGCATAAGGGGCAGAAGGAACTTCCAGGCAAAGCCCATGAGCTGATCAATGCGGAGGCGGGGCAAGGTGCCCCGCAACCATATGAAGAGGAAAAAGACGCCATAAAGCTTGATCAGAAAGATGAGCCACCCCGGTACCCACTCCTCCAGGCCCCAAAGGGTCCAGCCCCCAAGCCAAAGGACGGCCACGGTGGCCGCTACCACAAACCCGGCTATGTATTCGGCCATCTGGAACATCCCCCATCGGATTCCCCCGTACTCGGTGTGGTAGCCAGCCACGATCTCCGACTCCGCCTCAGCGATGTCGCTGGGGGTGCGGTTCACCTCCACCGAACTGGCTATAAGGAACCCCAGGAGGCCCAAAGGCTGCAAAAATATAAGCCACGTATTATAGCGCCCCTGCCAGGAGACTATATCGCCCAGACGTATTGACCCCACAAATACAGCGACTGCTAGGAGGGCCAGCACTTGGACCACCTCATAGGAGATGAGCATGGCCACGCTGCGCATGGCCCCCAGCAAGGAATACTTGTTGGCCGATCCCCATCCAGCCAGAAACACGAACAACGTGGCAGTAGAGCTTACCGCCACTATGAACAGTAGCCCCACGTTCAGGTCGGCCAGGACCATACGCTGGCCGAAGGGGATGACGCCCAAGGCCACAATCGCCGGCACTACTACCCCTATAGGAGCCAGCCAAAAGAGGACCTTATCGGCCCCTCTGGGCGTGATCATCTCCTTGGAAAGGACCTTGAGGGCATCGGCCACCGGCTGCAAGAGGCCGAAGGGCCCCGCCCGGTTAGGCCCCAGGCGAACCTGAATACGGGCCAGAAGCCGCCTCTCGGCCCAAATGAAGAAGAGTTGGCTAAGAAGGGCCCACAATAGGAGGGCCATAAGGCCAACAAGGGTAGAGACAAGATATGGAAGCCACGATGGGACTCCTCGGTCCCCGAGCCACTCCAGGAAGGCAGCCACGGCATGGCCCAGGTCCCGCAGGTCCCACCAAGAGTCGAGAAGGGTCACCTGTCTACCTCCCCCACCACAATGTCTATGCTCCCCAAGGTAATGATGGCGTCAGGCACTGTGAGGCCCCTCACCATCTCCGGGAGAGGGGTAAGGTTAATGAGGGAAGGGGAGCGGATGTGGAATCGGAAGGGAGAGGGGCCACCATCGCTCACCACATAGAAGCCCAACTCCCCCCGAGGAGACTCGATGCGCCCATACGCCTCCCCAGGAGGAGGTCGCAGGGCCAAAGGTACCGGCGTCTGTACTGGGCCCGAGGGGATCATATCTAGGGCCTGCTCCAAAATGCGTACCGACTGCCGCATCTCCGCCAAGCGCACCAGGAAGCGGTCGTAGCAGTCGCCATGGACGCCTACAGGTATATCGAACTCCACCTGCTCGTAGGCGGCATAAGGGTTGGCCTTGCGCAGGTCCCAGGCCACTCCCGAACCCCGCAGCATGGGCCCGGAGACGGAGTAGGCGATAGCCTGCTCAGCGCTCAACACCCCTATGCCCCTGGCCCTGGCCACGATGATCTCGTTCTCAACCAGCAGCTCCTCGTACTCGGCGATGCGCTGGGGAAGCTCCTTCACCAGCTCTCGCAGCCGGGGCAAGAACTCGGGGGGTAGGTCTCTGGCCACGCCGCCAATGCGCATATAGTTGGTGGTGAGCCTGGCTCCGCACGCCAACTCGAACAGGTCTAATACCTTCTCCCGCTCCCGCATCATGTAGAGCAGGGGGGTGTGCCAGGCGCCACAGTCGTTGACGAAGGTGCCGATGGCCATGCAGTGGGAGGCGAAACGTTGCAACTCGGCCATGATGGTTCGGATCCAATGGGCCCTAGGGGGCACAGGGATCCCGGCTAGCTTCTCCACCGCCAGGCAATAGGCCAGGTTCCCCGTCATGGCCGACAAATAATCGGTGCGATCGGTGAAGGGTATGTTCTGGGTCCAAGTCCTTTCCTCGGCCAGCTTCTCCATGCTGCGGTGGAGGTAGCCCATGACCATCTCGCAGTCCAAGATCCTCTCCCCATCAAGGGTGAGCTTCAGGCGGAACACGCCATGGGTGCTTGGGTGCTGGGGCCCAACGTTAATTACTAGCGGCTCTCCTACCATCTCTACCCCCTCCCCTCACCCCGCCATTCGGGCTCCCCTGGGAAGGTCTCCAGGCCTGGCATCCTCTGGCCTGGCATGCCTAGCCAGTCCTTGCGCAGGGGATGGCCAGGGAAACCCTCCCACAAGAAGAGACGCCTCAGATCGGGATGGCCCCGGAAACGTATCCCCATGAGGTCGTACGCCTCCCGCTCCTGAAGGTGGGCCCCAGGCCACACCGAGGCGACCGATGGCAGCTCGGGGGACTCCCTCTCCCATAATTTGGCCTTGAGCACCATCAGGTGGTTGTGGCGCAAAGACTGCAGATGATATACCACCTCAAAGTGGTCCAGCAGGTCTACCGCCGTCAGGCAGGAGAGGAAGTTCATCTCCAGTTCGGGGTCGTCACGCAAGAAGCGCCCCACGTCGACCACTGCCTGGGGGCTAACCTCTACCCATTCGGGCACCGCCTCCACCACTACCCCAGGCATCACCCTCTCAAGGCGATGGGCCAGCTCCAAGCCAGAAAGGAGACGGGTACCCACTTCACAACCACTCCAGAGCGCCTTTTCGCCACAAGTATATGAGACCCAAAAGGAGCACCACCACGAAGGTGAACACCTCTACTAGCCCCGCCACTGCCACCCTCTCTAGAGAGGTGGCCCAAGGGAAGAGAAATACCACCTCTACATCGAAGATGACGAACAGGAGGGCGAATATGTAGTAGCGAATGTTGAACTGGACCCACGTGGGGCCCTCAGTGGTCATCCCACACTCGTATGTGTCCTCTTTGACAGGATTGGGCCGGTCCGGACGCAGGCCCAACCTACCAAAGAGCCAGGAAGTAGCCACACCACCTATGGGGAAGAAAAGGGCCAAGGCAAGAAGGAGGCCGACCTGTCCCCATTCGGAAAACATCACAGAGGCTTGTGAACTTGGTAGCCTATCGGCCCGTAAGTATAACACGGGGCCACGGGAGGGACAAGGCGAGGCGATGACCAAAGGTGGCCCCTGTGCTATACTGCCCTGCGGACAAACTCGAGGGGAGGTCGGGAAGTTGCTGGAACCAGTATCAATAAAGGCCCTGCTGGAGGCTGGGGTCCACTTCGGACATCCCACCCGCCGCTGGAACCCCAAGATGAAACGTTTCATCTTCACCCAACGGAACGGCATCCACATAATCGACCTACAACAAACGGTGGAGAAGCTGGAGGAAGCGGCCAGCTTTGTGCGGGAGGTGGTGGCCGCAGGAGATATCGTCCTGTTCGTGGGCACCAAGCGCCAGGCCCGGGAGATCATAGAGGAAGAGGCTAAACGCTGCGGCATGCCTTATGTCAATAACCGCTGGCTCGGGGGCACCCTCACCAACTTCCAGACCATCCAGTCCCGCATCGACTACCTGGTGCGGCTGGAGGACGCCAAGGCCAGGGGCGATCTGGCCCGCCTCTCTAAAAAGGAGGCGGCCCGTATGGAGCGCA
>JAUQPQ010000071.1 GCA_030550295.1 Chloroflexota bacterium
CCAGGTAGTCTATGTCCTGCTGGAGGCGGGACACGATGCGGGCGAACGTCTTGTAAATCTCGTCCGATTCCTCAGCTGGCGCCGATATGATGAGGGGGGTGCGAGCCTCATCGATCAGGATGTTGTCTACCTCGTCGACGATGGCGTAGTAGTGGGGATAGTCTAGGCGCTGGACCACCTGGGATAGGTCGATGGCCATGTTGTCCCTCAGGTAATCGAAGCCGAACTCGTTGTTGGTGCCGTAGGTGATGTCGCATAGGTAGGCCTCCCGCCTGGAGATGGGCTCCAGATAGCGCAGGCTGGGGTTGTCTAGGTTGGCCTCCGGGTTGAACCGGTAGGCAGCTTCATGCTGGAGGACGCCTACCCTGAGGCCTAGAGAATGGTAGATGGGCCCCATCCATTGGACATCCCTCTTAGCCAGGTAGTCGTTCTGGGTCACCAGGTGGCACCCTTTGCCCTCGAGGGCGTTCAGGTAAAGGGGGAGGGTGGCTACTAGGGTCTTGCCCTCGCCTGTCTTCATCTCTGCCACCTTCCCCTGATGTAGGACGATGCCACCCATGAGCTGGACATCGAAATGGCGCATCCCCAGGCGCCTCTTGGCCGTCTCCCTCACCACCGCAAAAGCTTCAGGCAGGAGGTTGTCCAAGGACTCGCCGTCGCGCAGGCGGGCGCGAAATTCGTCCGTCTTAGCCCTCAGGGCAGCATCGGTGAGGCGCTCCATCTCCGGCTCGAGGCGGTTAATGGCTTCTACCAGGGGGCGTAGTTTGCGTAGCTCCCTTTCGTTCTCGTCTGCTAGGATGCGCTTGACCGCTCCTAACATGGCTCTACCTCAGTGTTCATCGAAGAGGGCGCCCACCGATTGGCCGGTGTGAATGCGCCTTATCGCCTCGCCCAGAAGGGGCGCCACGGAGAGGACGGTGAATTTGGGTAGCATCTTCTGGGGTGGGATGGGGATGGTGTCTGTTACCACTAGCTCTTTCAGGGGGCTCTTCTCAAGGCGCTGGACTGCTGGGCCGGAGAGGACAGGATGGCTGCAACAGGCATAGACCTCTTGTGCCCCGTGATCCATGACGATCTCTACTGTGGCCACCAAAGTGCCCCCTGTATCCACTTCGTCGTCAACGATGAGGGCGATGCGGCCTTTGACGTCACCTATGACGTTTACTGCCTCTACTTGCTCTAAATTCCCCAGGCGACGCTTTTCCACGATGGCCAGTGGCACCTCCAAACGATCGGCTACCCGCCGGGCCCGCTTAGCGTCACCCACATCGGTAGCTACTACTGTCACCTCTGAGAGGCGCCCCTTGAACTTCTCCCGGAAATGGCGGGCCAGAAGGGCCAGGGCGGTAAGCTCGTCCACGGGGATGTTGAAGAAGCCCTGGATCTGTCCAGCATGAAGGTCTACCGTTAACAGTCTGTCGGCGCCTGCCACTTCCAGGAAGTTGGCGATGAGACGGGCAGTTATAGGGACGCGAGGCTGGTCCTTTTTGTCGCTGCGACCGTAGGCGTAATAAGGGACTACCGCCGTAATGCGCCCAGCCGAGGCCCTCTTGGCAGCATCGATCATGATAAGAAGCTCCATGATCCTGGTATTGACTGGGGAGACGAAGGGCTGAACTAGGAATACGTCGCAGGAGCGAATGTTCTCCAAGTAGCGGACGAAGATGTTCTCGTTACTGAACTCGAACACTTCGGCCTGCCCTAGGGGGATCTCCAAATAACGGCAGATGGCCTGGGCCAGCTCAGGATGGGCCCTGCCTGTGAAGACTTTTAGGTCGGTATACATGCCATGCCCCCTATAAGGGCCAATTCAGGCCCCCACTTACCCAATATAACATAGGGGGCACCTCTGTATAGGATGCCAGATAAGCCCCTCCCCCTATCACCTTGCCCTTTCAGAGAAATTGCATATAATAGCACTTGATGATGGAAGCACCTATGGCAGAGCTGAAGGTAGAGGCGACAACTTGCAGTTGCCTGCAGCTGATGTTCCGGCAGGGGGATCAGGTGGTGGGGAGGGCGCAGCTTCACTGGACAGATGACACGGTGGTGGAGGTGGTGGACATAGAGGTAGTCGCGGCCTACCGAGGGCGTGGTCTGGGCAGGCGTATCCTCTCCTACTGCCTAGACATCGCCCGTCGGCAAGGTGCTCGCATGGTGACAGCCCACACTTCACCCACAAATGGCCCCGCCTATCGCCTTTTCATCTCTGGGGGCTTTCGTCCCGTACACGAGGAGGAGCACATGGAGCTCACCTTGTCTTGAGCTATTAATACCGCTCGCCATTGGGGGTGACCAACATGGGATGCGAGGAAGAAGTGGTGACGACGCTACGGAAGGCGGGGCAAAAGGCTACGCCGCAGCGCATAGCGGTGCTTTCTGCCTTGCGACACAGTGGCCGCCACATGACGGCCTCTGAGTTGTTGGCAGAGGCGAAGAGGCAGATTCCCGTCTTAGAGATATCCACTGTGTACCGCACCTTGGCTGCTGCCAAAGAACTGCGCCTTGTAGGGGAGGCGCGAATGGGGACGGGTGAGGTGGAGTACGAGTGGCTAGGGCAGAACAGGCATCACCACCTTATCTGTCGCCAGTGCGGGCAGGTGGAACGGATCGAGGACACGTACCTTGCTAGCCTCGCCATAGCCCTCTTTGAGAACTATGGGTTCCGGGCCGACCTAGACCATTTTGCCATCTTCGGCATCTGTCGCAATTGTCAGAAGGGGGGAAGAGGATGAGGTTAGGCATTATCCTGGCGGCCTCCCTTTTGGTCATCGCCGTAGGTGGGGCGGCCTGTGGCGGTGGTGGCGAAGAGGCCCTTGGAGGAAAGATAAAGGTAGTTACCAGCGTATCGCCCATCACAAGCATAGTGGAGAACATCGCCTGTGATAGGGCAGATGTAGTGGGCGTAATACCTGAAGGGGAAGACTCCCACACCTATGAGCCACCGGTATCTGTAGCTCAGCAGCTAGCCAAGGCTGACCTGATCATCCTAAACGGTCTTTTCCTGGAGGAGTCCCTTTTGGGGATGGCTAAGGCCAACAAAAGGGCAGGAACACCCATTGTCCTGTTAGGGGACGAGGCGGTAACCCCAGAGGAGTACAAGTTCGACTTCAGCTTCCCTAAGGAGGGAGGTAAGCCCAACCCCCACCTATGGCCAAGCATCCGCTTGGCTATGAAGTATGCCCAGTTGGTGAAGGACGCCCTCATAAAAGTGGACCCGGAGGGTGCGCCCACGTATGAGGCCAACTACCAGGCCCTCATCGCGCGCCTAGAGGCCCTGGACCGGGCGACCCAGCAGGCAGTAAGCACTGTGCCTCCTCCCTACCGTAAGCTTCTCACCTATCACGATTCATGGGCCTACTGGGCTGAAGACTACGGCTTTCAGGTGATAGGGGCCGTACAACCATCCGATTTCAAGGAGCCCTCCGCCCGCGAGGTGGCCGAGCTGGTGGCGCAGATTAAGCGAGAGGGAGTGCCGGCCATCTTCGGCTCTGAAGTCTTCCCTAGCAATGTGATGGAGCAGCTGGCCCGGGAGACAGGAGCCCGTTACATTACCGACCTTAGGGACGACGATTTGCCTGGCGAGCCTGGAGAGCTTTGGCATTCGTATATTGGCATGATGTTAGAGAACGTAAAGGCTATAGTTAGTGCGCTGGGTGGCGATCCTGCACCTCTGCGGCAGGTAGACCCGTCTCTGGTGTGTCCAGGTGGTAGGAGTCTCACTCGTTACTACTGAGGCAAGGCTATGCTTCATCCGCAGCCCCATCCCTTTGTGGACGAACAGCCTCTAATAGAGCTGAGGGGGGCCACATGTGGCTATGGAGGCCACCCAGCCGTAGAGGACGTGAGCCTGAAAATCTGGCCAGGGGAGTTCGTGGGCATCCTTGGCCCCAGCGGCGCTGGCAAGACTACCGTCCTCAGGGCGATTCTGGGTGGGGTGAAGGTATACCGCGGCCAGGTGTTAATAGAAGGAAAGCCTCTAGGGCAGCGCCGCATGCCCATCGGCTATGTGCCCCAGCTGGAGACGGTGGACTGGAATTTCCCCATCACCGTAGAGGAAGTGGTCCTTCTGGGGCTAGCAAGCAACAAGGCGTGGCCCTGGGCTACCAGAAGGGAGCGCCAACGCGTCTACGAAATGCTGGAACGGTTAGGGATTGCCCATTTGGCCCAGCGTCATATCCGTGCCCTATCTGGGGGCCAACAGCAGAGGGTATTTCTGGCCCGTGCCCTGGTCGCCAACCCACGCCTTATCCTGCTGGACGAACCTACCTCGGGGGTGGACATTAAGACCCGGGACGATATCCTGCACCTGTTGCACCAGCTGAACCATCAGGGGGCTACTATCATGCTCACCACTCACGAGATCAACGCTGTGGCTGCCCATCTGCCCCGGGTAGTGTGTATAAACAGGACAGTGATAGCCGATGGCCCTCCGGCTCAGGTGTTTACCCCAGAGATCTTGGGTCGCACCTATGGGGCGAGGATGGTGGTGATCCATCATGGAGGGCTGGTCCTGGTGGCCGAGCGCCCCCACGCTGGCTACGAAGAACATCTGGTCTTGCAAGGGGAATACGATGCTGGAGCCGTTTGAGTACGGCTTCTTCGTGCGGGGATTCATAGTGGCAGGGCTAGTGGGCATCCTTTGTGGGCTGGTGGGCGTCTATGTAGTGTTGCGTCGGATGAGCTACATCGGCCATGGCCTTTCCCATGCCATGATTGGGGGTGCAGTGGTAAGCTACGTCATGGCCTTCAACTTCTATGCGGGGGCTAGCATCTGGGGCTTCCTCTCCGCCCTGTTGATCAACACTATCGTCCGCCACCGCCGGGCCATTGGCACCGATGCAGCCATAGGTGTAATTACCACTGCTGGCTTCGCTTTGGGGGTAGCTATTATCAGCCGCTATCGAACCTTTACGCGAAACTTTGAGGCAGCCCTCCTGGGGAACCTTATGGGAGTGGCACCCCAAGACGTATGGGCGGTAACAGCCATGACCCTCACCGCCTTAGCGATCATAATCCTTACTTACCGGCGCATGCTCTTCTTGACCTTTGACCCTGAGGTAGCTGCTTATTACGGGGTGCCTACTGCGTGGCTGGATAGCCTCTTCGCCCTCTTGCTGGCGGGGACGTTGGTGGTCTCCATGCAGCTCATAGGGGTGACCATGCTTGTTGGGGCCTTAGTGATCCCTGCAGTTACTGCCCGCCTTCTCACCGATAGCTTTGGCCGCTTGCTCGTGTTATCTGGGGCAATTGGGACCTTCAATGGGCTCTGTGGGACGTACCTCAGCTATTTTTTGGACGTATCCTCCGGTGCCAACGTAGTCTTGGTGGGCACTGTCCTGTTCGTCCTAGCTTATCTCTGGTCGGGCCTAAGGGGGAGACTGGGCCGCCTCTGGGGGATCGAGGCGCACTGAGGGCTGCTTAAGGGCCTCTTTGATAGGTGCCCATCAGCTCTGCCCAAGCTAGGACATGCCCCCTTATAGCCTGTAAGAGTTGGGCCTTGGTAGCTCCTGGGGCCAAGTTTACGGGAGCATCCAAGGCGTAAAGCCTGAAGTAGTAGCGGTGGGCAGGGCCCCGGGGCGGGCAAGGCCCTCCATATCCTAGGCGGCCGAAGTCGTTACGCCCTTGGGCAGCCCCCGAGGGCAGCCTCTCCCCCTTAGCCACACCTTCGGGGAGGGAGGTGGTGGAGGAAGGGAGGTTGTAGAGCACCCAGTGAGTAAAGGTGCCTATGGGGGCATCTGGGTCTTCCATGATGAGGGCAAAGGCGGTGGTAGCTTGGGGCGCCCCCTGCCATTTCAGAGGAGGGGACAGGTCTTCACCATCGCAGGTGTAACGGGTAGGAATTGAAGAACCTTTAGAGAAGGCGGGGCTGGTAAGGGTAAAAGTGGGGAGCCCACTTACGTCTAGCATAGCCTCCTCCCTTCGGCCACCACAGGCTACAGCCAAAAAGATGGCCATTGCGAGGGCCAATCTCTTTAACACTGTCTTCTTTGCCCTATTATACGCTGAAAGGCAGAGGGGCCAAGCGGGCCTTCGCTCCTAACTCTTCTTCAATGCGCAGGAGCCGGTTGTATTTGGCGGTACGCTCGCCTCGGGCGGGGGCACCGGCCTTGATTTGGCCCATGGAGAGGGCCACTGCTAGATCGGCTATGGTGACGTCCTCCGTCTCCCCGGAGCGATGCGAGGCGACACAGGCGTATCCTGCCTTTTGGGCCACTCGCACTGCCTCTACAGTCTCGGTGATAGTGCCTACCTGGTTAGGCTTTATTAGGACGGCGTTGGCTACCCTTTGGTCTATACCCCTCCTTATCCTGTCCACCTGGGTTACGAAGAGGTCGTCCCCTACTAGCTGGACCTTCCTGCCGAGGCGGGATGTAAGGAAGGCCCATCCCTCCCAATCGTCCTGGGCGAGGCCGTCCTCAATGCTCACCAAGGGGTATTTGCTGCACCACTCTTCCCACATCTCCACTAGCTGCTCGGCGTCTAGGGCCTTACTCTCTTTGCTCAGGACGTAGCGCCCCTCCCGATACAGCTCGCTGGCGGCTGCGTCAATGGCGACAGCCACCTCCTCCCCAGGACGAAAGCCTGCTGCCTCAATGGAGGCGGTTACCAAAGCGATGGCTTCTTCGTTATGGGCTAGAGGCGGGGCAAATCCTCCCTCATCGCCTACGCTTAGAGAGAATCCCCTTTCCTCCAGGAGGCGGCCTAAGGCGTGGTAGACCTCCGCCCCCCATTGACACGCCTGGGCGAAGTTGGCAGCGCCAACAGGCACCACCATGAACTCTTGCAGGTCTACACCACCCTGGGCATGCCGGCCGCCGTTGAGTATGTTGAAGAGGGGCAAGGGCATTAGGGAGGCCTCAGGGCCACCTAGATACGCATATAAGGGTAGGCCCTGGGAAGCAGCGGCGGCGTGCGCTACGGCCATGGAGACTCCCAGCACAGCGTTGGCTCCTAAGCGGCCCTTGTTGGGGGTGCCATCTAGCTCTATTAGAAGGTGGTCTAACCCTTCCTGGTCCAGGGCTGATAGCCCTATAATCTTAGGGCCTATGACCTGCTGGACGTTAGCCACCACCTTTAGAACTCCCTTGCCCCCGTAACGGGATGGGTCACCGTCGCGCAGCTCTAGGGCCTCGTAAATCCCTTTAGATGCCCCCGCAGGGACGGCTGCCCTCCCCACTGCCCCACCTGCTAGGCCTATCTCTACCTCCAGGGTGGGATTGCCCCTTGAGTCCAGGATCTCCCTTGCACGAACCCAGGCGATGGACGTTCCTTTCTCCATTTCACAACAGGTGACTGCGGTGGGAGCGCTTTTCGGCCAGTTGCAGGGCCAACTCCACCGCCTCTTTAGGGCTATGGGCCCTGATGATGCTCTCACTGTTATGGCCGTGGTAGCTGAAGTCCCAGGTGTCTAGACCCACTATGGGGATGCTGTACACCAGGGCGTAAGCGATCTCTGAAAGGGTACCATAAGCTCCATCAATGGCGATGACCACTTCACCTGAGAGGACCACTATGGAGTTGCGGGCGTAGCCCAACCCAGTGTAAATGGGGAACTCTACCCAGGGGTTAGGAGGGCTCTCCTGGGCATTGTGCCCGGGCAAGATGCCTATAGTATGTCCCCCTTCTTGTCGGGCGCCTCGGCATACGCCCTCCATAACGCCAGAGCCGCCCCCGCAGACCACAATAGCTCCACGGCGGGCCAGCTCCCTTCCTACCTCTTCCGCCAGGCGCACCGCTTCTGGGGGGGCATTCTCTCCCCCTATGACCGAGATAATGCGGCCCATCCTTGCCTCTTCCTCCTTAGAGGAGGGCAAGGCCTATATTACCACATTACCCCTTAAAACGGCCTCTAGGCCCGGGGATGGGATCTCTGGTACACCTCCCGCAGGTGGTCACGCGTCAGGTGCGTATAGACCTGGGTGGTAGATATAGAGGCGTGGCCTAGAAGCTCCTGGAGGTCTCGCAAGGGCATGCCCCCCCTCAGCATGTGGGTGGCGAAGCTGTGGCGCAAGGTGTGGGGAGTCACCTTGTTGCCCAACCCTGCCTGGCGAGCATAGCCCTTGAGGATGAGCCAGAAGCCTTGCCTAGTGAGCCTCTCCGACCGGCGGTTGAGGAACAGGGCCTTCTCCTTCTTGTCCTTGAGTAGGAAGGGCCGCCCTTCCTCCAGGTAGGAGCGCAGGGCCTCAGCTGCCTGGTCGTGGATGGGGATGGCCCTCTCCTTACCCCCCTTCCCCCGGCAGCGAACGAAGGGAGCAGGGCCCAGGTGGACGTCATCCACGTCCAGGGAAATAAGCTCGCTCACCCTCATGCCTGTGGCGTACAGAAGCTCGAGCATGGCCTGGTCGCGCTTCGCCTCAGGCGTCTGACGGTGGGCGGGCTGTTCCAACAGCTCATCCACTTCGGTAGGGGAGATGGCCTTGGGGAGGGTGCGACGCACCTTGGGAGACGCTAGGCTCTCGCCAGTGTTGTGGCTGATGATCTCCTCGGCTGCCAGGAAGGAGAAGAAAGAGCGCATGGCGGCTATCCGGCGGGCTATAGAGCTCTCCCGGTACCCTCTGCGCCTCAGCTCTAGGACGAACTCCTCAAGCAGCCTCCGGCTCACATCCTCCCAGGTAGCCTGGCGCCCCAGCTTTCCCCCAACGAAGTCGATGAGCTGTTGCAGGTCGTTCCGGTAGGCGGCGATGGTATTGGCCGACGCCCCCTTCTCTACCTCCAGATAATCGAGGAAGCGGGCCACCCCCTCGACCAGCCCACCAGGGCTTCTTACCCTCACAACCATCTCCTATCACCTCCTATCCTCAAAAATGGGAAAACGCGCAGCCTTTTGTCCCTCTTCCAGAGGCGGCCTGTCCACATATTTTCCACATGGCTACCCCTTAGAGGGAGCCTCTTCCGGGGGCCACGCCTCCTGTCCAATAAGGGGAACGAATCGGCAGGCGCCTAGGTT
>JAUQPQ010000072.1 GCA_030550295.1 Chloroflexota bacterium
TCTGCCATCGGCCAAGGGAGGGATGCGATGCCTCTATAGGGCGTGACTCCGCTGGGTAGCCATCCCCCTACGGGCGTGCTGTATAGCCTGCACGAAGGCAAGGGCGAAGGCGGCCACCACCACCCACGTTAAGGCCCCCGACCATGCCATGAGATGGAACGCCCAAGGGCCTTGCCCAGCCACCCACCCCCCTACCGCTCGAAGGAGGGTAGCCAGGGGCAATGCCACTAAGGAAAGTCGCACCTCCCGCCTATAGGGGAGCTTCCCCTGGCGGGCCAAGGCGAAGGGCGGCAGGATAAGGAAGGCCATCCCCAAGATCATGGTGGTGATCACACCCACCCCTAGTATGTGTCGCACCACGTCCACCTTTGCCAAAGGCACCCACGAATCCCCCACAAGGCCCATAGCCCCTATAACCGCTGATAGGCCTCCTGCCCCTGCCAGCCATGCCATACCCATCTTCACCAAAAGGCCTGGCTCCCTGGATCGGGCCTGTAGGCGTACGGGAGGCCGCCAGAAGCCGCTCAGCAGGGCAGGGACTACTATCCCCATTCCCATGAGAGTGTGGCCCGCCGCCTCCACCCTTTGCCATCCATCCCCAGGTTGATGCCACGTCCACGCCAAGGCCAGCACGTAGAGGGCTATACCTGCCTGCAAAGGGACCCACATTGACCAGACCATCCTGGACGACGGAATAGGCCTCCCAAAGAAGACGAATACCGTCCTCAACCCTACCCCCACAATGGTGTTGACCACGAAGCCCATTAATAAGGCCCCCGCCAGGGCCTGATCCAACGGAAAGGGCAACAAAGGCACCCCTCCAACCACCCCATGCAGCCCCCACCAGAACACCTGCAGACATGACGCCGTTACCAGCCAGAAGGCCATGGCTGTCAGGTAGGGAGCGAACGGGGCCCCTCGCGCTAAGGGGCGCCTCAATGAGGGAAAGAGATGCCAAACCCAAACTGTCACCCCTACAGCCTCCAGGGCCGATGCCGCCACCATAACCATGTGGCCAATCCCCCCTCCAACTAAAGGCTGAGCTACAACCCTTACACCTAGTCCCATGCTTAGGGCTGTTACCGCGGCGACAAAAGGGATACGGCCTATGGAGGGGGCACCAGCAAACCGCGGGACCAGCCTAGAGGCCAAACCCACAATAAACAGGCCCGCCCACCCTACTAACTGGGCATGGCCATGGGCCTGGGTCAGGGCTGTCGTCCGAGTTCCCAGCTCCCACCCTTGGGCCTTCGCCACGGAGGCCAGCAGGCCCAAAGGGAATCCCCCTAGCAAGGCCACAGCAATAGCCACTGCCGGGGGGATCAGGAATATCCCTAGGGCCCCCTCCTCTAATCTGCGGGGGTACGCCTTCACCAATAGCCCCTTACGGCCTCCCCCTCTTACTTAGTGGCCTGGGGGCACGCCACTTGCCCGCAAGCGTTGCCCGTCCCACCAGTAGGGTATCGTCACGGGGGGCCGGGAGGGGGAATCGTCAGGATCGCCAGGAGCGTAGCTGGCATAGGTGACCTTGATCCATCCCCTCTCAGCGTCAGCCTCCACGGCCAAGATGGAGCGAGAGGGGCGGAGGGTGTCGGTGCCTAAATACCTTTCGCCTAAGAAGAAATGGACGTTCTGGCAGTAGAAGCTGGTGGGGCATCTCCCTAAAAGGGCTAGGAAGGGGCCTTCAGGGAGAGATAAGGACGCCTCCTGGCCCAAAGGGATCAAGTCTTCCTGTACTAGCTTTGCTCTGGCCAGAGCTAGAAGGGTCTTCTCTTCGTGCCGCTGGGGAGGTAACGCCAGGACACTTTCCTGCAAGGCCATCTGGGCCGAGGACGAGGCCACAGCCACCACCAGGCCCGGCACCCCCCTTACCCTGAAGACAACTATCCCCGCCAGAAATCCACACTGGTCCACCACCGGCGCCCCAGCCAACCCTGGATCGGCATCTATGGGGAACTGGAGGTAGCGCTCGCCCTCGATCTGGAGGTACCGGAAGACGAAGCTGTGGATGCGGATAGGTGAGAGCTGAAACCGTCCCTGAGGATAGCCTATCACCACTATCCCTTCGCCCTCGGTGACGTCGGCCGGCCGCCAGGCGAGGGAGGGGAAAGGGCCTAAAGGCTCCATAACCAGTAGGGCCACCCCCCTCTCCTCATCGATGGCCGCAACCCGCGCCGCCACCGCCCTCATCCCATCCTGGGGCACTAGAAGGGCCACCACCTCCCCTTCGCTGACTAGATGGGCAGCCGTCACCGCCTTCCCGCTTTGATCTACCACTACCGCCGTCCCCATGCTTCCCCTTCCCACTAAAAGGAGGGTCGCCTCTTGGGCCAACATAAGATCCCCCTCCTGCGGGCACTCCGCCACCGGTGATGTAGGCGTCACCACAGGAATCGGGCTTGACGGCACAACCGTGGCCACCACCAAGGCGCCTTCCTGACGGCAGGAGAGGGCCAAAAGCGTCACGGCAGGTATGGCCCATCCTAACCTGGCCTTAAAGGGGAGCAAAGAGCCAAGACACCTAAGGAAATACACTAGGGAGCACATACTTGCACAGGGACAGGCAGCACCCAGATTATAGATGGCCCCTTTTACCGCAGGCAACCCTTCAGGCGCCCAGAGGGGTGGCGCCTATCACCCCTTCCCTTTCCAGTCTCTCTATCTCTTGGGGCGAAAGGCCTAGAAGCCGGGAGAGGACAAGGGCATTGTGCTGGCCAAGGTTGGGTGCCGGCCTCTGGGGCATACGTCTACCGTCCCAGCGCCAAGGGGTACCCGGGTACACACGCCTTCCAGCGGAAGGATGGTCTACTGCCACCCAGAAGCCACGGGCCCTCAGGTGTCTATCGGCGTAAAGGGAAGGCCCCTCATAGACGGGTGCAGCCGGAATACCCACCTCTACAAGCCTAGGCCATAGATCATCCCGCTCTTGGGACGATGTCCACTGACCGATAAGGGCATCCAACTCTTCGCGGCGCGCCCATCTCTCATCCTGGGAAAGGGAGGAGAGCATCAAAAGGGGCCCCCCTGCCATCTCACAGAGGCGCTGCCATTCCCTATCGTCCCTCACCGCGATGACTATCCAGCGGTCGTCGCCGCGGCAAGGGTAGACGCCATGGGGAGCCCACGATGGATGGCCATTCCCCATGGGACGCGGCACCCGCCCCGTCCAGAGGTACTCCAATACGTAGGGGGCCATAAAGTACGCTATGGACTCCCTCTGCGAAAGGTCTATGTGAAGGCCCCGCCCAGTGACAGCCCTATGATGTAAGGCCGCCAAGACAGCTACAAAGCCGTGGAAGGCGGCCACCGGATCTGAGACGTTGATGCCAGCATTCTGAGGATGCCCATCCTCATAGCCAGTGAGGGAGATAAGGCCGCTCGTCAGGTCGTTGGTGGCCCCGTAGCCTACGTAGTTGCGCTCTGGGCCCGTCAGCCCCTGCGTAGGCATGGATAGGTATATGATGTCCTCCCGGAGCCGACGCAGGGAGGCGTAGTCTAGGCCGAAGGGAGCCAGAGCCCCAGGCGATAGGTTTTCAATGACCACATCGCATCGGGAGGCGATAGCCCTGGCCAACTCTCGGCCCCTTTCGTCGTCCAGGTTGAGGCAGACGCCCACCTTGCCCCTATTGCGGTCGTTGAAGTAGGCGTGTCGGTTCCAGGGGTCTTTTCCAGGCTCCCCCCGCGGATAGACCCCCTCAGCCGGGTGGAGGGGACGTGCCGGCCCCCGCATGAGGTCGGGCCGGCGTATCGTCTCCAGTTTTATCACCTCGGCCCCTGCCTCAACTAATAGCCGTCCACACAGGGGCCCCGCCCACACTACTGCCATCTCTAACACCCTTATACCCTCTAGGGGCAAAGGCCCAGCAGGTGAGCCGGTGAGCTGTAAGGGGGCCAACTTACGGGCCTGGCGCTGGTGCTGGCCCAGTAGAGGGGCCAAGGGGGGACGCCAGCGGAGGCCACTGGCCCTAAAAGGCGCATAAGGCAAAAAGATGGTCCCAGCCTCGGGATGGGGCACCTTCCGGAAGAAGCGCCGGGCCCGCAGCTGGGGGGCCGATAGCAGGTCGTCCATCCAATGCAGATAGCCGAAGGGCAGGCCTCGCTTCTGGGCCTCCCTCACCACCTCCACTCGTCCTTTGTCGGCAAGCCAGGCCAATATAGCTGCGTGCATCTCATCAGCGTACCGGGTGCGGGCGGACATGCTCTGGAACTTGGGGTCATCCAAGGGTGGGCCCACCAGCCGCAAAAACTCCTGGTAGGTTTGGGCCAGGCCAGTGATGACCCCCACATAGCCATCGCGGCAGGGGTAGATGCCCCATCCCGCTACTCCGCCTAGGTTTCCCCGCCTCTGCCACACTATCCTCCGGTAGGACCAAAGCATAGGAGCGTGCTCCATAGCGGTCAGGGCAGCTTCCCAGATGGAGAGGTCTATGAGGCTGCCACATCCCCCTTGGCGTTGGCGCCAGAGGCCAGCCAAGGCTACAGCCGCTGCAAGCTGGCCGGCCACCAGCTCAGGAAGGGGTATTCCGAGCTTTAGGGGTGGCCTTCCCGGCTCCCCCGTGATGTACATGATCCCCATAAGGGCCTGGAGGGTGAGATCGGTAGCCGGCATCCCTCTATAGGGGCCGGTTAGGCCAAAGGGCGTCACCACCACCACAGTACGGCCCCGACGGGCCCAGCGAAGCGCCCCTAGCTTTTGGGCCCATCGGCCGTCTAAGAGGAGGATATGGCTTGCCTGGGCTAGCCGCTTACCTAGGGCATCGGTGGCTACCACGCTCTTTTTGCCAGCATTGTAGAAGAGATGATGGGCGCCTGTATCACGGTGCGGTGGGCCAGGGAAGGGCCCTAACTCACGCAGGGAGTCCCCCTCTGGGGGTTCCAGAAGCCACACCTCTGCCCCCAGACGGGCCAGCAGATGACCGGCATAGGCTAGGGATAGGCCCTCCCCCGCCTGTAGGGCCCTTACTCCTGTGAGCCAGGGGACGCCTCTACCCATCAGAGGGTGAGCCCGTAGATCCGCTGGGCCTCCTTTCTAAGCTCGGCTCGGAAGTCGGGGTGGGCCACGGCGATGAGCTCGCCGATGCGCTCCCGTAGCGTCTTGCCCCTGAGGGTAGCTACGCCGTATTCGGTGACCACGTAGTCCACCAGGGTCCTTGGGACAGTCACCACCGTCCCCTCAGGCAGCATGGAGACGATGCGGGTGCGGCGCTCGCCATTTATCACGTGGCTAGAGGGTAGGACGCTAATGGAGCGACCCCCAGGGGAGTAGCGACCGGCTATCATGAATGCCAACTGCCCTGCTGTTCCCGTCCAGATGCGCGGTCCAATGGACTCGGAGGCCACCTGCCCTGTCAGGTCTACCAGGAGGGCATTGTTGACGGCCACGAAGTTCTCGAACTGGACCAGCATGCGGATGTCATCGGTGTAGCCGAAGTCGTACAGCTCAAAGACAGGGTTCTCATGAATCATGGCCATCTCTTCTGGAGGCATAGCCACCAGGGCGCTGCCCACCACCTTCCCTTTGTGGAAGGTCTTGTACTTGCCCGTCACTATCCCCGCCTCTACTAGCTGGGGCACGCCGCCGGTGATGATCTCCGTCTGGATCCCCAGATCGTGCTTATCGTGGAGGTAGAGGGCAAGGGCCGAGGCCACCGTACCGATACCTATCTGGACGGTATCGCGGTCTCGGATAAGCTCCTGGGCTACTAGGGTACAGATGACCTCGGTGCTGGCGATCTCTTCCTCTGTGCGTGGGGGTAGTGGGATGCCGCCAGTTTGCTGGCGGGCCTCACACAGGAGATCTATCTCCGAGATATGGATGTAGTTCTCGCCGCCCGTACGGATAAAGTCCTCGTGCACCTCGGCCACTACCTTCTTGGCCTTGCGGCTCCACGTCTTAGAGAGCCACACCCCTGGCCCAAAGCTGCAGTAGCCGAAGCGGTCTGGAGGGGAGACAGGCACCAGGAACCAGTCTGGCTCCTCTACGAAGCCAGGCGGGACTTCATAGGCCTTCCACGCCCCAAACGGCAGGTAGTCTACCAGCCCTTTGGCTATCTGCTCCCGGTTGAAGGCAGTGGCGTAGAGGTCACGTACCTTGAAGGCCTCAGCATCGCCCTCTTCCTGGATCCAGGGGAAGAGGCCTGCCGGGTGGTCTATGCGCACGTTTCGCAGCTCGTGTCGCCTCTGGTAGAGGGCCTGGCAGAGGGTATAGGGGGTACAAGTAAAAGGCGAAGCTACCACCGTATCGCCCGACTTGATCCCGGCCACTGCCTCTTCGGGGCTGACTAGTTTGCCACCCACCCTTTGTCGCCAATCCATACCTCATCACCCCCTTTTATCGGGGAGAAGGCTCCGATCCTAGGACATCCCCATTCAATGTCATCGCTTCGGGTGTGTCAAGAAGGACGGAACAGGATCTGTATGGATCCTTTCTGGCCCACCTGCTGGCGAAACGCCCTACCCTCGGCCTCTGTGGGGAACCAGACCACCACATACCATCCCTGGAGGAAGGGGTGGATGTCCTCGCAGACCAGTTCCCCTTCCCAGCCCAGAATGCGGAAACGGGTGCCAAAGGGCATGAGCTGGGGGTTACAGGCCGCTGCTCCCAGATGGACCTGCTTGCCGCTCGCCATCAGCCCACAGGCCCCATCCCCCTCACATGAGGTGTAGAGGATAAGGACGTCAGGTATTATCTGGCCTGCTAGCGTCACGGTAGGCCTGGGGGTAGGCGTCTGCCCCCTGGCCTGAGGGGTAGGCGAGGGAGGAGGCAAAGGAGGGGGCGTGGGCGAAGGAGGGGCAGGGGTCACCGTGACCACGGGAGGGACTTGGGCCGCCGGCCTGGGAGAAGGGGCCCCTTCACGGCCTAAGCCTGCTATAGCTCGCCACGTGACGGTGCCAAGGATCACCACCGCCCCTACTAGCAAGAGCTTCCCAGGAAGGGTGAGGTTCCACCACCAACGCACAATAGCCCAAGCCCAGGCTAATTCCCCTTAGCTCTCAAAATGATAGACAGTTGCCCAAAGGAGGACAAGCTGGCATATAAAGGCCTTCAGGCCAAATAGCGGCGATGGATGGGGCCTTGGCGCTCCCGTAAGAACCCGCCCCTATGGCCCCTCTGCACAGCTAACACCTCGGCCAGAATGCTCACCGCTACCTCTTCAGGCGACTCCGCCCCTATGTCCAGCCCCACAGGACTGTACACCCGTTCCAGGTCCCTGGGGCCTAGTTCCTTTCCTTTCTCCACAAGGCCCTCCACCAGCTTCTGCAATCTTCCTTTCGGTCCCAATACCCCTATATAGGCAACAGAGGACTCTAGAGCATAGGCCAAGCAGGCCTCATCCCTCTGCAAGTGATGGTTCATTACGACCACGTACGAGCGGGGGGTAAGGCGAACCTTCTCTGGGAGCTCGTGGGGATGGGCCAGGACGAGGCGGGCGCCAGGGAAACGCTCAGGCGTATTATAGGCGGGACGGGGATCGACCACCGTTACAGCCATACCCAACGTCTGGGCCTGGGCTACCAAGGGGACGGCGTCGTGGCCTGCGCCGAAAACCACCAGCTCTGGCGGGGGCAAGCTTACATCGAAGAAAAGCTGAGCCCCCTCTAACACCTGGAGGTGAGGCTGAGGAGAGGGCGCATCTAAGAGGGCAAGGGCCCTCTCCTGGGCAGCCTGGGAGAGCGCCTCTGGCGATAGGACTCCTTCAGGAGAGGCATCTGCCTTCACCAGCAGGCGCCCCTCACCTCCCCGTAAGGGCGTCACTAGCACACCTCTCTCGCCTTCAGCCTGCATCTCAAGCCAACGGGCCAGGACAGATCCCCTTTCTAGGGGCTCAATGAATACCTCTATTGTGCCTCCGCAGCCTAGACCCAGGCCCCACATCACTTCCTCGTCGAGCTCATAGCGCACCAAGCGGGGGATCCCAGTATCCATGACCACTTTAGCCACCTCTACCACCTCTTGCTCCAAACAGCCACCAGAGATCATGCAGGTGGCCGAACCATCTTCATGGGCCAGCATCTTGGCCCCCTCACGACGATAGGCGGAGCCGAACACCCCCACCACCGTGGCCAGGGCTACCCTTTCCCCACAAGCCCAAGACTTTTGGGCAGCCGCCACTATTTGGCGCACTTCCCCAGAAAGCATCCTGTCAATAATTATGGCGCTACGCCCCGTTTGGCTGTAG
>JAUQPQ010000073.1 GCA_030550295.1 Chloroflexota bacterium
TGGATGGCCAGCGGGAACGCAGTGAGTGTACCTCTGGCCTCCGTGTCGCCGGTGCAGGTCCGCCATCGTTCGTGCGGGCGTGTCTGGGCGGAACTTTACTAAGGCCTCCCCTGGCACAACGTCTGCCTCTTAGGCAAACTGGTCGGGGCGGCCGGATTTGAACCGGCGACCTCCACAACCCCATTGTGGTGCGCTACCAGGCTGCGCTACGCCCCGACCCGAGACGATGCTATCATAGGCCGTAGCCTTCTTCAATGGGGGGCTTAGGGACAACGATGACCCCCTCATGGGGAAGGCCTAACGCTTGGGCCTGACCTCTTGCCCACAGAAGCCCTGAGTAGGCGGCCACTAGGGCGTCGAGCTCGTCGTGGGAGAGGAGGCGCTCCCGGGGGACATCGGCCACTACCGATGCCAAATTCTCCTGGAGCCATCGCCTGGCTAGGACGGTGCTCTTTCTAGCCGGAGGCCGTCCCCATAGGATCATCTTGCTGGCGTAAGGATATACTTCTACCACTTCCTTCCCTAGCCCTTCCAGAACCTTACGCTGACGGATGGCCCATTCTATAAGGGGCCTTAGGATAGAACGTTTGGTGGTCCAGAAGAGCCCTATCCCCATGTTCCCTAAGGCCACCTCAGCGGCCCGACGGGCAGAAGGAGGGGCAGTACACGTACCACAGGTGCAAGGCAGGTCCAGGCAACCCCAACCCATGGGGAGGCCCAAAGGAGCGTCTATCGCCACCAGGCGGGCATCGGTGGCCAAAGGGGGCAACTCCACATGTCCGGGCAAGCGCCCCCACCCTATGAGACGGCCCTCTTTATCGAGAAAGGCGAAGCTCACACCACTTCCAGGAAAGGAGGGGTCAATGCCCAGGACAAAGGTCACTTCCTGGTTAGAAGAGGCGGTGGGTGGCGATGATTGCCCCCGTTCCTATAGAGGCTACACCAGCGAACTCGGCCAGGGCTACCATGTTGAAGGCCCCAGCCAACACGTGATGGGCTATGCCTGTAAGCAGATAGAAGGTGAGAAGGAGAAGGACAACACCGGCATGGGGGCTTAAGGGCAAGAGGTGGAGTGTCCATGACACCTGCCCCATAACGATCCCAGTGGCTAAGGCCAAGAGGAGGTTATCGCGCGTCTGTGCAGAGGCGTCCCGAAGAAGCTCTAAGCTCAGCAGCGTTCCTGTTACGGCGGTGCCTATGGCCTGCAACGGCAAGCTCAGCTCCACGTCAAACGAGTACAGGGTGGCCAGTATCAGGAAAGCAGTAAGGTAGCAGGCGATGTGCGACACCATACGGGCCCGGATAAAGGCGGAGGTCTGAGGAGAATGGCACTGACACTCGGCATGGATGATCGCCCCCAGTATTAGGGCCACGGCGGTGCTGGCCAGGAGGGCCCAGTACCCATCTACAGCCAGCTCCACAAATACAGCCCCACCGATGGCAAAGAGGACAGGCAATACGAGCCCCAAGACCGTATCGTCTAGCCTTCGTAGCCTCTGGCCTGCGTAGGAGCGGATTAGCCCATCTGTGGCCAGAGCTACCAACAGAGCCAAAAAGGCCAACAACCAGGTTTGGGGTGGCTCTACCAGGAGATACGCCAGAAGGCCGAGCCAATAGGCGAAGGAGGCCAGGACCAAACGCTCTCGATATTCCCTTGGTGGCCTTCCCGTCACCGTCCTACGGTTGCCAGGGCGGGACGTGACACCTTTCACAGGCCTTCATGTTAGAGGGGATGGGGTGACCTGTCAACCCTTGAAAAGGGACCTCAACGCTTCCTCAAGGGCCTTCGGCCACTCATCCCCAAGCCTTACGGGGTCGATGCGCATGGTGGTAGGGCCAAAGTCTACCCATTGATGCACGTGGGGAGGCAAGGAGGAGTGGGGCCTCCTTTCAGGCCAGCGGGCCACTATTTTGCCCCCTTCTAGGGCAAGGGAGCGGATCCCTAACTGACGGGCCATGGCCCTGAGGCGAGCTATAAATATGAGCCTTTGGGCGGGCTCGGGTGGCGGCCCGAACCTATCGGCCATCTCTAGGGCTAGGGAATCCACTTCTTCTGGAGTGGGGGCCTCGGCCAGCCGCTGGTAGAGGGCCAGGCGCTGTCCTAGATTCGGGACGAATGATTCAGGCAGGTAGGCAGAGAGGGGGAGGTCCACTATCAGGTCAGGGCCTTCGGTAGTGAGGGGTGGGCTCTCTCCATGCAGCTGGGCGCGCAGGTTCTGGGTGGCTTGTTGGAGGAGGCGAGAGTACAACTCCAGCCCTACGGCCGCCATGTGGCCGCTCTGCTCGGGGCCTAACAAGTTGCCGGCCCCCCTTATCTCCAGGTCGCGCAGGGCGATTTGGAACCCTGCCCCTAATTGGCTGGCCTCAAAGATTGCCTGCAGGCGCCTCTCAGCGGCCTCAGTAAGGTGCGCCTCGGGAGGGTAGAAGATGTAGGCGTAGCCAAGTCCCTCAGACCGGCCCACGCGTCCGCGCAGCTGGTACAGTTGGGAGAGCCCAAGGCGGTGGGCATCCTCAATGATGATGGTGTTGGCATTGGGGATGTCCAGGCCCGACTCTACGATGGTGGTACATACTAGCACGTCCACCTTCCCCAAGCGGAAGTCGTCCATGACGATGGCCAGTTCTTCCTCATCCATCTGGCCGTGGGCAACGGCTACTCTGGCCTCTGGCACCAGCGACTTTGCTCGTTGCACTGCCTGATGGATGGTCTTGATGCGATTGTGGACATAATATACCTGCCCTCCCCTTGCCAGCTCCCTTCTTATAGCCTCCTTCACCAGCTGGGGCTGGTAAGGCGCCACTATGGTTCTTACTGGGAGGCGCGACTCAGGAGGCGTCTCCAAGAGGGACATGTCCCTTATTCCCCCCAAGGCCATGTAGAGGGTACGCGGGATGGGGGTGGCCGAGAGGGTGAGGACATCTACCTGTAGACGCAGCCGTTTGAGGTGCTCCTTATGTACCACCCCGAACCTTTGCTCCTCGTCCACAATTACTAGTCCCAGGTCGCGGAAACTGACATCTGGCTGCAAAAGCCTATGGGTGCCAATAACGATGTCTATGGAGCCTTGGGCCAGATCTCTAATCACCTTCTCCTGCTCTTTATCGGGCAAGAGGCGGGAGAGCATGGCGACGGTCACAGGGAAGGGTGTCAAGCGTTGGAGGAAGGTCTGGTAGTGCTGTTGGGCCAATATGGTAGTGGGCACAAGGAAGGCGACTTGCTTTCCCCCCATGACCGCCTTGAAGGCGGCCCGGAGGGCTATCTCCGTCTTGCCGTAGCCTACGTCACCACAGATGAGGCGATCCATGGGGCGGGGGCTCTCCATATCCCTCTTCACTTCTGCCAGGGCGGCCAGTTGATCGGGCGTTTCCAAGTAGGGGAAGGAGGCCTCCAATTCCAACTGCCAGGGGGTATCGTGAGGGAAGGCATATCCAGGCAGGACCTCGCGGGCGGCGTAAAGGGACAAAAGCTCCTTGGCCAGGTCGGTCACCGCCTCTCTTACCCTGCGCTTGATGCGCTGCCATTCCCCCGAGCCGAGGCGGGTGAGGGGAGGGAGGAAGCCGCTAGGGCCCACGTAGCGGCTTATGCGATCGACCTGTTCCACAGGCACCAGAAGCTTATCCCCTTCGGCGTATTGAAGCTCCAGGTACTCCCTTTCGACGCCATCTACCTTAGACCTCACTACTCCAGCGAAGCGGGCGATGCCATGGTCTATGTGCACTACGTAATCGCCTGGGGATAGCTGGGCCAAAGTGGTCTCGGTAGTGAAGTAACGCCTAGGGGCTGGCCGCCTCTCCTTGGCGAACCCGAAGATCTCCCTATCGGTCAGCAGGAGGAGAGGGGGGTCTTCAAGGCGCCATCCTGCTGGCAAAGAGCCATGAACTAACGTAACCCTTGAAGTCTCCAGCGTGCTATCTATCCCCTCTTGCTGGAGGAGTTCCTTTAGCCTTAAGGCCTGCTGTGATACTACTGTTGCTGTGCCACCCCTCCTTGTGATGTCCAACAGCTCGCTGGCAAGGCGCCTTAGCTGGCCGCCATATCCCGGCGCAGGGCTAAAGGGTAGGCTCACTGCCTCCTCCTTCGGCCAGCGAGTGAGAGTAAGGGCCCGGGGGTGCCTCTTGATCTGGCCTGTCAGGTATTCTACGGGGGCCAAGGGGGAAGGTAAGCCTTTGGGGAGGAGAGGGGCCATTTCTTCCACCGTCTCTTGGGCTTTAAGGTGGGCCTCTTTTAGGGCAGCCACCACTTCCTCCTCTTCGTCTATGACCAGCAGGGCGTGAGGAGGCAGATGGTCCAATAGGGTGGCGTGGGCAAGGAAGGGTACGTAGAAATGTAGCCCTGGTGGGGGCTCACCGTTGGCCAGGCTAGCTAACTCTCGCGCCATCCTGTCGCGCAAGTGCTCTGGCAGGTGGGAGATCTCCACGTCTCGGCACCAAGGGGGAGGGGTAGAAAAGATGGCCTCACAAGCAGGTATGATGGTAACCCTCTCTACACGCCCTGTAGACCGCTGGGTAGCAGGATCGAAGTAGCGTATCTCGTCAACCTGGCGTCCCCATAGCTCGATGCGGACAGGGAGGAAGGTAGTTGGGGGGAATACGTCCACGATGCCCCCGCGGCGGGAGGCTTCCCCAGGCACTTCTACTGTGGGCACTATCTGGTAGCCCATCGATTGGAGGCGGCCCAAAAAGGCCCTGGGCTCTAGTTCGCCCCCAGTCGCCACCGATACGGTGTAGTCGCCCAGTTCTTGGGCAGAGATGGTCCGTTGCGCTAAGGCCAGGGCCGATGCTACTATCAACACTTTCTCTCCCCAGCAAAGCATGTAGAGGGCCCGGAGGCGTTTGGCCACTGCCGATGGGTCTGGCGGTGAGGGGTCATAGGGGATCGCTTCCCTTTCAGGGAATTGGTAGATCCCCTGGTAGCCTCCCTGCCAGGCGGCTAGCTCTTCTACTAGCGCCTCTGCCCTTTGGGGCTTGGGGACCACTACCACAATGGGGAGGCCTAGGATATGAAATAACGCCGCTATTACCGCCCCTTTGGCCCCCTCCACTACACTGGCCGTGACCTGCCTCTCTGCCTGGACATGCTGGGCAAGCTCGCCTAGGGACGGCGTTTCTACCACCCTAGACAAAAGGGACGTGAGATCCATAGTGGCCCCTAGAGAAAATTGTAACGGTGCCTCAGCGGTTATAGGTGTTCATGGCCATCTCAAGGCCCTGAGAGATGACCGCCTCTATGGCCTGGCAGGCGATGAGTATGGCCTCTTGCAGGGCTGCTTGCTCTTGGGGAGGAGGCGTGGCGAGGACGTATTGGGCCACCACCTCTGGTTGGGTGATGGGACGTCCCTCCTGCACGGGCCGACCGATTCCTATGCGCAGGCGAGGAAAGTCTTTAGTGCCGAGAGCTTCGATGATGGAGCGGAGGCCGTTGTGGCCGCCGTGGCTACCACCCGGGCGGATACGTATCTTACCTAGGGGCAGATCTAAATCGTCGCACACCACCAATAGCCTGTGCAGGGGAACATTTACATGGCGCACCAAAAGGGATACCGCTCGACCGCTCTCGTTCATGAACATCCGTGGGCGGGCGAGGGCTACAGGAGTGGACCCAACCTTTCCTTGACCTAAGGAGTAGTTCTTACTAGGGTTTAGAAGGATGCCGTGACGCCTGGCCAGGAGGGCTACGCACCTAGCGCCTACGTTGTGACGGCTAAGGGCGTATTGGGCGCCCGGGTTTCCCAGGCCCACCACAAGCCAGTCCACTGGCATGCTATGTACTATTCTTTGGCGGTGCCAGCAGGGCTGACAGAAGTTGCCGTACTTGGCGTCCGGCCCTCTCCGTTTCCTCTGGTGTTGGCGTTTGCCCTGCCTGGATGCGATCCAGCACAGGAGAGATGGCCTCTCGCACCTTCGTCTCTACGAGGCATCGGCGCAGAAAAGCCGTGACCTGGTCATCTAGCATCTGGGCCAGGGGGGCTACCTGGCTGGCCTGTACCACCTTAAGGGCCTTCTCAATAATGGGGTCTTGAGCGGTAATGACCATGGCCGCTAGAGCCTTGGCCAGACGGGACATCTGCTCCCCCAGGGCTTCGTTGAGACCGCTAAGGACTTCATCGACTTCGGCCTGAGGAGGCGGGGAGCCCATCTCTAGCTGGCATTGATGACAGCGAGATGACAAAGGCTCTGAAAATATGGGCCCTTCGGCCTGGCACGGCTCCAGGATGCGCATGAGGGTATGGTAGCGGGCCAAGACGGTTAGGCCCCCAGGAGGGCCTAGCTCTGGCAAGCGGTTCAACCTCTCCAGGGCCTGGACTAGGGTGGACGCTTTGGAAAGGCGCTTACGTAACTGCCTCACCGCCTCCCAGTAGCTATGATGGTAGGCCTCATAGGCAGCGCGATAGCGCTGGCGAAAGGCCTCCAGGGCCAACTTGGCCACGGGCAGACGGTGAGGCTCCACTGCTACTACTACGTAGGAAAGCTGCTCGCTGGCCAGCGCTCGGCTCAACTCTAGCTCCCGGTCTGAGGTGGCGGCTTCCATAAGGAACCGGCGCGCAGCGGCTACCAGCATGGCTTCCTGAGGAGCCTGGGCCAGGGCCCGCACAATGTACACGTCGGCCGCTAGTGAGGTAGCAGAAGGGTAGAGCTGGCCAGACAGCCTCAACGCCTCTTCTGGGTCTTTGGCTTCTAGCCAACGCTGTAGCCGCCTAATGGCCTCTGCTATCTCCTCAGGGGCCTCCGATGACAGATGAGAGGCGGCCTTGTCCAGGAGAGAGCCCAGATAAGACCGGAGTTTCGCCGGGACCACCTTGGGAGGCCTTTGGGGAGCATAAAGGGCTTGGGCCACTGCCTCCCACCAACTATGACAGTCCCAGGCCGATACTAAGGCCTTGGCCAAGGCCTTAAGACGAGAGGGGTTCATGGCCGTTATCTCAGCGCTGCTTACCGGGAGCGGACAATATACCCGGATCGCCTTGCTGGGATGTTGGCTGCCCCAAGTCCAGGATGGCTCCTTCTCTGCTAATCGCAGGTGGGGGAGGGGGACAGGACTGCATACTATTATTGGCCCCGAAAGTTGAGGCTGCTCCTCCAATAGCTCCTCCACCATAACGATGCGGAAGTCCTCCTCCCTCACCTGTCCTAAACCTTGGTGCCAATTGCGAGAGGCGATAATTATCCCCCTGCGCTCCTTGCCTCGTGAATCGACAATGCGCAAAGGCCAGCGCACTTCCCTTTCAGGCATTGGTACGCAGCAAGTATACCATGGTGCAGGGCGGCGTTGTCGGCATTATTAGGTCTTGAGACGGCCATTTTTGAGCTTAGATCTCCTTTTTGGCCGTTAGGGCATCTGGAGAGTAATGGACCCCAGAATATTAGGGTATGATGATGCTTCTTGCTACCTCGCCTCGGCGTAGGGCGTCGAAGGCATCATTGATCTGGTCTAGGGGATAAAGGCGGCTTATGAGGGGATCCAACTTTAGACGCCCCGACATATATAGCTCTACCAACCTTGGGATATCCACGCGGAAGCGGGTGCCCCCGTAGGCGGAGCCAGTGATGGTCTTTTCTAACAGGAAGGCAGCTGCAGGGAGGCTCACCTGCGAACCAGAGGGGGCCAGACCCACCACCACCGCCATGCCACCACGCCGGGTCATGTCGAAGGCCTGGCGGATCGTCTCTGGCAGCCCTATCACCTCGAAGGCGTAGTCCACTCCCCCTGGGGAGATGCGCCTGACGGCGGCTACGGGGTCTTCCTGGGAAGCATTCACCACGTGAGTCGCCCCCAACTCCTGGGCCAACTGGAGCTTGTGTTCAAGAAGATCGATAGCGATAATGCGGGAGGCCCCCGCCAAGAAGGCCCCCTGGATGACGTTTAGTCCCACTCCTCCGCAACCGATGACAGCCACATCCGATCCCGGCTGGACGTGGGCGGTATTGAAGACCGCTCCCACCCCCGTCATTACTCCGCATCCCAATAGGGCAGCCCT
>JAUQPQ010000074.1 GCA_030550295.1 Chloroflexota bacterium
AACGGGGCCGTCACCGTGCGCTACGGCGACACGGTGGTGCTAGTAACGGCCTGCATGGGGCCACCACGGGAGGGGGTAGACTTTGTGCCCCTACTTGTAGACTTCGAAGAACGTCTTTACGCCGCTGGCAAGATCCCGGGCAGCTGGTTCCGAAGGGAAGGCAGGCCCAGCACCACCGCCATTTTGACCGCCCGCCTCACCGACCGCCCCCTAAGGCCCCTCTTCCCCAAGGGGTTCCGCAACGACGTCCAGATCATCGTTACTGCCCTCTCCGCCGACCAGGAGAACGACCACGATATCTTGGCCATCGTGGGGGCCTCAGCGGCCCTCTCCATATCCGACATCCCCTTCATGGGGCCCATAGGGGCCTGCCGCATAGGCTATCTGGACGGGGAATTCATCATCAACCCCACCTTCGCCCAGAGACGGCAGACCACCTTGGACCTGGTAGTAGCCAGCACCAAAGAGGCGGTGGTCATGGTGGAGTGTGGGGCCAAAGAGGTCCCAGAAGAGCTGGTAATAGAGGCCATGACCCTAGCCCAGCAGGTGAACCAGGAGGTGATCGCCCTTCAGGAGGAGATGGCAGCCCAAGTAGGCAAGGCTAAAGTCTCCTGGGAGCCCTTAACCATCGACCCCCAAGTAAAGGAGGCGGTGCATCAGTGGATATCCACCCAGAGCTGGGATCTGGTGTGGGCAGCCAAAGACGAGAGGCAGGCCTTTATGGACCAGATCCGTAAGCAGCTGATAGACGCCCTAGGTGAGTCTTACCCCCAGGACCAGCTTCTGCACACCCTGGAGGAAGAAGTAAGGCAAGCGGTGCGCCGACGCATTTTGGAGGAAGGGATAAGGCCCGATGGCCGCCACCCCGATGAATTGCGGCCCATATCCGCGGCGGTAGGCCTTCTTCCCCGCACCCACGGATCGGGCCTTTTCACTAGGGGCGAGACCCAGGTCCTTACCATCGCCACCTTAGGATCCCTTGGGGAGCGGCAAGAGCTGGACACCATTGAACCTGAGGAGTCTAAACGCTTCATCCATCACTACAACTTCCCACCCTTCTCCACGGGGGAAGCAAGGCCTCTGAGGGGCCCCAGTCGTAGGGAGATAGGCCATGGAGCCCTGGCCGAGAGGGCCTTAGAGCCAGTAATCCCCAGCGAGGAGGAGTTCCCCTACACCATAAGGCTAGTGTCAGAGGTGCTCTCCTCCAACGGCAGCACATCCATGGCCAGCGTCTGTGGCAGCACCTTATCCCTAATGGACGCCGGCGTGCCCATCAAGGCCCCTGTGGCCGGAGTAGCGATGGGCCTAACGATGGAGGGGGAGCGCTACGCCATCCTCACCGATATCGCTGGCCTGGAAGACCACTACGGGGACATGGACTTCAAGGTGGCTGGCACAGCCGAGGGCATCACCGCCCTCCAGCTAGACATTAAGACCCAGGGCCTGCCCATCTCTGTACTGGCAGAGGCGATGCGCAAGGCCCGCGACGCCCGCCTGGCCATCCTTAAGGTGATGCTGGAGACCATACCCGAGGCCAGGGCAGAGCTATCGCCCTATGCTCCTAGGATGTACCGCATCCAGATCCCCGTGGAGAAGATAGGGGCCGTTATAGGGCCTGGTGGCCGCGTCATCCGCTCCATCATTGAGGAGACCAAGTGCACCATAGACGTTGAGGACGACGGGACGGTGTACATAGGCTCCGTCAACGAGGAAGGGGCCCGCAGGGCAATAGAGATCATCGAGGGGCTGACCCGAGAGGTGAAGGTGGGGGAGATCTACACAGGTAAGGTAACTAGGATCACCCCCTTTGGCGCCTTTGTGGAGATTGTGCCTGGCAAGGAAGGGCTAGTACGCACAGAGGAGCTGGCCGACTACCGCGTCCGCCGCCCAGAAGAGGTGGTGCGGGTAGGAGACGAGATCATGGTCATGGTGACTGAGGTAGACAGCTACGGGCGCATCAACCTTTCGCGGCGGAGCGTTTTGGAGGGCCGTCAGGTCCAGCCGAGTGCAGCTGAGCCACGCAAGGCGCCCAAGCACTGGCAGCGTCCCACACCTCCTCGGGCTCCGCGTCCTCCTCAACAGAGGTTCCCCCCTCCCCCTCGCCAGCCTCCCCCTCCCCCGCCCCTGCCCAAGCCTCCCCGCACCTAGAGGGGTGAGGAGATGGCCATCAGGGTGGCGGTGAGCGGCGCTGGGCGTATGGGCCAGCAGGTCTTAGCGGCCCTTTGCCAAGCACCCGATCTGGAGCCGGTGGCAGTAGTTGCCAAGTCGCCAAGGGGCGACAAGTGGGAGCTGCCCCAAGGAGGTAGCGTCCCCTATTCTACTGAGCCCCTTCCCCTGTTTCAGGCCACCCGCCCCCATGTAGTGGTGGACTTCAGCCATGCCCAGTTCACCCCCACTGTGGTGGAGGCGGCTTTAGCTGTTGGGGCCCGGCCCGTCATCGGCACATCTAACCTAGATCCTGCGTGGCTGGAGAGATTGAAGGGGGAGTGCCTTCGTCGCCGCCTTGGGGCGATAGTGGCCCCCAACTTCGCCATTGGGGCAGTGGTGATGATGTACTTGGCACGCAAGGCAGCCCCCTTCTTCGACGTGGCCGAGATCGTGGAGATGCACCACGATGCCAAGGTCGATGCCCCCTCCGGCACAGCCATCGCCACGGCCCAGGCCATGGCCAAGGCCAAGGGGGCCCCCTTCCGCCGTCCCCCAACGGAAAGGGAGACGATCCCTGGCACCCGCGGCGGCGAAGTGGAGGGGATCACCATCCATAGCCTGCGGCTGCCTGGGATGGTGGCCCATCAGGAAGTCATCTTTGGGGCTTTGGGGCAGACCCTTACCATCAGACATGACTCTATCAGTCGTGAGTCTTTTATTCCGGGCGTCCTTTTGGCGGTGCGCCGGGTCATGGA
The DNA here is from genome assembly GCA_030550295.1 of Chloroflexota bacterium. Lineage (GTDB taxonomy): Bacteria > Chloroflexota > Dehalococcoidia > SM23-28-2 > HRBIN24 > JAVVHA01. The sequence goes on from JAUQPQ010000074.1 coordinate 2,904, forward strand.
AATAGGGGAGCTAGTCATGGGCCTAGAGCCTATCCTAGGCCTAGAGGGGGGCTGAACATGGCCGGCAAGAAGGTGGTAGTCCTAGGGGGCGGCATCGGTGGGGTGGTGGCTGCCAACCGCTTACGACGCCTCCTACCCCGGGAACATCAAGTGGTGGTAATTGACCGACTACCCCTCCAACCCTTCCCTCCCGCCTTCACTTGGGTGATGCTGGGCTACAGTCGCCCCACCCAGATAGTGGCCGATCTCAGGTCTCTCAGACGTAGAGGCATTGAGGTTCTCATAGACGAGGTGGTAGCCATTGACCTAGAGAGGCGAAGGCTGCTGATGACGCAGGGGGAGCAGGAGTTCGATTATCTGATCCTCTCTCCGGGGGCAGAGTACGGGACAGGGGAGATCCCCGGGCTGGCCGGGGCCTGGACCTTCTACCACCTAGATGGGGCTGCCGCCCTTCAAGTAGAGTTGGCCCAGATCAAGGAAGGCCGCATCGTCATCTTGGTGCCTTCTGTACCTTATAAGTGCCCTGCTGCCCCTTACGAGGCTGCCCTCCTTATCGATGCCCACTATCGACGCCAGGGCATAAGGGAGGAGGTAGAGATCCATATCTTCACTCCTGAGCCCCAACCTTTGCCAGTGGCAGGGCCTGAGGCCGGTACCGCCCTGGCCCAGATCCTCGCCTCCAGAGATATATCTTTCTTTCCCCGCATGCAGGTGAAGGCCGTAGACCAGGAGGCAAAGACGATCTCCTTTGCTGACGGCTCCCAGGCCTCTTTTCATCTCCTAATAGCCATCCCTGTCCACTCGGCGCCGCGGGTGATCCGGGAGGCAGGCCTTATCGGGCCCTCTGGGTGGATAGAAGTGGACCCTGCCACCATGGCCACTTCGTGGGAGGGGATCTACGCCATAGGCGACGTGACCTACATACCTCTGGCCAATGGCCTCCCCTTGCCCAAGGCAGGGGTATTCGCCCATGGCCAAGCAGAGGTGGTGGCCCGCAACCTGGCCGCCCAACTAGAAGGCAGATCCCCTGCCTGGACTTTTGGGGGCCAAGGCCAATGCTTCTTGGAAACAGGCTTCAGAAGAGCAGCCCTGGCGCAAGGGGACTTCTATGCCCACCCTGCTCCTAGAGTGAAGCTGAGGTCGCCCAGTCCCTTCTGGTACTGGGCCAAGCGAGGGTTCGCCTGGTGGTGGCTGCGCCACTGGTACTAGCCTTGTCCCGCGCCTGGGCCTGCGCTAATATGAGGCCGACATATAGATGACCATGAGTAGGCGCCTCCATGTGGCCATTGTTGGGGCTACCGGCCTAGTAGGAAGGGAGCTGCTACGTCTCCTAGAGCAGAACGACTTCCCCTTGGCAGGGCTGAGGCTTTTAGCATCATCCCGCTCGGCTGGCTCCCGCTTACCCTTCCGAGGGGAGATCATACCTGTGGAGGAGACCACCCCCAGCTCCTTTCGGGGCATCGATCTGGCGTTCTTCTCCGCGACAAGTGCCGTCTCCCGGGGCCTTGTGCCCCACGCAGTAGAAGCGGGCGCAGTAGTTATAGACGATTCCAAGGCATGGCGCCTAGAGCCCCACGTCCCCCTAGTAGTGCCCGAGGTCAATGGCGACACCCTAGCTCACCATCAGGGCATCATCTCCACCCCCAACTGCGAGGTTACGCCCCTAGTGCTAGCCCTCTGGCCCCTGCACCAGCGCAACCCGGTACGGCGCATCATCGTAGACACCTATCAGTCAGTATCGGGGACGGGATGGGCAGCTATGGAAGAGCTGCGCCAGCAGGTCCGCTCCATCCTTGAGGGGGAGGAGTGCACGCCCCAAGTCTATTCCCACGTTATCGCCTTTAACGTCTTCCCGCATGTGGAGGACTTCAGTGACGACGGCTACACCAAGGAGGAGCTAACCATCATCCACGAGACACGCAAGATCATGGGCGACCCTCAGATAGCCATATCGGCGACATGCGTAAGGGTGCCGGTAATGGTGGGCCACAGCTTGGCCGTACACGTGGAGTTCGCCCACCCCTTCCTGCCCGAGGAGGCAAGGGAGGTGCTAAGGGAGGCACCAGGCGTAAAGGTGGTAGACGATCCCAGCCATGCCCTCTATCCTACCCCCCTTATGGCCGCCGGCGGCGATTACGCCTTGGTGGGACGGATCCGTCGCGATGCCTCATCGGAAAGGGGCTTGGCCCTCTGGATATCGTGCGACAACCTACGTAAAGGGGCAGCCCTCAACGCCTTCCAGATAGCCCAAGAGCTCTTGGCCCGGAACCTAATCTGAAGGAGGGAGGCGATATAGATGGCGGAGATAGGTAGGGTCCTCACTGCCATGGTTACGCCTATGGACGCCGGAGGGGCAGTGAACTACGGCCAGGCCCGCCGCCTAGCCCAAGCCCTGGTGGACTCTGGCTCCCACGGGGTGGTAGTGGCGGGCACCACCGGTGAGGCGCCCACCCTCGCCGATGAGGAAAAGGTGCGCCTTGTAAGGGAGGTTAAGGAGGCTATAACAGGCAAAGGCACAGTGGTAGCCGGCACTGGCACCAACGATACCCGCCACTCTATAGAGCTGTCCAGAGAGGCGGAGAGGGCCGGCGCTGATGCCCTACTGTTGGTTGTCCCCTATTACAACCGGCCGAGCCAAGAGGGCCTTTACCAGCACTTCCGGGCCATCGCCCAAGCCGTCAACATACCTTGCATCCTTTACAACATCCCCGGCCGCACCAGCCTGAACATGACAGCCGAGACGGTCATCCGCCTTTCCCACGTGGACAACATAGTAGGCATAAAAGAGGCCTCAGGCGACTTAGTGCAGGTATCACGCATCGCTGCTGGCGCCCGCCCTGGCTTCCTTATCTGGAGCGGGGACGACCTGCTTACCCTGCCCATTATGGCCATAGGTGGCTACGGAGTGATATCGGTGGTAACCCACTTGGCAGGGCGTAAGATGAGGGCAATGATAGAGGCCTATCGGCAAGGCCAAGTAGAGGAGGCGAAAAGGCTACATTTTTCCCTCGTCCCCCTTATGCAGGCCCTCATGACGGTAGGCCCCAACCCCACGCCCATAAAGTGGGCCCTTAACCACCTGGGCATCGCCGTGGGGCCGCCTCGGCTGCCTCTGGTAGAGCCTGAACCTGATGGCCAGGAGCGCCTACGAAATGCCTTGGAGGGGATAGAGCTAGATATTAAGGCGCCCGTCTAAGGGCCTCCAGCCCGCCCTGGGCCATAAGACGCTGCCATCGGCGCCTCTTCTCCCACTGGCCCCAGCGGTAACCTAGGGCGTCCCCCACTGTGTTGGCCAGGTTGGCTGCCCCTATGTATGCCACGCCCAACATGACGAAGAGGAGCAGGACTGTCCACCAATGCACGTCCCAGAACACGATGGGCAAAAGGGATGCTATCACCCCGCCCAAAAGCCCCCCATAGGCCATCCCTCGCACCACTAACGCCTCCCTCATCCTCTGGGCCTGCACCATGGCCAGTATCTCCTTGGGTATGGCAGTAAAGGGTTCTACCTGGGCAGGCAATCTCCCACAGTGGGGGCACGCCCCTCCGCCCGAAGATAAGGGGTGTAGGCATGCCCCACAGAAGCGGCCAGCATTGGGCATCTCACCAGCCATGATGCGGGCCGCTATCTCCTCCAAACGGGGGGACAGGCGGGAAAGCTCCTGGGACATAGACCCTAGACAGGAAGGGCAGAGAAGGAGTGGTCGTGGAGCAGGACGCCAAGGAAGAGAATGCCCAAAGATGTAAGCAGCCCTAAGGCGCTAAATATCACGGTAGCCCCGCGAGCAGCCTTCAGGCCTCCAGGATTGCTCCCTGCGACGAAAGCAGCCTCCATAAGCTGGATCTGGCGGGGGCCTACCACAAAGGAGTGAAGCCCCACCGCCACCAGCGCCAAGGCCAGAAGGGCCATCTTGGCAATGAAGACCCACATGTAGCGCACATCTGGGTCAAAGATGGCTACGCCAAGAGCGGCCGTTTGGCGAAGGTTTTCTATGCCGGTAATCACCACCACCGCCACTGAGCCCCAACCCAGCCACCCAAAGCGTGACGTCAAAAGCCGTACCACCTTCACCCGCGCTGGAGGGTCCAGCAGATTCACTGCAGGCATAACGACGCTCAGGAAGATCTGGGGCCCTACAAAGGCGGCCGCCGCCACGATGTGGATCCAAAGGACTATATTGTCGCCCATATCCTTCAGATGATCTCTCGTATAACTATTGCCTGCTCCCTCTCCGGCCCCACCGATACTAAGTATACGGGAACTCCCAACAACTCCTGAATACGGTGCACGTAGGCCTGGGCCTCCTTAGGCAGGTCTGCGAACCGCCGCACACCAGAGGTATCCTTCTCCCAGCCAGGCATCTCGTCGTATATGGGCTCCGCCCGCCAGAGGTCACGTATGCTGGCCGGGAAGGTCTCTGTCACCCGTCCATCGAGGCGGTAGGCGGTGCAGATGCGGATGACAGGGAAGCGGTCCAGCACGTCCAGGCGGGTAAGGGCCACCGCTGTGAGGCCATTGGCCATAGCCGTGTACCTGGAGGCCACAGCATCGAACCATCCACAGCGGCGGGGCCGGCCAGTGGTGGCGCCGTACTCTGGGCGGGGGCCTGCCTCCCGGAGCATGTCTCCCGTCTCGTCCAGGAGCTCTGTAGGCATAGGGCCTCCCCCTACCCTAGTCATGTAAGACTTGTAGACCCCCACTACCTCTTTAATTTGGGTAGGCCCAATGCCCATCCCTATGCACGCCCCCCCAGCTAGCGAGGAAGGGACCGAGGAGGTGACGTACTCATAAGTTCCCAGGTCTAGGTCCAGCAATGCCCC
>JAUQPQ010000075.1 GCA_030550295.1 Chloroflexota bacterium
ACGTTGGTGCAGACCTGGCACGAGGCGACATTCCCGAGGGGACCGTTTACGTGTGGACAGGACATGACGGCTCCTGGCGACTATGGGAGTACCCCAACGTCCCCTCGGAGGGTAGCATCGCCAGGCTCATATGGAACTTCCACCCTCGCGACCCCAAGACGGGGCAGCGAGTTTTCACCATCCCCCTCTTCCTGCAGCAGTCTCAAGAGCGGGAGCAGAACAAAACGTTCAGTAACCCCCAAAAGCCCCAGGACAACGTAGGCCCATCCATCATCCTTCGAACCGAAGAAGTGACAGGACAGACGGACATCGTCATCGTGGCGCCGTACCTCTATTTGCAGAACCCAGACCTTTTAAAGGACATCCTCTACTACACCCCTATACCCGACGGCACCCTGCCCAACCCAGACCATCTGATCATTGGAGCAGGCGATCTCCACTATTCGTCTAACGGGAAGATGGGCCTCCTTTTGGCGGCGGAAGAGAAGGGAGTAGATATGGCCCTTGAGGAAGTAGAGACTACTTCCATCAATGTGTTCCGAGCGAAAAACCACATCGGCCTCTACATAGGTTTACGGAAAGGTGGCCAGTAAAGGTCGAGCCCTCCTCATGGGCCCTTTGGTGGCGTTGGTGGCGACGGTCCTTGTCGCCTGCCAGGGGGGTAGGGAACAGCCCAACTCCCCCAAACTTGTTCACTGGCAAGCCCAGTCCACCGTCGTCCCTCTGCGGGAATCGTGTCCTGACACGGCAACGAAAAAAGTTGAAAGGGTGGTCATCGTAAGCCTAGATGGCTTGATGCCTCAGGCCCTTTTATTGGCCCCCACTCCCCATCTCGATTCCTTATGGCAAGGGGGGGCCTACACGTGGCAGGCCCAAACCGTCCTGCCTAGTGTTACCCTGCCAGCTCATGCCTCCATGGTGAGCGGCCAAGATGTCCCCAACCACGGCATCAACTGGAACGATTGGCAGCCGGAGCTGGGCTACCTAGAGGCGCCCACCATGTTCACCATAGCCAAGGAGGCGGGGCTCAAAGTGGCAGCCTTTGTGGGAAAGAAAAAGCTCAAGCACCTGTTGCCTCCAGGCTCAGTAGATTATTGGGATATGCCAGGATACTGGGCCTCCGACATCATGCCTGCCGCTGTGGAATACCTGCTAAGGGAGAGACCCCAGCTCCTTTTCATTCATCTGCCCGACTTGGATAGCGTAGGCCACGCTTATGGATGGATGTCGCGGGAACAGCTGGAGGCCACAACGGAAGTAGACGAGGCCATAGGCCTTTTATTAACGGCCCTGCGCAAAGGAGGCCTCTGGGAGACCACCCTTATTATCGTCACGTCCGACCATGGTGGCCATGGACGTGTCCACGGCAGCGACGACCCCCAGGACACCACCATCCCATGGATAGCCTACGGGCCAGGAGTGCAGCCTGGGCTGGAGCTGCAAGAGCCAGTTCACATTTTCGACACTGCCCCCACTGTCCTTGCAGCGCTGGGACTTCGTCCCCCCAAGGGATGGGACGGCAATCCCCTTTGGGACCTTATCACTGTTCCCTACCAACCCTGCCCTGCCCCCACGCCCTAAAGTAAGGGCACAAAACCAACTGCACCTGTGCCCCATCTCCCTCCCCTTGGACAGCTTGACAGGATAGCCAGCATTACATAATAGAAGTGATCTCCCCTTGCGGGAGCTTCCGTAGAGACCCTTTCAGGAAGGGACGAGGTTGCCCAACCCGCTCAGTGATGTATTACAAGCCCTTCAGGCCCTTGGGGCACAGGTGGACTTTCTGCCGGCCACCGGTGGTGCTGTGGAAGACCTCGATCTCCCTGATATAGACGAGAGGGTAGACAACTGGTTGAACTATCAGGAGCGCATCTTTGAAAGCATCATCGAATCCCCATCCACAGGGCTTTACCGTCGGGTAGAGCCCATTGGCAGGACAGTTCAGCATACCTTTCGCTACTTTTTAGACGGATCCTTGCGCTCCTACTTTCTGGGCACCGCCATTGAAGAAGACCGGGATACCCCCGTCCACTTCGCCCAGTTAGGAGCTGCCCTGGTACGCCGACTTGACGACGGCAACGTTAAGGTACGCCGGCTGGAAGTAGAAAAGGCCCTCTTCTTAGCCAAGAACAGGTTGTCACAGGTAGCCTGGGATGGCGTGGCCAGGGCCTGCCAAAAAGTAGGGATCCAGATAGAGGACATCTCCCAGGACGACCAGATAACCAAACACCTTTCGGGCCAGGCAGACCTGCGAAACCGTACCGCAGGAAAGGTGCGATACCGCATGCACATGCTAGAGACGAAGATAGCACTGGCGGGGCTGAACGAGCTGAAGGATGAGGAGTGGCTCGTGGTGGATGGATCCCTCCTTTTTGAGATCCTCCTGTCTCAGCTCTGCCAAAGAGAGAGCCCCAGAGTAATAGGCGTGGCCAAGTCTTTTCGACGGGACCCCCAGTTTAAGGTGGGGAAAGGGGTAAGGGCACAGCGCCTTAACCTCACCCAACTCTTGGCAGAGCTCAAAGACTGCCATCGCACGGCCGCCTTCGGTGCCAGGGACGGACGGGTTGTCTTTTGGTATGTGCGCATTCGGCCCCAAGGAGCGATGGACTATCCCCTCATGGGGGTCATCAAGGTGGAGATGGCGAACCCCAGCCAGGGGCCTGTAGACACGGAGCTGGTGGACTTTTTGTCTGGTTGCTTGGTGGCAGAGCGGAGCGTCACCCCCTATGGGGCCGATCGCCGCTGGCATGCCTGCCTATATCCCATTTATTTGGCTGAGCAAGCCATAAAAACCTCTTTCCTTTCGGACGAAGTGGTGCGTTCTGGCCTAAGATGGAGGTAACGCGATGATGGAGGAAGAAAGCGTCCGGCCCGTCATCGGACTGGCTTCTGCTACCCATTCGGACCCCAACACCTCCAACAGTTTCTCCTTTTGGCTAACCCCCGGTGTCATCCTTAACCCCTTCGATATAGTGGAAGCGGAACAGGTCGCCCACTATGGGACAAGCCGCACCTTTGGCATCGTCACCACCTTGGAGCACACCACCGACGCCCCTACCCACCTCACCAACTTCATCTCCAGCAACTTCGGCGACGTCAACGAGACACCTAACACCCAGCGCCAGGGTACGATGCTCGCTAGGGTAGCGGTTTTGTCTAACGACAAGGACATCTACATGCCTGTGCGAACGCAAGCGCCAATACGCTTCGCCACGCCCGAGGGCATAAGGGTGGCCCTGGGCATAGACGAGGTACCCGAGGCCTATCGAATTCCTGCAGGCATCATACAGATGTCCAACGGCACCAGGGCAGTGGCCTACTTAGACCGCCGCTACATATTGGGGCCTGAGGGGGCCCACGTCAACATCACCGGCATTTCAGGCCTGGCAACCAAGACGTCCTACGCCATCTTCCTTATCCAGGCCATCCTACAGCGGGCCCAGGCCGAGGAGATAGGCGTAATCATCCTGAACGTCAAGCACGGTGACCTCCTGCGCCTAGACAGACCTTCTCCTAGGGGCCTCTCTGCCGAGGACTACGAGATGTGGGAGGCCCTCGGTCTTGAGCCCAAGCCCTTCACCGACGTACGTTATCTCCTGCCCTGGGGGAAAGATACCCACAGGACCGGCCAACCTAACAGCTTCCTTGTGCCTGCAGACTTGGGCAAAGTCAACCTCTATGCCTACTCCCTTCAGGACACTTACGACAAGCTCGATCTGCTGCTCTCCCACGTGCCCGACCCGTGGGACACCCTAGGGGCCCTCATTGGGGAGGTCACTATGGGCCTATCGGACCCCAACACCGGGGAGTGGGGTCCCAGTGGAGAGTGGAAAGACGTTAGCGATTGGGACTCCCTTTTGGATGGCCCGCCCCTAGTGGACGAGCAGGGAAGGGCCAAGCGCGTCAAGGACGTGCGCCCTGAATCGGTGGGACGCTTCCGGCGCATTATGCGCCGCATCGTCAAGACCCGCCAGTCGGGGCTATTTGTGAAACAGCGCCCCAAAATAGCCTGCAACCTGAGCAAAGAGATAGCCAAGATCAGGGGCGGCGAGACCATCGTGGTGGACATCGCCAAGCTCACCGACGAGGAACAAACCCTTGTCTTTGGAGACATCCTTAGGACCATCTACCGCCTGTATGCCGAGTCGGCAGTAGAGGGCGAAGAGCTGCCCCAGAAAGTGATCATCTTCGTGGACGAGCTTAACAAGTATGCCCCTGCCCGAGAAAAGGAGTCGCCCATCATCGAACAGATCTTGGACATAGCCGAGCGGGGAAGGAGCCTAGGGGTCATACTCATCGGGGCGGAGCAGTTCATGAGCGCCGTCCACCCCCGGGTGGTGGGCAACGCCTCCACCGTAGTCGTCGGCCGGGCCGGTTCAGCCGAGCTGGCCGACTCGGCCTACCGGGCCCTAGACCCTGAGGTCAAGGCCAACATCACCCGCCTGCAGAAGGGGGAGCTAGTTTTGAGCCACGCTATATACCGCCAGCCCATCAAGATCATCTTCCCCAGGCCCACCTACCACCAGGAAGGGGCCGACTGAAAAACCCCGTGACCCCTTCCCCTGCCTCTAAGATGGTTACCGACATTGCGGCAACCTGTGGCGGGCATCCCATTCGGCCAGGGGCATGGACCCGTCCTTGGCCGGGTCCATATCTCGGCAACACGACAGGCAAAATGAAGCCTGGGGCTAAAGGCGGGCAGAGCTCAGGGCTCTTCCCTGACCCCGCCCGCCGGCGCTACTATGTCTTGAAAACAAAAACACCTTGCCCGACAGGGGAGACCAGCGAGGCGATGGCGCGGTGCGGTGTGGACGCCCAGGGCGGGGGAAGGAAGTTTAGCACAGCGCGTCAGCCGCGGGCAAGAAGGGCCCCGGGGGGCGTTTGTGTTTCGGGAGGCCGCCATGAGGAAGCCCGAGGATGAGGCGTGTCACCCCGTTCTGGAGGGAGGTCTGAAACCAGGAGCTATCGTCCGCTTTCGCAACCGCGACTGGGTGTTACTGGCGGGTGACCATGAGGACGTGGTGCTCCTGCGCCCGCTCACTGGCACCAGCGACGATATCGTGGCGGCGCACCGTCAGCTAGCCGATCTCCTGGGCTACGAACTTCTCACAGAGCGCATCTCGCAGTCCCAGTTCCCGCCGCCATCCCCGGATGCTGTGGCGGACGCTCAGAGTCTGCACCTGCTGTGGCAGGCCGCGCGGCTGTTGCTTCGGGAGGGCGCGGCACCTTTCCGTTCGCTGGGGCGCATTTCTATCCGCCCCCGCACCTACCAGTTGGTCCCCATCATGATGGCCCTCCGTCTGGATCCCGTGCGCCTGCTCATCGCCGATGACGTGGGAGTGGGTAAGACCATCGAGGCGGGCTTAATCGTGCGCGAGCTGTGGGAACGCGGGGAGGTGCGGCGGTTCGCGGTCCTCTGCCCGCCGTATCTCTGCGACCAGTGGCAGAAGGAGCTTACGGAGAAGTTCCACCTGGAGGCAGTGGTTATCAACTCCGCGACAATCGGTCAGCTGGAGCGCTGCAAGCCTTCGGATCGAACGGTCTATCAGCACTATCCCGCGCAGGTCATAAGCATCGATTTCGTGAAATATCCTCGCAACAAGCCAGCCTTCCTCCTCCACGCGCCGGAGCTCATCATCGTGGATGAGGCCCATAGTGCCACGCCGGGCCGGGGCGCCGAACGCCACTTGCGCTACGAGCTGGTCCATGAGCTGGCGCAGGATCGCCACCGCCACCTGATCCTGCTGACCGCCACTCCGCATAGTGGCATCGTGGAGGCCTTCCAAAAGCTCTTGGGACTATTAGATCCCGAGTTCGAGCAGTGGGACCTCGCCCGGCTCGGAGAGCCGGAGCGGGCGAGACTCGCCCGGCACTTCGTGCAGCGCACCCGCAGGGACATTGAGAAGCAATGGGAAGGCGTCCCGTGCTTCCCCACCCGTGAAACGGTAGATGCCACCTACGCTCTCTCCCTGGCTTATCGACGTCTCTTCGACGCGGTATACGACTTCTGCATGGAGATTGTGGAGAGCGGGCAAGCGCTTGCGGAGCACCAGCGGCGGATGCGCTGGTGGAGCGCGCTGGCGCTTCTGCGCTGCGTCATGTCCAGCCCCCGTGCCGCCAAAGTCGCCCTCGAGCGGCGCCGGAGGAGAGAGGGCATGTTGACCGACGAGGAGGCCGATGATCCCTCTTACGTGTACGAGCCAAACGATCGGCTCCCCTCGGACGAGGTGCCCACCCCGCTTTTGGACCAGGTGGAGGCCGATCTCGCCGACCCGGGAAAGCGCCGGCTGCGGGAGCTGGAGCGAATGGCGGAGGCCATCTCTGAAGCCGAAGACAACAAGCTAACCGAGTGCGCCCGGATCGTCCGGAAGCTGTTGCAGGACGGGTTCAACCCTGTGATCTGGTGCTATTACGTGGAGACGGCCGAATACGTGGCGGAGAAGCTCCGGGAACTCCTGGCGGTCCAAACGTCCGAGGCCAGGGTGCTCTGCATCACGGGCCGGATGGGGGAAGAGGAACGCCGCCTCCAGGTGGAGGCGTTCATGAAGGAGCCGGGCCGGCGGGTGCTGGTGGCGACAGACTGCTTGAGCGAAGGTATCAACCTCCAGCACGGGTTCAGCGCCGTCCTCCACTACGACCTCCCCTGGAACCCGAACCGCTTAGAGCAGCGGGAAGGGCGGGTGGACCGCTATGAGCAGCCGAGCCCCGTGGTCAGGGCCGTGCGCTACTACGGCAGGGACAACCCCGTGGATGGGGCCGTCATCCGCGTGCTCCTCGACAAGGCCCGGGAGATCCGCCAGATGCTGGGAACCCATGTGCCGGTGCCCGAGGAGGAGCGGTTTGTCGTGGAGGCCCTGGTGCATGCCCTGTTCTTCGGCCGCGAGCGTCTCCAAGGCCAGCTCCTGCTTCCTCTGGGGCCAGACCCCGTGCCCGAGCTGCACCGGAAGTGGGAGCTGGACGCCCGTCGCGAGAAGGAAAGCCGCACCCGCTTCGCCCAGCACGCCTTGAAGCCCAAAGAGGTGCGCCGGGAGCTGGAGGCGGCAGACCAGGTGCTGGGAGATCCCGACGCGGTGCGGAACTTCGTGCTCACGGCCTGCCAGAAGCTGCGCATCCAGGTCCGCCAGAAGCGCGCGCCCGTTGGGGAGTTCTCCCGTGGCCAGTTCTTTGGGGATGAGGTGAGTGATGATGCGGATGTGTGGGAGGTGATAACGGAGGAGGCGGCTCTCGTGGACGTGCCGGAAGCCGTCCGTTGGGCGTTGCCAACTGACCGAAGGGGGCAGTGGGCGATCACGTTCACCAGCCCGACCCCTGAGGGGGCGGAATATCTGGGCCGCAACCACCCCTTCGTGACCGCCCTGGCCCGCTATCTCTTCGAGCAGGCCTTCTCCGGCGACAGGAAGGCCGCAACCGCTCGCTGCGGCGCGATCCGCACCCGCGCTGTCTCGCGCCTCACGGCCCTTCTCCTCCTCCGCCCTCGCTTCCAGCTGCTCCAGCCCCACCGTCCGCCGCTCCTCGCGGAGGAAGTGCTGGTGACGGGCTGGGAACTTTACGGAGGCCAATGGCTGAGCCCGCCGAAGGCGCTGGAATTGTTAACGGCCGAGCCGGAAGCCAGCTTGCCGCTGG
>JAUQPQ010000005.1 GCA_030550295.1 Chloroflexota bacterium
GGGATATGGGTACGGCCTTATCCCCAAGGAGGGGATGTCGGGCATCCACCAGGCGCAGGAGGGAGGGTTGGGGCAAAAGCCAGTGGGGCTCCTCTCCTGCTCTGGGAAGGGGGGCCTTCAGGTGGTCAGCCAGTCGGGCCTTAGCCAGCGCCAAGTCTAGGCGGGCCAATATGAGGACTGCCTTTACTATGGCCCTAGCCTCCTCGCCTACCAGGGCCGAGAGGCGACGCAAGACCCTCTCTGCTTCTCGCTCCTCCTCTAGCTGGAGCTCTCGCCATCGGTTAGCCTCGTCTACTACTTCCAGGGGCTCTAAGAACACCGTCGCTCCAGAGGAGGAGAGGTCGTGGACGATGCCCGGGATAAGGTGGCGCATCTCCACGCGCACCGGCAGGACGTAGCGGCCCTGGCGCATGGTGATGATGGGCTCCTGCAGGGCCTTCCTTCCTACCGGCGAAGAGGCGATACGCTCGAGATGGGCCAAGAGGCGGTCATGGGCCTGCTTTACTTCCTTCCGAATCTGGCGGAGGACGGGACTTGCATCATCTTTCACCTGGCCTCTTAAATCGATGGCTTCATCTATCTGGGTTATAAGGGGGGTGAGTTCCCCTATTCCCCGGCTTAAGGACGCCAGGACAGGGAGCCTCTCCTTGAGGGCACCTAAAAGGCCCTTAATAGAGCGGGCCAAACCAAGGGTGGTGGCTATGTCCCGTAACTCTTGGGGGACAAGGACGTGCCCCTTGGCTGCCTGGCGTGCCAGTTCGCGCACGTCGGTGGCCGATGCCAAAGAGAGGTGAGGGCGCAGGGAGAGGAGGTGCCGCGCCTCTCCTGTCTCCTTCTGCCGGCGCCAGACCTCCTCGTAGCGTGACGAAGGGGAAAGACGGCGGGCCAGCTCTTTGCCCAGGCTAAAGGTGCAGAATCCCTCCAGCAGCTGGAGGATCTTATCTAGCTCAAGGGCCTGTAAGTGCTTGGCCTCCAAGGTCAGGTCAATCGGACGACGGTAAATCTGTATAGCTCTATGTCCTCTTCCTCGGGCCCTATTCCTGCCTTGGCCTTGGCGATTTCTAATTGCTGTTCGACCGTCTCCACCCCCGGCAGGTCTGGCAGGAGGAGGCCCTTGCGTGCCCCCTTCTTTACTAGCACCCCGTACCTCTTGGGGTCCAACTCTTGGGGCCCGTTCACCCTCTCTAAAGGCGAGAGTACGTCTACCGAATACTCTAGCTCTTTTAGCTCTTGGGGGGTCACAGGGAGGAAGCGAGGATCATTGGTGGCGCTCTCAATGGCTCGGTCTACCACCTCCTGGGCTAGGTTGGAGCAGGTAGGGACTGTCGTCCCTATGCATCCTCTGAGGGAACCGTCCCGTCGCTTAATGGAGACGAAGACCCCTGCCTGTTCAGGCAGCCCCGCCAAGGCCTCAGGGGCGACGTTGGGTTCCACCCTTTCCCCCTTGAGGATGTACGTCTCTACTGCTTCCTTGGCCAACCTGACCAAGGGATGGGAAGGTTTCCCCTCTTCGCCCACCTCTACCGCTACCACCATGTAACCTACCCCCCATGGCCCCTCATGGGAGAGGACACGGGGCCTGACTGCCAGGTCGTCAAGGGCCCCCATGAGGAAGCTGAGGGAGGGGACGGCATCGTCCCCGGCCCGCTCCCGCAGGTCGTTAGGTGTAGAAAGGAGAAGTTCTACGTCCCAGCGGGCCATAGCCTCTTCCAGGCGGCGGTCTAGCTCTGGCCCTGCAGGGTCAAACCCATATGGGCCAGCAGGGGAAAGGCGGTGGGATAGGTCAGCACTAGCGATGATGGCTGCTGGTCTTCCCATTTTGTCCAGGGCCCTTCGAACTGCTTGGCCAAGGCGGAAGTGTTCCCTGGGCGAAAGGAAGGAGACGTTCATGACTACCAGGCGGGCATCTTTCAGGCCAGGGCGCAGGTAATAGAGGGGTACCGTGCATGACCAGTCTAGGTCCCAATCCCGCACGTGCCAGATGGGAAGGCCGTCCCGGGCTGCTTCCTCGCTGATGGCCTGGGCGGCCTCCAGATCTACAGGGAAGCGAAGGCGCACCTGATAAGCGCCCCATTGGGAGAAGTCGCCCTCTGCCCAGGGAGAAACTAGGAGGGCAAAGGCATCTGGACGTAGGGGGCCGTGGGTGGCCATAAGGACGGCCACCTGTGGGGCATGGGTCTCCAGTTCCCGGGCCACCTGGCTCAAGGCCTGCAGGGTACGCCACACCTCTTTCTCCCTCCCCCGGCCTACCTCTGGGATGATGATGGGGGGATGGGGAGATACGCAGGCATAGCAGATGGCTGTCATGCCGTTAAAATTATAGCTCAGCCTTAAGGGCCTTTCTCACCGCCTGCACAAGGTCGTCGTCTTGTTCGGGGGGCACGGTGCGAGGGTCCAGGATGAGGGCATCGGCCTCTATGCGGCCCACTACGGGTGGAAGGCCTTGGCGTAGGCGTTGGGCCAGGGCGGTCACCCATCCTCCCCTGCCAGGGATGGCCAATACGGCGGTAGGTACTCCCTCACCAGGCAGGCTCCCTCCCCCCACCATAGACAGAGACGGGCGCACCTCGGTGGCATATCTTATGGCCTGGGCCCATCTTCTGGCCCTTGTCTCAACCTCTTGCAGGGGTGTGGCGATCATGCGCCACACAGGTACCTTCGCAAGGGCCTCGCCACGCAGGTAGTGTAGGAGGGTTACCTGTAGGGCAGCCAAATTCGCCTTATCGATGCGCACGGCGCGGGCCAAGGGATGGCGTCTCATGGCCTCTATGGGGGTACGGCGCCCAACTATTATCCCCGCCTGGGGGCCTCCTAAAAGCTTGTCCCCTGAAAAGAAGACCAGGTCCGCACCTGCCTTTATAGCGTCCTGAGGCCTGGGCTCGTAGGCAAGACCGAACTGGGTGGTCTCCAGCAGGCATCCTGAACCTAGGTCGTCCAGCAGAAGGAGGCCGCGCTGGTGGGCGAGCTGGGCTAGCTCCTCTAGGGTGACACGGTGAACGAACCCCACGATGCGAAAGTTGCTGGCGTGCACCCTTAGGATGGCTGCTGTCTCAGGACCTATGGCCTGCTCATAGTCTCGCAGGTAAGTGCGGTTGGTGGTGCCCACGTCCACAAGCCTGGCCCCCGACTGGGCCAACACCTCAGGTATGCGAAAGCCGCCCCCTATCTCTACCGCCTCCCCTCGGGAGACGAGGACCTCCCTTCCGCGGCAGAGGGCGGCCAAGGCTAAGAGGACGGCGGCGGCGTTATTGTTTACCACCAAGGCCCCTTCGGCCCCCGTGAGACGACAGAGGAGGGTCTCCACATGGGACTGCCTGGATCCGCGCTCGCCACTGGCCAAGTCTAGCTCCAGGTTGCTGTATCCGCGGCAAACCTCTTCCATCGCCAAAAGGGCCTCTTGGGAAAGGGGTGCCCTACCTAGGTTGGTGTGGACTATGACGCCTGTAGCGTTGATCACCCCGCGCAAGGTGGGGGAGAGGATGGCCAAGGCCCGGTGAAGGACCGACTCTACCAGCTGGTCGCTTTCTGGGGGAGTAAGGCCACGCGAGATAGCCTCCCTTGCCTCCTTCAGCACCTCCCGTACCAGCTCTTTAAGGATGGTGCTATCCACCCCCAGGCCTTTAAGGCGGGGGTCACCCAGAAGACGGTCCACGCTGGGCAAGAGGCGATGCGGGATCCTTGGCACGGCCCTTTCCCGCCCCTATTGTATATCGCCCTTGACCCTCAATTGGGCCCACCTTAAGATGGAGGACTGAAAGGAGGCCCCGTGAACCTGCGCATACCTGGCCCCACTCCCTGTCCACCCCAAGTACTAGAGGCTACGGCAAAGCCTATGATCGACCACCGTAGCCCCCAATTTGCTGAGCTTTTAAACGACGTCGTTCGGCGCCTTAAGTGGTTCTACAAGACCCAGGGCGATGTGCTGATCCTTACTGCTTCGGGCACTGGGGGGATGGAGGCAGCCGTCGTCAACACCCTCTCCCCGGGGGACAAGGTTTTAGCAGTGACCATCGGCGCCTTTGGTGATCGATTCGCTGCCATCGCCCAAACCTATGGGGCCGAGGTGGTACGTCTAGAATACGAGTGGGGTAAGGCTGCCGATCCTGAAGATATACGCCGCTCCCTACAGGAAGATCCGGCAATAAAGGCTGTGCTCGTCACCCATAACGAGACATCCACAGGGGTGACTAACCCCTTGCCGGAGATAGCCAGGGTGGTCAAGGAGCATGAGAAGCTCCTTTTGGTAGATGCAGTGAGCTCCCTTGGGGCCCTCCCTGTAGAGACCGATGCCTGGGGCCTAGACGTGGTGGTGACCGGCTCCCAAAAAGGGTGGATGGTGCCGCCAGGCCTGGCCTTTGTATCTATGAGCCAGGAGGCCTGGAATGCCTACACCAAGGCCAAGATGCCCCGCTTCTATCTGGACTTGGGGCGCCACAAGGACTACCTGGAAAGGGGGCAGACCCCTTGGACCCCTGCCCTATCTATCCTCTATGGCCTGCAGGTGGCTCTTCAGATGATGGGAGAGGAGGGCCTTGAGAAGATAATCGCTCGTCACGCCTATATCGGACGGCTGACGCGGGAAGGGGTTAAGGCCCTGGGCCTAAACCTTCTGGCCGATGAGGCTTACGCCTCTAACACGGTCACGGCGGTAAAGGTGCCTGCTGGGATAGACGTCCGCACCTTGCGCCGCCTGCTGCAGGAGGAGCATGGGGTGGTGGTGGCCGGAGGTCAGGGCAAGTTACAGGGGCAGATCTTCCGCATCGGCCACCTAGGGTGGGTCACAGAGGACGATGTACGCCAAGTCCTAGATGCCCTGGCCCAGGTCTTGCCCAAGGTTGGGTTCCAGGTCCCCATCCGCCCCTGATGCCCATGCAAGGCCACGTCCTAATTTGTGACCCTATCGCCCAAGATGGCGTCCAGCGTTTAAGGGAGGCTGGGCTCCAGGTGGAGGAGCGATTCGGCCTCAGCCCTGAGGAGCTAGTCCAGATCGTTCCTACTTATGTGGCCCTCATAGTGCGCAGCCAGACCCAGGTGACGGCCCCGGTGATCCAGGCCGGACGCTCTCTGCAGGTCATCGCCCGGGCAGGGACAGGGGTAGACAACATCGACGTGGCTGCAGCAACGGAGAGGGGGATCATCGTCGTCAATGCTCCCACGGGCAATGTGGTCTCGGCAGCGGAGCACACCATAGCCCTCATGATGGCTTTGGCCCGTCAAATCCCCCAGGCCGATGTGTCCTTACGGCAGGGCAAGTGGGAACGGCAACGCTTCATGGGGGTAGAGGTGAGGGGGAAGACCCTAGGGATAATTGGCCTGGGCCAGGTAGGTTGTGAGGTGGCCCGTAGGGCCAAGGGTTTGGAGATGCGCCTCATAGCCTACGACCCCTATGTTTCCCAGGAGAGGGCGCGCATGCTGGGGGTAGAGTTGGTGGAGCTGGCAGAGCTTCTGCGCCAGTCGGACTTCATCACCATCCATACCCCCCTTACTGAGACAACCCGTGGGCTTATTGGGGAAGATGAGCTTAGGGCCATGAAGCCCACTGCCCGCCTCATCAATACCGCCCGTGGAGGGATAGTGGACGAAGAGGCCCTAGTAAAGGCCTTGCGCGAGGGGTGGATCGCTGGGGCGGCCTTGGACGTCTTCTCCCAGGAGCCCCTCACTCAGCACCCCCTCTTTGGCCTGGAGAACGTGGTCCTAACTCCCCATCTAGGGGCCTCTACGGCTGAAGCCCAAGAGCGGGTGGCCATTGACGTGGCTGAACAGGTTGTCGCTGTCCTGCGTGGGGAACCTGCCCGATACGCCGTCAATGCCCCCCTTATACCCCCTGAGACTCTCTCCTTCTTGGCCCCCTATATGGCAGTGGCCGGCCGTGCCGCTTCCCTCGCCATCCAGCTCTGTGAAGGGCAAATGGGGGAGGTCCAAGTCTACTACTATGGCGACCTGGCCTCCCACGATACTACTCCCCTTAGGGCCGCTGTGGTAAAGGGGCTCCTCTCGGCCATTACCGAGGAACACGTCAACATGGTGAACGTAGATATCATCATCAGGAGACGAGGCCTACGCATAACCGAGCATCACGGCCCCGCCCACGAGACTTATGCCAATCTTATCACCGTGGTCATCGCTGGCCCTGGTGGGCGCACCTCCGTTTCTGGTACCCTGGCCCATGACGGCCCCCACATCGTATCCGTTAACGAGTTCTGGGTGGATATCCCGCCAGGTGAGGGGTATCTGCTAGTGTGCGAGAACCTGGACCGGCCGGGGATGATAGGTGCGGTGGGGACCTTGCTAGGGAGGTACGATGTAAACATCAGCTTCATGAACGTGGGGCGACATGAGCGGCGGGGTCGTGCCCTTATGGTTTTGGCCCTTGACGAGCCCCTAACGCCAGAGCAGCTGAAGGCCGTCCGCCAGATCCCGGATATATATTCGGCGCGTCTGGTGCGCCTTTAGAGGTGGAAGGGGTAGAAGAGGGCCCCCGCAGGGATCTTAGGATAAAAGTAAGTGCTCTTGGGAGGCATACGCACTCCTGCATCGGCCAGGGAGATCACTTGGGATAAGGGGGCAGGGTTCACAAATAGGGCATAGCTGAATTCACCTGACTTAACTCGATGCAGGGCCTCGTGGGCGTCGGGGGTGTAGCTTAGTTCCTTGCTGTCCCTGGCCACCTGCACGCCAAGGCCATGGGCGATGACTACGTATCGGGCCACGGCTGCGTCTACCGTTCGCCACTGGGGTGGGCTGTCAGGTGGCAAGAGCCGGCTTACTGCCTCCAGGTCTAGCGCCGACATCAAATAAAAGTCGGGCGAGGAGGAAGAAGCTAACCCTATGGTGGTGACCCCTTTCCCCCTTTGGGCCAGCAGCGCCAGCAGCGCCTCCAGGGTGGGCACTGTCTCTATGTCCAAGAAGGGCATAAGGCGGTCTAGGGCCATCTCTAGGGGTACAGGACTTTTCACGAGTTGGTGGAGAGGTAGAAGGAGGAGTCCTGGAGCCTGGGCGGCCACAAGGCCCATGAGGACGAAGTTCTCCGGTTCTTCCCCTGTCCAGATAGGGGTGCGTCTCTCATCTCTGTAGGCAAGGCCTGTCTCGTATCGGTGGTGGCCGTCGGCGATGTATATGCGCAAGGGGGCGAAGGCCTTCGTTATAGCCTCCACCCTGTCTTGGGATGTGGTTCGAAGGAGCCTGTAGCGGTTTCTTTCGGCGTCTTGAAAGGTGGCTAGTTCCTCCCAACCTTCGTCCCCTGCTATGGAAGTGGTGGTGTCTTGGGTCTCCTGGTATAGGCCGAAAACGGGGCTCACCTGCACTCTTAGCGCCCTTAACAGGCGTAGGCGGTCCTCCTTGGGTGCCTTGAGGGTATGCTCGTGGGGGAGGATTATCCCCTCCTCCCAGGGCAGTAGGCGGACTCGTGCCATAAGGGCCCTGCGCTGTAAGATGGCCCCTTGGTGGGTAAACTGCTGCTCTAGCATGTAGAAGGCGGGGTCTGGGTCCACGGCGACTATTTTTTGGCTTTGCCAGCGCTGGAGGGTAGCGGCCGCTTCCTGGTAGGCTTCGTCCCCGTGGCCTGGCACCTCTAGGTGGATGGCGTTATAAGGGCTCTGTCGCCTTAGGGCCTCTACCTGCTGGGGTGAGACTACGTCGAAAGGGGGGCATAAAAGGGCTCCCAAGTCTAGTTGAGGGGTGTAGCGTAGGGCCCGCAGGGGCCTTACATCGGCCATGGGCGTGTCACAGTCTTGGGGGAGGGAGCTCCTCCACCTCGGCCTCTATGTATGGGTTGCCATAACGGTCCCTCTTGATCTCGGCCGAGATCACCCGGGCCCGCACCAGCCGTCCGTCTTCCCAGTAGGTCACCTGCTGGCCTACTACCTTCTCGGCGATGATGCGCAAGGTCTTTTCGTCGACAGGGAATCGGAAGGGCCTTTTCATTACCTTGGCTGGTAACCTAATATCATGATGGGCCTAAGGGGGGCTTTTTGCAACATGTCATCCTTTCTACCGTGGTGACCTCATGGAGCGTCCCTTTGCAGGTAAAGTGGCGGTGGTGACGGGAGCTTCCCGGGGCATCGGCAGAGCTACGGCCATCGCTTTGGCCGAGGCGGGGGCCAAGGTTGTCTTGGCTGCCCGTAGCACCTCTCAATCACCTGGCAAGCTCCCTGGAACCATCGATGAGACGGCCCGCCAGATAGAGGCAATAGGTGGCGTGGCCTTGGCTGTGCCCACCGATGTCTCCCGCGATGACGAAGTGGAGGCCTTAGTGGAGCGCACCCTACGGGAGATGGGCCAGGTGGACATTTTGGTGAACAATGCGGCCATCAACTACCCCTATCTGCTGGTGGAGACCCCTATGCGCCGCTGGGACCTGGTCCTCAATGTGAATCTAAGGGGGACGGTATTGTGCACTAAGGCCTTTCTACCTTATCTGCTGGAGCGCCGTCAGGGCACCATCATTAACCTTTCATCGTATCTGGCTGTCGTCCCCTTCCCCCGCACGTTGGCCTATTCCGTCTCCAAGATAGCCATTGAGAAGTTTACAGAGGGGCTGGGGAAGGAGTTGGCAGGCACCGGCGTCTCTGTCAACTGCCTTCGCATCGAGGTGAATATCGCCACTGAGGGATGGACGTATCTCAATCCCAATGTAGACACGTCTAGCTGGGAAAAGCCGGAGGTGGCAGCGGAGGCGATCCTATGGCTTGCTGCCCAGCCCCCCTCTTTCAACGGCAGGATAGTGACGATAGAAGAGGTGCGAAACCTCCGGGCCCAGGCTCCCTCTTAAATAGCCTTCGTCATCTGGTTGGGGTGGGGATACTTAGGGGAAGGCTCTGGATAGGGTAAGGAGGCTCAAAGTCTTGGCTTGAGACCCTTCCCACCTGAGTGGCCTGGAGCTGAATTGCGCTTTGGGAGTCCTGGACGAGTTTCATGAAGAGTAAAAGGCCGGTGTTGTCCCAACAGATCTCCCAACGGGCCTTTTCAGATCCTGCTGGCTCCCCCTCAATGGCCCAGCAAGCGGAATTGCGCCCGGCGATGTTGCGGCTGGAGCGCTGGATCTGAGCCGTGGCACCACCTAGGTTTATTATCTGCTCCTCCACAGCGCTGGGTAGCTCTGTCGGGTCGGCCGCGAAGGGGAGGAAGGGAGCTAGCTGTGCGGGGTCGCCCTCGAAGCGCAGGCACATACGCTGGGCGCCCTCACAGAAGTAAACGTCCCTTCCTTTGGCTATGATAATACCTGTGATGTCCTCCATCTGTATATCGATGCGCCAGTTGGGCACCTTCAGATAGATAGTCATCTCGCCGTCTTGGGTTTGGTTACCACTTTGGACGCGTAGGCTATAAGTGACCTTGGCCTCCAACTTCTGCCACTGCTCGGCCAACTTTTTGAGGTCTTGCTCCAGCTGCTGGGCGATGGAGGATGCCTCTCTGGATGTTTGGGTCTGGGCAGCAGCGGGTGGCGTCTCCTTGGCAGGTGTTACTGCAGTGGGTGCTGCCTCTCCACCCCCGCAGGCTACAATGCCAAGGACAAGAAGGGCAGGAGCTAAAAGATGCCAATATACCCTAGAAGGTTTTCTCATCGCTCCTCCTTTTAAGGGCCTGCGATGGCCCCCGACAATATATCAAACCTTACGCTTTGGTGGTGGCGGGGTCAAGGGGAAACATGTCCCGGAAGGGATACCATTGGTCAGGGTAACGGGCCACGAAGCGCTCAAACTCCCGGAGGAGGCGCTGGGTGGTCTGGTGGGCGTCCTCCTCTGGGTCTAGTTGGGGCTGGGCGAAGATAGGAGGGCTAACATAGGCTACAAATCGACCGTGGGGCTTGCGCACCGCCAGGCCAAAGAGGAGAGGGGCACCAGAGAGACGGGCCAAGCGGGCTGGAGCGGTGGGGAACCAAGTCTTATGGCCAAAGAAGGTCACTGGCTGTCCGTCGCCGTTTTTCACCCCCAGGTCTATCACTAGGGCTACCAACTCGTTCCTTTTGAGAGCCCGAAGGAGCCTAAGGCCGGTGCCCTCAGCGGGGAGGAGGGTTACGCCCATGCGGGCACGGCAGGCTACGACCCATTCATGCAACCACCAGGGACGCAACTGCTCCATTACCGACGTGATTCTATAGCCATGAATGAGGAGGAGGGCACTAGCTACCTCAATGCTCCCCATGTGAGCGCTGGTGAATATCACGCCCCGGCCGTAACTGGCCGCCTCTTGGAAGTGCTCGTCGCCGTAGATGGTTACGCGGCTCCTCAGATCCTCTAGGTCCCACCCCTGCACGGAAAGGAGCTCGGCTATGTAGCGCCCGAAGTGGTGGAAGCTTGAGCGGGCCAGGCGGCGGGCTCTAGGGTCTTGGGGGCTTATGCCCAGAAGGCGAGCATAGTTGCGGCAGGCGGCCTCCCTCTTGCTGGCCCAGGTGAGGAAGAATAGGTCGGCTATGGGTTGGGATACTAAATAGGCCAGCTCCAGAGGAATGATGCTGGCTAGGGCGCGGTGGAGATGTAACATCCACCATGTCCGGCCCCTTATATCAGCTGTTTGCCTCTGAGGATGGGCTCTCGGCATCGCCTTCATGGCCATGTTAGATGCTGTGGGCGTTGGGTGCTACACTTTCTACGTTGGTGCGCCTGGAGGGGGGCGCAGGAAGAGGGCCCATCCTTCGGCCACTCCCCGCCCAGAGGCATCTTCCATGACGGCCTGAACCATGATGCGCCTACCTCTGGCCTTTACCACTCGTGCCCGCACACGTGCCCTCTCCCCTACGTTTAGGGGTGCCCTGTATTTGACATCCAGATGGGCGGTGGCTGCCAGGTAACCCTTATGGTATACAGCCCAGCCCATCGCTTCGTCGAGGGCAGCGGCGATGACCCCACCGTGGACGTGGCCTGGAAACCCCTGGTGATGGGCCGATGTGACAAGCTCCCCCCATACCTCCTCTCCTTGGCGCCAAATAGACATGCGCAGGCCTTCAGGGTTGGCCTTGCTGCACCCAAAGCAGAGGCGTTCCTCTTCAGCCCTCATAGCGGCGGAATACCACCGTGGCGTTCTGGCCCCCGAACCCGAAGGCATTGACAAGGACTGTCTTTACGGCCATGGGGCGAGCTACCCAAGGGACATAGTCCAAGTCACACTCGGGGTCGGGCTCGTCTAGGTTGATGGTGGGGGGTACTATACCGTCCCTGATGGCCAAAACGGCGGTGAGAGCCGAGAGGGCCCCTGCTGCCCCTAGCAGATGCCCAACCATAGACTTGGGGGAGCTAATGGCTACCCGGTAAGCGTGCTCCCCTAAAGCCCTCTTTATGGCCAGCGTCTCGGTTACATCGTTTAGGGGGGTGCCGGTGCCATGGGCGACGATGTATTCCACCTCCTCAGTCTGGACACCGGCGTTGACCATGGCCCGGATCATGGCCTGAGCGGCAGCCTCCCCTGAAGGCTCTGGGGCGGTGATATGGTAAGCGTCGCAGGTAAGGGCGCCACCGGCCAGCTCGGCGTATATGCGGGCCCCACGGGCCAAGGCGTGCTCCAGCGTCTCCACCACCATGGCCACCGCTCCCTCTCCAAATACGAAGCCGTCCCGCTGACGGTCGAAGGGTCGGCATGCCCCTTGGGGATCATGGTTGCGTCGGGAGAGGGCCCGCATGTTGTCGAAGGCAGCGAAGGTGAGGGGGTGGAGGCCGGCCTCGGTGCCTCCAACGATGATGACCTCTGCCTCTCCCCTGTCCACTAAGAATTTGGCCTCTACCAAGGCGTAGGTGCCGGCGGCACAGGCGGCCACTGAGGTGACAACAGGCCCCTTTATCCCGTAGGCCATGGCCACCTGACAAGAGGGCATGTTGGGCGCCAACATGGGCACCAAGAAGGCGCTTACCCTCCCCGGCCCTTTCTCCAAGAGCACCTTCTCCCCCTCAGCTATATCGGCTACTCCCCCTCCACCTGTGTTCATCACCACTCCCACCCGATAGGGATTAAGGGTGGTCAGGTCTAAAGAGGCGTCGGCTATCGCCTGGGCAGCAGCCGCTACAGCGAATTGGCTGAAGCGGGCCATGCGTCGCGCTGCCCTTGTGTCCATGTACTTAAGGGGGTCAAACCCCTTCACTTCGGCGGCGATCTGACACCCTAAGCCTGAGGGATCGAAGGAGGTGATGCGCCCGACGCCTGAGACGCCTGCGACAAGGTTTTTCCAGAACTCTTCTACCCCCAGGCCTATGGGGGTGATGCACCCTAGACCGGTGATAACTGCTCTAGCCATAGCCCCTCTCTAAAGGGATGAGCACCTCTGCCTCGCCCAGGATGAGGGCCTCCCCTTTCTGATTGCGCACCTCCACCTGGCATCGGGCCAGCCCCTCCCTCACCTCGGTCACGGTGCCTCCCGCGGTGACGGTATCGCCAGGCCGGGCAGGGGCGCGAAAGCGAACCTTCAGCTTGCCCCCTTCCAGCCAGGCCCGCCCGAAGGCCAAGGTGAGGCTCTCTGAAAGGTAGGCCAATACAAGAAGCCCATGGGCGATGGTGCCCCCAAAGGGGGTGCGCGAGGCGAACTCGGGGTCTGTATGTAACGGGTTGCCGTCCCCCGATACCTCGGCATAACGGTTTATCTTCCCCTGGTCGAGGGTCTTGGTCACAGCAGGCAGCGGTTCTCCCGGCTCGATCATGGCTTCCTCACTGGCCTTGCCCAACTGGGGAGAGGATAGTGGCCCTGGCCTTCATCACCTCCTCTCCCTGTGGGGCCCTCACTACTACGTCCACCTGCAAGAACCGCCACGACTGTCTAACGCTGTTTCCTGTGATGATCAGCTCCCCTATCAGCTCCTCTCCCGGGTGCAGGGCCCTGTGGCACTGAAGCTCCTGACCCAGATGGACTGAGCCCTCAGGGAGGCGGGCCAGCTCAAGGAGGCGCCGCACCATCATCACCAATGCTGCTAAGGGAGGGGCTGCGTCTTTGCCTAGGGAGGGTGTGGCCTTGTCCTCTACGGCTTCCAGGTAGTCCCTTACCCATTCCACGTCCAGGCGGAAAGGGACCTTGGGGAAGCGATACCCTACGGGGAGCTCGTCTAGCGATGGGGTAGTCACCGTTATGCCTCCCCCGTGGTGGCCCTGGCTGCGAATCGGGCCACGTCTATAACTCTCCTTTCGTGGACCCCCTCCCCTATCTTCACTCCCGCCTCGTTATGCGCCTCGACCCAGAAGAGGTAACGACGTCCCTCTCCTTCCTGGAGCTTGGCCCTCACCCTTACCTTTTGGCCAATGGGGGTAGGGGCCAGATGTTTCACCTCTACCCTCACCCCTACTGTTCCCTCTCCCTCGTCTAGGTAGGGCTGGAGGAGGCGTAGGCATAACTGCTCAAAATGCTGGACCATGCTCGGTGTGGAATAAAAGGAGAGGCCTGGCCCCAAATGGGTGATCCCCATCTCAGGCGTTGTCTTAATGACCATCTCCCCTTCTAGGTCTTGGGGTACGGGCTTCATCTGGTTTTCAAGTATAAGGGAAGGCCTCAGTTGGAGGGATGGTTTCCGTTAAAATGGGGCTAGGGGGAGCATGCCTAAGGTTACCATTTTGCCTGGGGGTTGGGTGGTGGAGGCCTCCCGGGGCCAGACCGTTATGGAGGCGGCCATGGCCCATGGCCTCTATTGGCCCACTACATGCTGGGGCCATGGTATCTGCACCTCCTGCGTGTGTACCACCGATGGGCGGGGTCTCCAACCCATGGGCCCTAGCGAGCGAAGGGCCTTAGCGGCTGAATTCGGCGAGGGAGCGGTGAAGTCGCGAGGCCTGCGCTTGGCCTGTCAGGCCCGTGTGGAAGGGGACGTAGTAGTATGCAAGCCAGGTGTCCGCCCCTTGCAACCTCCTCTAGAATGAATCTAACCTTTCATCAAAGGGGGTTAGGCGATGGCGTATGTTATCTGTGAGCCTTGCATCGGGGTGAAGGATGCCTCTTGCGTTGACGTGTGCCCGGTGGACTGCATCCACACCACCGATGAGGACGAGCAGTACTACATTGACCCAGGCCTCTGCATCGATTGCTCCGCCTGCGTGGACGTCTGCCCTGTTCAGGCCATTTACCATGAGGACGATGTGCCCCCTCAATGGCAACACTACATTGAGAAGAATCGCCTCTGGTTTGAGACCCATACGGTGGACAAAAGCTTTCGCGACCGCACCCAGCGCCACTAGGCCAAGTGCCAGGTAACATCTTTTGGCGTATTATGATATTATAAATTAGTCCGATAGGAGGAAAGCGTAGCCTCATGTCCGTAGATATCGGTCAGCTAGAGGCGTTTGTACAGGTGGCCTATCTCAAGAGTTTCAGCCGGGCTGCCCAGGCCCTCCAGCTGACCCAACCATCGGTTACGGCCCGCATTCAGGCCCTGGAGCGAGAGCTAGGGAGTGAGCTCTTCGAGCGTGGTGGGAGGGGGGTTCGCCTCACCGATGCTGGGGAGGCCTTTCTCTCCTACGCCGCTCGCATCCTCCAGCTCCTGAAGGAAGGGAGGGACGCGGTAGAGGAGGTGCGCCATCTCCATTTGGGGCATCTGCGCCTGGGTTCGGCCCTCACCATCAGCACATACGTCTTGCCTAAGCTTTTGCATCTCTTCCGCCAGCGCTACCCTGGCATCGGTGTCTCCGTACGCACTGGTCGCTCCGACCATGTCTTGCAGATGGTGCTGGGCGACGAAGTCCAGTTGGGACTGGTACGGGCCCTATACCATCCAGATGTGGAGACGGTGCCCCTCTACCAGGACGATATCGTCCTGGTAGTACCCAAGGGGCATCCCTTTGCCCGGGAGGGGAAGGCGACGCTGGACGAAGTTACCAAGGAGCCCCTCATCCTCTTCGACCGGGGGTCCAGCTATTTTGGACTGATCACCTCCTACTTCCGCCAGTTGGGCAAGTCGCCCCAGGTAGCGATGGAGTTGGACTCCTTGGAGGCTACTAAGCGCATGGTGGAGGAGGGGCTGGGGATAGCCATGGTCCCTAAGGTGACCATTGGGCGCGAGCTTCAAGTGGGGGCCCTTGTGGAGGTGGAGATAGTGGATGCGCCCCCCCTCACCCGCACCATCGCGCTCATTTATAGGCGCAATCGGCGCCGCTCCCGGCCGGCGATGGCCTTCATAGATTTGCTGCGCGCGTACTACGGGCTAGAGATGACGGAGATGTAGTGTTGGGCCAGGGAGCGGCGCAGTTTGGCTAGGGCCCGGAACGTCATCACCCGCACCGTGGTCTCTTTTATCCCTAGCAGGCGGCTGATCTCGCTGCTTTTGAGCCCCACCTCAAACTTGAGCCGTAACACCTCTTGCTCCCGAGGGCTGAGTCGGGATATCTCTTCTGCTAGCAGCTCATGGATCTCCTTCTGCTCTGCGAGATAGGAGGGGCTTTCCTCATCCCCTTCCCTCAGGGTAACCCCGATGAGGGCCTGGATGCCCCCCCTCTCCCGTACTTGGCGCCGGTAGTGGGCCGCTACCAGGTTGCGGGCTATGGCCAGGAGCCACCCCAAGACGGCTTGGGGATCACGCAGGGTATGGAATTTGGCGTAGGCTTGGGCGAAAGTCTCGGCTACTAGTTCCTCTGCCAGATCGCGTTCGCGCACCCGGGCCCAGACGTAAGCGAAGATGCGGCTATAATAGGTCTCATAGCACCAAGCAAAGGCTTCGGCCAAGCCTTGCTCTTTTTGCTCCATGAATGCCACCTCCCCCTAAAGCGGCTTTTTCCCCTTGAAGTGAGGCCAAGTTAGTGGCAGCGGGGAGGGGCTATCAATAAAGAGGGGCGTGAAGGAGATGAAGAAGCCGTGAAGATATCTTTAGGAGGCGATGGCAGCCCTTACCTCTTTCAGGGCGTCCACATTGGGCTTGTCGGGGCCTTCCCCATCTAGGCCTGGCACTTCTAGCAGGAAGGGGATGTGTCTAAAGACGGGATGTGCCATGATGTTCATGAACCCTTCCCTTCCTATATACCCTTGGCCGATGTTTTCGTGCCTGTCTATGCCCCCTCCTAGAGGGCACTTGGAGTCATTAGCGTGCACGGCTACCAGCTTATCTATCCCCACTTCCCGCTCTAGCTCTTCCAAGGCCTTTTCTAGCCCCGGGCGGGTACGCACATCATAGCCGGCGGCAAACATGTGCTGGGTGTCCAGGCAAATCTTCAGACGGGGAGATGATACCTCACGCAAGATGCGCCCTAGCTCGGCGAACTTGGAGCCTACGGCATCTCCCATCCCGGCCGAGTTCTCCAAGATAAGAAAGGTCTCTTGGGGGGTCTGGGAGAGGACGGTAGCTAGCGCCTGGCATATCTGCCCGAAAACGGCCTCAAAGCCCTCCCCTTTGTGGCTTCCTAGGTGGAAGATCACCCCCGAAATGCCTAAGGCGTGGCAAAGGTGCATCTCCTCTGTCAAGGAGTGGACCGATTTCTCCACCAGGTCTGGCCTGGGGCTGGCCAGGTTGATGAGATAGACTCCGTGGACGAAGTTGGGGCCTATACCTGTCTCCTGGGCACGGCGGCGGAAGGCATCGATCTCCTTGCTGGCGATGGAACGACGACGCCAGCTCTGGGGTGCCGCTGTGAAAAGCTGGATCGCCTCTGCTCCCAGCTCTAGGGCGCGGTCGAAGGCCTTGTCCAGTCCTCCGGCAGCCGAGACGTGGGCCCCTATCTTCATCTTTCCCTCACCTCCTGCCCAGGAAGGGGACAAGGGCCAACAATCGGCGCCCCCATGGCCAGATAACCGTATCCATTACCGCCCGCTCCAGGCTTTCCCATGAGGTAGGGGCCTTGAGCTGTACCCTTACCAGGCCCGACTCCAGATCTACCTGGGCCTCCTTCACCTGAGGGAGACGGATGAGGCCCTGCCGGACCCGTTGGGCACATAAGGAGCATACAAGCCCCCGCACCTCCAGCTCTACCTCAGGGCCCCAGTGGCGCAAGTGGGCCCGCGGGTAAACGAAAAGACGGCGCCACCTGACCCTCATGTCCCTCCATTATAGGGCATCATTCCAATAGTAGGCGCTGGGCCTGACGCCTCAGCTCCCCCCGGAAATCGGGATGGGCGATGGCGATGAGCTCCTGGGCCCGTTCCCGGTGGTTCTTGCCCATAAGTCTGGCCACCCCGTATTCGGTGATGACGGTATCGGCGAAGAAGCGGGGTATGGTGACTATGGATCCCTCCTCATGGGCAGCTACGATGCGGGAAACGGCCCCTCCTAAGGCAGTGGATGGGAGAAGGGTGATGGCCCTACCTCCCCGGGAGAGGATGGCCCCTAAGTGGGCCTCGGGTTGGCCACCAGTGCCGTTAATCATGCGGGGCCCAAAGACGCTCTCTGAATTTATCTGCCCTATGAGGTCTATGGATATAGCGTTGTTGATGGCGTAGAAGTTGTCGATCTGGGCGAGGGTGCGTAGGCTCAGGACGTATTCCGTCTCATACACCTCAAAATGGGGGTTGCCGATGATTACCTTCATGTCGTGGCTGTCAGAGCCTGTCCAGGCGCCGGCTACCGACTTGTTAGGGTGGAGGCTCTTGCGTCGGCCAGTGGCGATGCCCCTCTCCGCCAAGGTGGCCAGGCCAGGGCAGGCCATTTCGGTATGAATCCCTAAGTCTTCTTTCCCTTCAAAGGCGCCTGCCCTCACCATGAACATGCTAGGCTCCCCCACCCCTATCTGGATGGTGGCGCCGTTGGGCACTATCTCGCTGAGGTAGCCGGCGATCACTTTGTATTCGGGAAGGGGATCGCTGAGGAGTAGGGCCCGGCGCACCACATCTGGCGGCAGGGCTCTGGGGATGGCAGCCCGCAAGACCAAGATGTGCTCCGGCCCAGGCTCCTCCAGCTCGTCCACCATCGCCTCATACTCAGGGCGCAACGTCTGGTCGGGGATCTGCTGAACCCATGATTTGAGGGCCTCCTTAGTGATCACAAGCGGGGGAACCTCCACGAAGTAGTCGATCTCTGATACATGGACGTAGTTCTGTCCGCACACTGGGACGATGCCTGGGTCGACCTCGGCGATAACGGTCTTGGCGCGGCGAACGTAACTGCGCTTGTTCCAGTTGTGGACGCCGAAGTATACCCTGCCTTCGTCGTCAGGTGGGGAGACGTTGACTAGAACCACGTCTATCTCTTTCCGTTCGGGGCGCCCCTCGTCTAGTGGCTTATACATGGTGGTGAACAAGTTAGGTAGGTAGGTGAACCGTCCTTCATCGTGGGCAGGTCGGGCGAAGTCGCCGATGAAGCATTCCATCTCGATGCGGAAGAGATCTTGAACGCCTGGCTGTAGCCAGCCGGGGTCGCTGCCAGGGGCGGTGAGGCGCAAGTCTATGCCTCCTAGCTCCTGGCCCCGCCGGAATAGGGCGTCGGGCAGAAGACGAGGCCCGGCCAAGGGTATGACCACCCTCTGTCCTGGCTGGACCACCTTGACGGCGTCGTCGGCGCTGGTGAGCTTGCGCTTGTAGTCCTCCTTCCAGTCCATGGCCCCTGCCCCTCTAATGTGGTTTGCCTATATTTTGGCCGTCGCTTACGGCGTGAGCAAGGGGAGCTTGCTTTTGGCCCGGCAAGAAGTGAGAATGAAGCCTTGGCGTGCAGAGGTACCCGGTGCCTATACCCCTGGTGGTGGCCCGCATTGTGGCTGTTACTGGGGTGGGGTTCTGTTCGGCCTTCGGCGTGTTCCTGTTGCTGGGAGGGGTATGGGTGTTGGGGCTGGCTTTTTTTGGCGCCACCCTCTTCTTCCTCGGCCTCATGTTCTTCATCGAGAGGGGGCGCTAGGCGAGGGGCTTTGGGCATGATATGCTGGGGGCCAGGGGGATAAGATGCCGTTCCTTCTGTTCCAAGGGATCGGGGCGCCGGAGCTTCTTATAATCTTTGCCATTATCATCGTCCTCTTCGGGGCTTCCCGTCTAGCCGATATAGGAGGCGCGCTGGGGCGTGCCATTCGGGAGTTCCGGCGCGAGGTGCGTGAGGGGGCCAAAGAGGAGGGGCCCAAGCTAGAGGGAAGGGTCTCGCCTCCGGCCGCGAGGCACGAGCCTCAGGAGGGGCAGGGCCCTGGCCCGTTTCAGCATTAACCCTCCTGGATGGTTACCTCTAATATGGCCACTCCCGGTGGGGGCTGCTCCTGACAAGGGTTCTCCTTGCTGGGCCGCTGAAAGCAGGGGTTACGAGTGGGTAGGGACTCTACCACCTCCATCCCCGCCTCTACCTGGCCGAAGAGGGTATCCCTGCCGTCCATGTGGGCCATGTCCTCTAACAAGATGTAAAACTGGCTGCCGCTTATCTCCCCACCCCCGCCTATGGGGGCCATAGCTACCATTCCTCGCCGATGCGTTAGGTCGTTACCCTCTTGAGGGAGGGTGTAGCCAGGTCCCCCAGCCCCTGTGCAGGCTAGGGAACCATCTGCCCGACAGGTGGGATCACCGGCCTGAGCGAATCCCACGTCTGGCCGGACAATATGGAAGATGAGGCCATTGTAGAACCCTTGCCTGGCAAGAAAGACGAAGCTGTTGACGGCCTCTGGGGCCTTATCTGGGTAGAGCCTCAGCCTTATTTCCCCCAACTCGGTGTGGATAATGGCTACGTAGGACTTAGTGAGGTCCAACGCCATCTGAGGCCTTTGGTAGGTGGTGTACTGGGGCGCGAAGGTAGGCTGGGGGGTGGGGGTGGCCTTCTCCCGAGCCTGCTGGGCCTGAGGCTGGTTCGGCTTAAGGACGCCACCAAGGCCTACCGCTGCCATGCTGGCAATGATAACGACGATGAATGAGATGTAGAATGCCCTGACGTTAAAAATGACGTTAAGCGGGAAGGGCGGGCCAGACCGCTGAGGCCGCAAGGGGCGGCGACGCTGACGGCTCAGGTTGTCCCTCCTTAATATAATGGTACCCCCGGTGGGACTCGAACCCACGGTCTCCGGCTCCGGAGGCCGGCGCTCTATCCAACTGAGCTACGGGGGCACTCTCCCTTTGAGATTGTATGACCAGCCTTGGTGCCCTTCAAGGTCGCCTAGAAGAGCACCTTCTGCCGGTACTGGAGGGCCTCAGCTAGATGGGCCGAGGCGATCCCATCCATGCCCGAGAGGTCGGCGATGGTACGGGCCACCTTTAGCACCCGGTGGAAGGCCCGGGCCGATAGGGCCAGCTTCTCCATGGCCAGGGCCAACAATTGATGTGCCCCCTCCTCTAGGGCGCGCTGACAGAAGTTACGCACCTCTACCGGGCCCATCTCCGCGTTGCAGGTTATGGGCATCCCCTGAAACCGTTCCCTCTGGACCTGTCGCGCCTTCTCCACCCGCTCTCGCACCTGGGCCGAGGGCTCAGCCACCCACGTCTCGGCCAGCAGCTTCTCCTCTTCTACCCGCGGCACCTCCACGAACAGGTCGATCCTGTCCAGGAAGGGGCCCGAGAGGCGCCTATGATAGCGGGCTATGAGGCTTTCAGGGCACTTACAAGGATGTCGGGAATCGCCATGGTAGCCACAGGGGCACGGGTTCATGGCCGCTACCAACATGAAGCTGGCAGGGAACGTAACGCTCCCCTGGGCCCGACTCACCGTTACCTGGCGGTCTTCCAAGGGCTGCCGGATCGCCTCCAAGACCGAGGGTGCGAATTCAGGGAGCTCGTCTAAGAATAGGACGCCCCGGTGGGCCAGGGTCACCTCCCCCGGCTTAGGTATGCGCCCTCCCCCAACAAGGCCGGCATGCGATATGGTGTGATGGGGCATACGGAAGGGGCGCTTTTTGATGAGGGGCTGCCCAGGGGGAAGAAGCCCAGCCACCGAGTAGATCTTCGTTACCTCCAAGGCCTCCTCCGGCGTCATGACGGGCAGGATAGATGGCAGGGCCCTGGCAAGTAGGGTCTTTCCTGCCCCTGGAGGCCCTACCATGAGAATGTTGTGCCCCCCAGCGGCTGCTACTTCAAGGGCCCTTTTGGCGTACTCATGGCCCCGGATGTGGGCCAAGTCTATCTCATCGCCTTCCGGCGGCTCCCAGGTCCCTTGCGGGGAGCGTCGATAAGGAGGTATAGGCTCCTCACCCCCCAGATGTCTTATTAGGGCGCCAAGGGAAGGCACAGGGACAACTTCGATCCCCTCTATAAGGGCTGCCTCCTCGGCATCGGCCATGGGCACGTAAACGGTACGCAGCCCCTTCTCCTTGGCCAAGGCCACCATGGGCAAGATGCCCTGGATGTGACGCACTTGTCCTTCTAGGGAGAGCTCTCCTACTATCATCGCCCCTGTGAGGTCGGTTGCTAATTGCCCCGAGGCCAATAACACCCCCAGAGCGATGGGCAGGTCATAGGAAGGACCCTCTTTACGCAAGTCAGCCGGGGCCAGGTTGACTGTGATACGCTGCTGAGGGAACTCAAAGCCCGAGTTGCGGATGGCCGCCCTTACCCTCTCCCTCGCCTCTTGGACAGCCGTGTCGGGTAACCCCACTATGGTAAAGGAAGGCAGCCCACGGCTGATGTCCACCTCCACCTCCACCAGCATCCCATCCAGCCCCACCACCGCACAAGTAGTTACCTTGGCCAGCATCTCTTGCCCCTTTTCGAGGCTCGGGACCAACTAGTGAAGAATCCCCCAGGCCAGCTTTTACAGGCTTTCCGCCCCCTTCCGAGGCCCGCCCGGGTTAGACAACTGATAAGGGGATTATGGAATCTCTTATCGCGGTTGTCAAGGTCTGTTAGAGAAGATAGAGGCCTAAGGGACTTTTTTCACGTATTATCTACCCTCTGGCAGAGTTCCCGGCGGACATTGGTCACCCCGCGTATCCCTTCCAGCTTGGCCAATAGGCGCATGAGCTGCTCTGCCCCTTGCGTCTCCAGGGTGACGAAGATGGTGATGGTGCCGTCCTCATGCTCTTGGGAGCGGATGCCTGTCATGTTGACACCTTCTTCGGCCACCATGGTGGAGATGTCGCGCATGAGGCCCACCCGGTCCCAGGCATCGATCCGTACCGCCACCGGATAGACCTGTCCAGGGGCACTCCACTCCACCTCTACTAACCTCTCCCTCTCTAAGGCAGGTAGGTTAGGACAGTCAGACCGGTGGATGGAGATCCCTTCTCCACGGGAGATGTAGCCGACGACGGCGTCGCCAGGGACGGGATGGCAGCAGCGGGCCATCCGGACGAGGAGGTCACCGCTACCGAGCACCTTCACCCCTGCAGGAGCTACTAGGGGCCTTGGGGTGGATGCCGGCCTCTCTTTAGAAGGGGGCCCTGTTTCGATCAGATGGGGTATACGTAGGAGGACTTGGGGGGTAGTAAGCTCCCCGTAGCCGATGCGGAAGAAAAGTTCCTCCACGTCGCTCAGGCCGAAGGCGCGCAGAAGATCATCTTGCACGCGGGAGAGCTCTAGCCCCAGGCGAGAAAGCTCCCGCAGAAGCATCTCCCGGCCCCGAGCCACGTTCTCCCCTCGTTCCTGGCGCTTTAGCCACTGCCTTATCTTCTGACGGGCGTGGCTGGTGCGTACGTAGCCCAGCTCGGGATTCAGCCAGTCCCGAGAGGGGCCTTTGGCCGTCTTGCTGGCGATGATCTCTACTACGTCCCCGTTCTGTAGCTGGTAGTTGAGGGGGACGAGGCGCCCGTTCACCCTGGCCCCCACGCAGCGGTGGCCCAGGTCAGTGTGGATGCGATAGGCGAAATCGATGGGGGTGGCCCCTCGCGGGAGCTCTTTTACCTCCCCCTTGGGGGTGAAGACGAACACCTGGTCCTGGAAGATGTCCGACTTTATGGCCTCTACTAGCTCCTGGG
This sequence comes from Chloroflexota bacterium, assembly GCA_030550295.1. Taxonomy (GTDB): domain Bacteria; phylum Chloroflexota; class Dehalococcoidia; order SM23-28-2; family HRBIN24; genus JAVVHA01. The sequence goes on from JAUQPQ010000005.1 coordinate 22,690, forward strand.
CACCAGATATCTCCCTTTGCCATTCCAGGAGCTGGCGTAACCATGACAGCTTCTCTTGGTAGTGGCGATCGGGCGGCTCTCCCTCCTTGTAGCGCCAGTGGGCTGCCACCCCATATTCGGCCACTTGGTGCATCTCATAGGTGCGGATCTGCACCTCTAGGGGATGCCCTCCAGGGCCCATGACGGTGGTGTGGAGGGATTGGTACATGCTGGCCTTAGGCTTGGCTATGTAGTCATCGAAGGTGCCCGGGATGGGAGTAAACAAGCTATGGACGATGCCCAGTGCCCGGTAGCACTCGGGCACGGTGTCCACCAGGATGCGCACCGCCAGTAGGTCATAGATCTCTTGGGGGTTGCGCCCTTCAGCAGCGTAGCGGCGCATCTTCTGGTAGATGCTGTATATGTGCTTGGCCCGTCCGTGTACTTCGGCCCTGAGGCCGTTGCGCTCCATCTCCGTTTGGAGGATGCGGCAGGTCTGCTCGATGTATTGCTGCCTCGCCTCTCTCTTGGCTGCCAGCATCCTGGCTATGGCCCGATATTGCTCCGGCTCCAAGTAGCGGAAGGCCAAGTCCTCCAACTGCCATTTGAACTGCCAGATCCCCAGCCGACCGGCCAGAGGGGCGTAGATCTCCAGCGTCTCATGGGAGATGCGTACCTGGTCTTCTTGGGGCAAGGCGTAAAGGGTGAGCATGTTATGGAGGCGGTCGGCCAGCTTTATGAGGACAACGCGCAGGTCGCGGGCCATGGCCAGAAACATCTTGCGCAGGTTCTCCGCCGCAAGCCGCTCCCCTTCAGCCTTGTCCTCTAGCTTCTCCCAGGGGATTTGGCCTAGCTTGGTTACCCCTTCTACCAGCCGGGCTACCCCTGGGCCAAAGCGTTGGGCCAACTCCTGGTTGCTCACCCCACAGTCCTCCTGGACATCGTGGAGGAGGGCAGCGGCCACCGCCTCGGCGTCCAGTTGTAGCTGGGCGATACTGTAGGCGGCGTGCAGGGGATGAGTGATGGCAGGATCGCCAGTTAGGCGCTTCTGTCCCTCATGGCAGCGGGAGGCGAACTCTAGCGCCTCCGATACCAACTTCACCCCATCTGGGGGCAGGTACTGGCGAACTTTGCCTAGGAGCTGCTCAGGGGAGACGTTATGAACCTTCACAATGTAGAGTCTAGCACAGATGTTGTGCTGGCTTGTGAGGGGGAGGGGGCTTTTAGTATCCTCACATTGGGCATCCTTGCGCATGTAGGCCATGTCCTTACGTTACCAGGCCCCTCGCGGCACCCAGGACATCTTGCCTGAAGACCAGGCTTACTGGGACTACGTGCGGGATACCGCATCCCGTATCTGTCGCCTTTTTGGGTACGAGAGGATAGATACCCCTGTGTTTGAGACGGCCTCCCTATTTACCCGCACCACCGGCGAGGCCACCGATATCGTCCAGAAGGAAATGTACGTGTTCCGTGATCGTGGGGGGCAGGAGCTTGCCTTACGTCCTGAGGGGACTGCCCCTGTTTGCCGGGCCTATCTGGAGCATGGGATGGGCAGTCGTCCCCAGCCGGTGCGCCTCTGGTACTGGGCCCCTATCTTCAGGTACGACCGTCCTCAGGCGGGGCGTTACCGTCAACACCATCAGTTGGGAGCAGAGGCGTTGGGCGATTCTAGCCCCTCCCTCGATGCTGAGGTGATAGAGCTTCTATGGCGGTTCTACCAAGAGCTGGGCCTGAGCAACCTCACCTTGTACCTCAACTCCATAGGCGATGGGCAGTGCAGGCCCCAGTACGTGGAAACCCTGCGCCGGTACTACCGCGACAGGCTCGCCCACGTCTGTCCCGATTGCCAGGCACGCTTCCACCGTAGCCCTCTGCGCCTACTGGACTGTAAACAAGAGCAGTGTCAGCCGGTCATCGCTGAGGCCCCGTCGATGCTGGAGCACCTGTGTGGCCCTTGCCGCGACCATCTATCGGAAGTGGGCCGCTATTTAGAGGCGGTGGATGTGCCCTATACGATGCAGCCGCGGCTTGTGCGTGGCTTCGATTACTATACGCGCACCGTCTTTGAAGTCCACCCCCCAGAGGAGGGGGCCCAATCGGCCCTGGGGGGTGGAGGCCGCTACGATGGGCTGGTGGAGATGTTGGGAGGGCCTCCCACCCCTGCCGTAGGGTTTGGCACCGGCGTAGAACGCATCATCATCCAGCTTAAACGCCAGGAGGTGCCGGTTCCGGCCCCAGGGAGGCCCCAAGTCTATGTGGCCTGGCAGGGGGCAGAGGCCCGCCTACCTGCTTTCCGGTTGGCCAGCGAGCTGCGCCAGAAAGGGATATCAGTGCTATTGGCCACAGGCGATAGGTCCCTTAAGGCCCAGATGCGCCAAGCCGATGCCAGGGGCATCACCTACGTGGCCATCTTGGGGCCCCGAGAACTTCAGGAAGGATCCATAACGCTACGCCGCCTGGCCGACGGCTACCAGGAGACGTTGCCTGCCTCGGCCCTCCTTCAGAGGATCCTTTCCCCCTGATGGTATAATGGCCTTGGGGCCCGATGTGGCCCTTTAGTTATCGCTATGTGGGAGAAATTAGAGGAGCTAGAGCGACGTTATCACGAGTTGGCCCGTCAGATGGCCGACCCGGCCATAGCATCGGACTATAATCGCCTACAAGGGGTGGCCAAGGAGCATGCTGCCCTGGAGAAGGTGGTATCCCTCTACCAACGCTACAAGGAGACGAAGCGCCGTGCAGAGGAGGCGGAAGCGCTCCTCCAGGAAACAAGCGACCCTGAGCTGACCGCCCTGGCCCGCGCCGAGCTAAAAGAGGCCCAAGAGGCCATGGCTACCTTAGAGCGGGAGCTGAAGCTCCAGCTGATCCCCAAGAGCCCCTACGAGGACCGGGATGTAATTATTGAGATAAGGGCTGCCGCTGGTGGTGAGGAGGCGGCCCTCTTCGCCGCCGACCTATTTCGCATGTACCACCGCTACGCCGAACGCCAGGGGTGGGACGTGGAGATTATCTCCAGCCACCCCAGCGACTTAGGCGGCTTTAAAGAGGTCATCTTTGAGGTGAGGGGGAAGGGGGCATACTCCCGCTTGAAGCACGAATCGGGGGTCCACCGCGTCCAGCGGGTCCCCGTTACCGAGGCAGGAGGCCGCATCCACACGTCCACCGCCACGGTAGCCGTCCTGCCAGAGCCGGACGAAGTGGAGCTCCACATCGACGAGAAGGACTTGAAGGTGGAGACCTTTGGCTCCTCGGGGCCGGGGGGCCAACACATGCAGAAGACGGCTAGCGCGGTGCGCATCACCCACATACCTACGGGCATCACCGTCGTCTGCCAGGACGACCGTTCCCAGATTCGCAACCGCCAGCGGGCCATGCAGCTTTTACGGGCCCGTCTTCTGGACCTGGAGCGCCGTCGCCAGCAAGAGGAGATAGGTGCCGCCCGCCGCGCCCAGGTAGGAACCGGTGAGCGGGCCGAGAAGATCCGCACCTATAACTTCCCCCAGGACCGCGTCACCGACCATCGCATCGGCCTCACCATCTACAACCTTCAGGGCGTCCTGGACGGGGACCTGAACCCCATCATCGATTCCCTTCTGGAGGCCGAGGAAGGGAGGCTCCTCCAGGGACAGCGGATGTGACTGTAAGGGAGGCGGTGGCCTGGGCCCGTCGTCTCCTCCAGGGGGCAGGCGTGACGGAGGCCCACCTAGAGGCGGAGCTGCTCCTTGCCCATGCCCTGGGGCTCAGCCGGGCCCAGCTCTATGCCCGCCTCCATACCCCTTTGCCCTCAGAGGCCTTTCATCGCTTCCTTTGCCTTGTGGGCAGGAGGGCTTCCCGGGAGCCCCTTGCCTATATCCTGGGGCGGCGCGAGTTCTACGGCCTAGAGTTGGAGGTTTCCCCTGTCGCCCTTATCCCCCGTCAGGAGACGGAGCTACTGGTGGAGTTGGCCCTCACCTGGCTGAAGAGGAGGCGAGGCCTTCATTGGGTGGCCGATGTAGGCACTGGGTGCGGAGCCATCGCCTTGGCCATCGCCTACTACTCGCCGACGCCTGTCCAGGTTGTGGCCACCGATATATCGCCCTCAGCCCTGGCCTTGGCTGCCCATAACGCCCGCCGCCTCGGCCTGGAAGGGCACGTCCATTTGCTGTTGGCCCATCTCCTTACCCCCTTTCGACTAGCCCTTCACCTGGTGGTGGCCAACCTCCCATACGTCCCCACAGAGGAGCTAGCCTCTGCCCCTCCCGAGCTGCGTTGGGAGCCACGCCAGGCCTTGGACGGCGGCCCCCAAGGCCTAAGGGTAATCTCCCGCCTGCTGGCCCAGGCGCCCAGCGCCATCCGCCCCGGCGGCGCCCTCATCTTGGAGCTAGACCCCCGCCAGGCCCCTAACATCTCCCACCTCGCCCTCACTTACCTCCCTCATGCCCACCTCTCCTTCCACCCCCCCAATTGGCCTCGCGCCCTCCTAATCCAAACCTGAGCCCTTGACACTACCCCCTCCCCATGCTAAAGTTTTCTCGAGTAAGTCGAGTTATAATATCAACAAAGAGGGTTATTAGGATGGCGCAGGTAAGGGTAGAGGAGCCGAGTTGGGAGCTGGTGCTAAAGCGGAACAGCATTGAGAGGATGAAGCAGGAGAAGTTTCCCCTGGACATTATTCAAGAGCTTCCTCAGCTCATTGCCAGGGGGTACGAGGCGGTGCCTGAGGAGGACATAGTTCGTCTCTACTGGTGGGGGATCTGTCATGACAAGCCCAAGGTGGGCACGTTCATGGTGCGCATCAAGGTACCGGGTGGCCTTCTCTTCCCTGCCCAGCTTAGGGCCATCGGCGCCATCTCTTTGCGGTATGGGCGAAACTATGGCGAGCTCACCACTCGGCAAGGGATACAGCTTCACTGGGTGCGCATGGAGAAGTTGCCGGAGGTACTGGAGGCGGTTAGGGAGGCGGGGCTCACCACGGTAGGGGCCGAGGGCGATACGGTACGCAATATCACCAGTTGCCCCGTAAATGGCATCAGCCGGGAGGAGCTGTTCGATGTGCGCCCCGTCATTGAGGCGGCGGCCCGCTTCTTCTGGGGCAACCGTGAGTATTCCAATCTGCCCCGGAAGCAGAAGTTCACCATAAGTGCCTGTCCTTACCAATGCAACGCCCCTGAGATCCACGACGTAGCCCTGATAGGTACCGTCAAGGATGGCCGTTTGGGCTTTGCTGTCAGGGTAGGTGGTGGCCTCTCTGCCACTCCCCGCATCTCCCGCGACTTAGGGGTCTTTGTGCCAGTGGAGGAGGCGGTGGACGTCCTGCGGGCGGTGACCGATGTCTGGCAACACAATAACCGCTACCGCCTCAGCCGGGCCAAGGCCCGCATTAAGTTCCTTATGGACGACTATGGGCCGGAGGGGGTGCGCCAGATGGTGGAGGAGAGGCTAGGCCGCCGCCTTGAGGATGGGGCGGCCCCTCCACCTATAGGGGAGGGAGACCACATGGGCATCCACCCCCAGAAGCAGGAGGGGTTCTACTACGTGGGCTTCCCCGTCCCCAACGGCTGGATGACGGGCCAGCAGATGCAACAGCTGGCCGATGTGGTGGAGGAGATAGGGGGAGACATACGTTTCACCCGCGAGCAGAACTTCATCGTAGGCAACGTCCCTGCCGGAAAGCTAAAGTGGCTTTTGGAGCAGGTGGCCCAGATCGGCTTTCCTCACGACCGTCACCGCCTCTACGCCAACTCCACTGCCTGCACTAGCCACGAGTTCTGCAACTACTCCGTGGCTGAGACGAAAGGGAAGCTGGCCGAGATCGTGGGCGCCCTGGAAGAGCGATTTGGCCGCGCCATAGAGGGGCTCAAGATCTATATGGACGGCTGCCCTCACGCCTGTGCCCACCACTGGGTAGGGGAGATCGGCCTCCAGGGCACCACTGCTCCTGGCCCCGGGGCGACCAAAGTGGAGGCCTACGATGTCACCCTGCGGGGTGGGCTGGGGAGAAAGGCCGCTATCGGTCGGCCCCTTCTGCGACGTGTCCCTCATGACCAGGTTATACCCGTCTTGGAGAGGCTAGTAGGGGCCTGGCTGGAGGCGAAGGCATCGCGAAACGGCACCTATTCCTTTAGAGATTTCTGCGATGCCCACACCGATGAGGAGCTCCAGGCCATCGCCCTGGGCCAGCCCCTTAAGGAGGAGGCCCCCGCCAAGGCCTTCATCCGCATACCGGGCCCCCTCCTGGACCTTACCGATGGCCTAGACTTGGTAGAGGTCTCTCCTGGGACGGTGCGTCAGGCCATCGAGGAGGCTTCTCAGCGCTTCCCCAGGCTGAAGGAACGCCTCCTCACCCCAGAGGGAGAGGTGGACGCCTCCCTCAACCTCTACGTGAACGAGGAGGACATCCGCTCCCTTGCAGGCCTGGATACGCTCCTCAAGGAGGGGGACGAGCTGGTCATCTTGCTGGCCATGGCTGGCGGCTAAGAAGGGGGTGAGCAAATGGCACAGCGCCTGCTCTTCGACGACCTAGAGATAGGTGAGATCGCCATAGAGCTGGACGATAAGGAGCCCCAGGAGGTCATCGCCTGGGCCATCGACACCTTTGGTGACCGGGTAGCAGTGGTAACCGCCCTCCAGGCAGAGGGGATGGTAGTGCTGGACATGGCCTACCAAATTAAGCCAGACATCCAGGTCATCACTGTGGACACGGGGCGTCTGCACGATGCCACTTACGCCTTCCTAGACCAGGTGAGGGAGGCCTACAGTCAGGCCCGCTGGCGGGTGCTATTCCCCGATGGCCGGGAGGTCGAGGCGATGGTCCGCCGTCACGGGGTTAACCTGTTCTACAAGGCGGTCCCCCTCCGCCTCCTCTGCTGCCAGATCCGTAAGGTACGCCCCCTAATAAGGGCCCTGGGGCAGCTGGATGCCTGGTTCACCGGCCTCCGCCGGGAACAGTGGGCCTCCAGGGCCGCAATACGAAAGGTGGAGATCGACCACGACCACGGTGGCATCGTGAAGATCAACCCCTTGGCCGACTGGACCAAGGAGGAGGTGTGGGACTACCTCCGCCAGCGCAACGTACCCTATCACCCCCTTTACGACCAAGGCTACACAAGCATAGGTTGCGCTCCCTGCACCCGCCCCATTCGGCCAGGTGAAGACGACCGGGCCGGCCGCTGGTGGTGGGAGATCGGGGCCCCAAAGGAGTGTGGCATCCACTGCCCAATTGAGACGGGAGGGTTCGAGCACGAGGCTGAGGCCATTCTCAAGGAGGCCCACGGGATATGAAGGAAGAGGCTTTGCTCCTTAACGAGGAAGAACAGGAACTGCTGGCCTCCGAGTTGGCCTCCCTCATCCCTGCCCTGGACGAGAGGAGGAAGGGCCAATTCCTGGCTTTGGCCACCGCCGTCCAGGAAGGGGCAATCCCTCAAGAGCTACTGCCTGCCCTGGAGGGCCTCCTGGCCCTCGCCCTCGAGACGGGGCGGGCACGCCTCCTCTACCGGGCTGAAGGGGAGAGGATCTTTACTGACCTCTTTCGTCGCACGCCTAAGGGGCAGGAGCTGGGCTCCCTTCTGGAGGAGGTAAACAGAGCCCTTATGGCTTTAAAGGGCCGCACCCTTACCGGCGTAAGGGTGGCGATGCGGACCCTAGGGCACTACACCATCACCCTAGAGACGGAGGAGGCCACCGTCACCTTGGCCGTGAAGCCGCAGGGGGTTAATCTCGAGAGCTTGGCCGTAGGTACCTAGTCGGAGGCGGAAGCTATGGGCGAACAGGGATTCGTGGTGTGGCTAACGGGCCTTTCAGGGGCTGGCAAAAGCACCATCGCCAATGCCTTAGCAGAGGCCCTTAAAGATGGGGGCTGGCGAGTGGAGGTGCTCGATGGCGATGAAGTGCGGCGCCATTTCAGCAAGGGGCTAGGCTACAGCCAGGAGGACCGGCTGGAGAACATGCGTAGGGTGGCCTATGTGGCCCACTTGCTTGCCCGCAATGGGGTAGCTGTCATCGTCGCCCTAATCTCCCCTTATCGCGAGGGAAGGGAGTATGCCCGTAGCCTTATCGGTCGCTTCTTAGAGGTGTATGTGCGGTGCCCCCTAGAGGTGCTGATGGAGAGGGACGTGAAGGGGCTATATGCCCGCGCTCTCAGGGGCGAGATAGAGAACTTCACCGGCATAAGCGATCCCTACGAGGAGCCAGAGTCTCCAGACCTGGTTGTGGAGACAGATAAAGAGAC
>JAUQPQ010000076.1 GCA_030550295.1 Chloroflexota bacterium
TTTTGGCCTACTTCCCACCCCAGCGTAACTTCCCCAGCTCTTATCACTGGGAACGCATATACGTTTACGCTACAGGGGTGAAGCCTATAGGGATGGGTAAGGCCCCAGGCCTTTAGGGGCTGGCCCCATTCCTGATAGCGGTTAGGACGGCCTCCAAGTCTGGGGGCAAAGACGAGGTGAATTCCTCCCACCTCCCGTTGGGCAGGAAGACCCCTAAACGGTGAGCATGGAGGAAAGGCCTATCTAAAAGGTGGGAAGGACGACCGTAGAGGGCATCGCCCACAATGGGGTGGCCAAGATAGGCCAGATGGACGCGCACCTGATGGGTTCGCCCAGTTATGGGCTCTACTTCCAGGAGGGCACACCTCCCTAGTGCCTCTCGCAAGCTGTAACGGGTCTCTGCCGGCCGGCCCCCTTCTACCACCGCCATACGCTTACGCTCTTTAGGGTGACGCCCAATGGGGGCGTTAATGATCCCTTGAGGCGGTGTTGGCAGGCCATGGGCCAAGGCCAGGTACAGCTTGTAGACACGGCGGGCCTTTAGTTCCTCCACCAGGTGGCGGTGGGCCCTGAGATTCTTGGCCACAAGCAGAAGGCCTGAGGTCCCCTTATCTAGGCGGTGGACGATGCCGGGCCGTATCTCCTCCCCTACCTGCTTCAGTTGGGGGCGGAGGGCCAGGAGGGCATTCACTAGTGTGCCTCTAGGGTGGCCCGGCCCAGGATGGACAGGGATATGGGCTGGCTTGTCTATCACAAGTACGTCCTCGTCCTCATAGACAATCGATAGGGGCATGGGCTCCGGCTCAAGCCTAGGGACTTCGGGGGGCGGTATGACTACTACTATACGTTGGCCGGGGCGGACTAACCTGCCAGGTTTAGTCACAACCCCGTTCACTGTCACCATCCCCGTTTCGATGAGGCGCTGGGCCTGACTGCGCGATAGCCCCTCTACCTGGTGAGAAAGGAAGACGTCTAACCGCTCCCCGCCCTCGGCAACCTCAATCTCGATCCGCTTCATGGACTGGCTGGGTGTCCTCCTTGGGCCTCCTGCCTAAGAGGGCTGTCCCGATCAGTACCGTGAGGGCCAGGACAATGGACATATCCGCCACATTAAAGGAGGGATAATGGGGAAACGAAAGGAAATCGACCACTTCGCCCAGGCGCACCCTGTCTACCAGGTTGCCTATGGCCCCTCCTATCATCATCCCCAAGGCCACCGACTCTATAAGCCCTCCCCTCTGCCGCCAAAAATAGAAAAGGATGGCCCCTATCCCTATAAGGGAAGTCAAAGCCAAGAAGGCGGTTTGGTCTTGCAAGATGCCGAAGGCTGCCCCCGTGTTGGTGACGTAGTGCAAGCGTAAGGGCCAGCGAGGCCCTGGGAAATACTGGCCTACCTCCATGAGGGAGCGTACCGCCTCTTTGGAGGCCTGGTCCAGGGCCACCACTGCCGCTCCTGCCCCAAGGAATGCCCAAAGCTGCCTCGCCATAGCCCACCATCGATGATAAGCCGCCTTGGAACATCCCTCTAGGGTGTGCTATCCTGAAGAATCAGAGTTTGAGCAGGAGAAACTTCTCCTAAAACGGTGAGGGGTATGGAGAGAGAGGGGCGCGGAGGACAAAAAGACCGGTTGCCCCCCGGCCAAAGGTTGGTGGTGGGCTGGCCCGTGATGACCTACGGGGGCACACCCGTAATCCCCTTAGAGCGGTGGCGCCTTCGCCTATTTGGGGCGGTGGAGAGGGAGGTGGAGCTCAGTTGGGAAGAGTTCATGGCCCTCCCCAAGACTAAACTCGTATGCGATATCCATTGCGTCACCGGCTGGAGCCGAGTGGGGGACGAGTGGGAGGGAGTGAGGGCAAAAGACGTGGTGGCCTTGTGTCGGCCGCTGCCGGAAGCTAAGGCCGTTATGGCCCACTGTTATGGCGGCTACACCACCAATATCCTTCTGGAAGACCTTTTGCTTCCAGACGTCCTTCTGGCCTACAGGCACAACGGGAAAGACCTTTCGCCCGAGCACGGGTGGCCCGTCCGGCTAGTGGTTCCTCACTTATATTTCTGGAAGAGCGCCAAGTGGGTACGCGCCTTAGAGTTTATGACCAAGGACCGACCCGGCTTTTGGGAGATGTACGGCTATCACATGCGGGGCGACCCTTGGCGCGAGGAGAGGTACGCCTAACTGAGCCCTAACTGCCTGCAAAGCACCGGAGGGGCATCTGGCGCTGGGAGGCGGGTTAGGGCCTCTTGTGAGTAAGGGGAGGCCTACCTGGAAGTAATCATGCGGCCTTGATAGGTAATGGGGTGGGGCCCTAAAATTACTTAATGGCGCTGCGGGGTGGTGTAACGGTAGCACGCCTGGCTCTGGACCAGGAGGGTCTAGGTTCGAATCCTAGCCCCGCAGCCAAATTTTTTTAAAAACCCTCTACCTCTCCTCTGCCATCAGGCCTATCAGCTGGGCCAAGGCCAAGAAGGCAGGCTGGGAGGCCTCCTCCTGTAGCTTTTGGCAGAAAGGCTTGAGCCAAGGGGCAAGGTGTTGCTGAGGCCCTCATGGGCAGCTACGCTAGGCCCCCAATGGGAGGTGTCCCAGCTGGGTAGGGGCAGCCTATACCCACGGCGTTCTGAGTTGGGAGATGAGGGCCTTGGCCATCAGCTCAAAGGCCTCGTCCCATCTAAGGGATACGAATTCGTCTTTGCCCCGCCGGAAGTACTCGCCTGGGGGGCCCCTGTCTGCAGATCGCGCGGAAAGCCTGCCTCTACCCACGCCTTCAAGCCCTTGCGGACGAAAGCCCCCTTCGCCCTGCGTTTCGAAATAGAGCCGGCGTATGTAAGAGGTGCCGCTTATGCATGTATGGGGATCCCAGCGGGCGGAGGTGGTGTTGCCGTAGATGTCCTTCGCCTCCCCATATCCGAGCCGGGGCTTACATAGACCCCACTACAGGTGTCATTAGGCGAAGGTGCCCCCTTTTACTGGCGCTTTCGGCCGCTACATCATTCCCTGGGGGTTAGCTGGGCCAAGACCGCTCCCACAGTGATACCCTTAAAGGCCCTCTCCACCTGCCCCTGGAGCCCAAGCATGACGCTCTTGAGAGGGCAACGGTTGGCCAAAGGGCAGTTGGCGCAAGAGGGTAAGTCCAGGGAAGGGCTATTACGCATCCAGCCCTCGCTTACGGCCAAGGCCACGTCCCATAGGGTCATCTCGTGGGCATCTCTGCCTAGGGAGTATCCTCCTTTGCGCCCTCGGCGGCCCTTTACCAGACCAGCGTGGGCTAACCGCTGCAGCAGCTTGGCCATGTAAGGTGCCGGCACCCCAAGGGCGTCAGCTACCTCTATTGCGGTGAGGGGTTGTGGGGCCTGCGCGATCTCTAGCAAGGCATGAAAGGCATAGTTGGTGCCATGTCCTAAGCCAAGAGCAACTGATGTTCGGGACATTTCAAGCCCAAATTTCTAGCCCCTTCCAAAGGGAGGGTTAGGGCCTTTTGTCCCTTTGTCTGGGGCCGAAAGGCCCTTCCTCGTGTGGGGCAAAAGTCCTACGCCCCAAATGAGATCACTGCTGGGATGAAGGGTCGTGGTAGGTGTGGCGCTGGGCCATGGAAGGGGCAGGGAGATGAACGGGGTAGGGACGGCGGATAAGCCCTAGCAAAACCCCTATGCTACACAGAAGGCCAAAAATAGCCACCGCCGTAGAGATGCTGGTGGCATTGGCAACGACGCCCAGCAGAGCACTGCCAATGGGCGTGCTACCTGCAAAGAGCAAGAACCAGACGCTCAACACCCTCCCCCTTAGGTGGTCAGGCGAAAGGATCTGGAGGCGGGCATTGCCTGTAGCAGTGAAGGTGACACCAGCCATCCCCAGAAGGGCCAAGATGGCCATAGAAAGGGGGTAGAAAGGTGACAGGCCCAGCCCCACCAAGAGGAGACTGAAGGCCCCCGCCCCCACTAAAAGACGTGCCTCGCTGGCCTGCCGTCCATAGGCCAATATAAGGGCCCCTATTATTGACCCCGCACCGATGGCCGAGCTCATGAGCCCATAGGCTGCCGACCCCACATGAAGAGACTGGCGGGCCAGCAAGGGCAAGGCCACCGTGAAGTTATAGCCGAAGGTCCCTATGAAGGCCATCATGAGAACGGGCTGTAATATGGGAGGGGAGGAGATCACATACCTTAGGCCCTCCTTCAGCTCCCGCCAGAGGGGGCCAGCAGAGGCGCGAGGTGCCCCTTGCATCTCCTCAGTCCTTAGCGATGCTAAAGCCAACACCGAAGGGAGCATGAAGGCTGCCTGCAACAGGAACGTCTCGCCTATTCCTACGGCCGCAATGACGATTCCAGCCACTGCCGGACCTATCATCCGCGACCCATTAAAGGCCAGCGAATGCAGCCCCACCGCGTTGGGCACCAGCTCCACCCTCACCAGCTCCGAAATAAACGTCTGGCGGGCAGGCTGCGCAAAGGCGTTTATAGTCCCTAAGGCAGCTACCAAAAGGAAGAGGTGCCATAGCCTTATGGTACCCGTAACTACAAGCATCCCCACCGTGAGGGCCTGGATCATGCCCGCCATCTCCATAGCCATAAGGAAACGCCTCTTATCTACGCGGTCGATCACCACCCCGGCTACCAAGGCCAGAAGGAGGATGGGCAGAAACTGGGCCATTACCACCATCCCTACCAGTAAGGCCGAGTCGGTAAGATCCGTCACTAGCCATCCGTTGGCGGCAGTTTGCATCCAGCGACCGGTCATGGAGAGGGCCTGGCCCAGCCAATAGACGCGGAAGTTGCGCACCTGCAGAGACAAAAAGGCCCCCCGCCACGAAGCAAACCAACCCCGTTGTGGCCTCGATGCCATCTCAGGGCCCCCCATCAGTATAGGGGGCCCCAATGTTAGCCGTCAGGTCTCAGGAGGAGCAGCGGGGGCAGAAACCGTAAATGTCCATGTGGTGGGAGACGGTGCGGTAACCAGAGCAGTGGCTAGCCTCTTGGGCCAAGCGCTGGAGAAGGCCTTCCTCGTCCCTCACGTCCTCGATATGGCCGCACCGAATGCAGACCAAGTTTATGTGCGGCTCCATGTTCGTGTCGTACTTTGTCCCCCTAGGGAAGGGGAGAGGCTGGACGATGCCGCTGGAGGTGAGCACCTCTAAAGTGTTATAGATGGTGCCTATGGTGATGTGGGGGAAGCGCTCCTTCACACGCTGATATATCTCCTGGACAGTGAGGTGCTCGTGCCCCCCCAAGATGGCCTCTGCCACCGCCATCCGCTGGGCAGTCACCCTAATACCCCGCCGCCGCAGCTCCTGGGCCACCTCAGCTCTTATCACTATATCCCCTCCTTCAATAGGCGATTATAAATGTAACAAGGTCAACTTCCATCGGGTAAAACCTTACTTTTCACCTTAAGCAGCAGGTAGGTCTGTGGGGCGCTGAGATGGAGATGGCTGCGATTTGGGCTCAAGGGCCCAGGCGAGGCCCACCCCCAAAAGGTATAGGGCGATGATGGGCCCTGCCACCAAGGACTGGGTGACCGGATCTATGCTAGGGGTGACGATGGCGGCCAACACAAAGGCCCCCACTACGGCCATCCGCCACCACCTGAGGAGCTGTCGCCAGTTGACAATGCGGAACCTAGCTAAGTAGGCGACGATGAGGGGAACCTCAAAGGCTACCCCCGTCCAGAAGATGAGGCGAGTGACAAAGTCAATGTAGCTGCCGATGCGGATGTTGGGCTGGGCGATATCACGACCGAATTGGAGGAGGAAGCTCAGGGCTGGAGGTAGGGCCACATAGTAGGCGAAGGCACATCCGCTCATAAACAGTATGGAGGCGCCTAAAACGGTGCCCCAAACCCAGCGCCGTTCCTGCCTGGTGAGGCCTGGGCTTATAAACATAAGGAGCTGGTATACCACCATAGGCATGCCAAATATCAGCCCACCCAACAGGGAGACCCGAAAATAGGTCATGACGAACTCAAAGGGCTCTATGAACTGGAGGGAGAAGTCTGGACGGCGGGCCTCAGCTGGTTCCTTCAGGAACTGGATGATCCTCTCCCCAAAAGCAGCGGAGATAGCAAGGCCTATCACTACCCATAGGGCCCCCACAAATAGGCGCCACCGGAGCTCTTCCAGATGCTCCAGGATGGTCATGTATTTGCCCTCCGCCTCTTCTGGAGAGGGCCTCTCCTCGGCGGGGGGCGGACTCATGGACTGGGGCCCTGGGGAGGACGAGGATCAGCTAAAGAGGGGTTATCCCCTGGCTCCTGGGCAGATAGGGAGGACTCAGCCTTATGGGCCGCCTCTTGCAATTCCCTCTCTACCTGGGCGGCGTGTTCCCGCAGCGCCTGCCGCAGCTCTTGCAGTTCCATGCGCATCTGCTCTATCTCCTCGTAGGCCTCCCGGAACTCGCGCCGGAACTCGGCTGTAATCGTAGCTGCGTAGCGGCGCACCGCCTTAATGGCCCGGGCGATATATATAGCTGCCTCCGGCAGGCGTTGTGGCCCCAAAACGATGAGGGCCACAACCAGGATCATCAACAGTTCCAGAGGCCCAATACCAAAGAACTGCAATTCACCACCGCCCTGTCCCCGCTGCTAGCTATTATTCGGGCTCGTCCTCGGCGATCCCACGGTCGATGATGTAGTTGACAGCGTCCTGAACAGTGACGATCTTCTCGGCGTCTTCATCGGATATCTCGAAGGTCTTGCCTCCTTTGCTGAACTCCTCTTCCAGGGCCATGATAAGCTCTACCAAGTCCAAGGAATCGGCGTTCAGGTCTTCTACGAAGGAGGTCTGGGGGGTGATCTGGCTCTCGTCAACGCCTAACTGTTGGGCTATGATCCTACGTACTCTCTCAAAGACTGTCGCCATAGGTCACCTCCTTAGGGATTAGCGTGGTGATGCCAAGGTGCTGACGGCGCCCAGCACCCCGTTGATGAAGCGGGGGGAGCTTTCGTTGCCGTACTGTTTGGCCAGCTCCACCGCCTCATTAATGGCCGCCCGCACCGGCACCCTATTATCTATAAGCACCTCATAAATGGCAATGCGCAAGATGTTGCGGTCGATGGCGGCTATCTGCTCTAGGGGGAAGAGGGGTGCCTTGCGCCTGATGACTTTATCTATCTGGCTGAGGTGCTCAAGGACCCCTTGAACCAGATGACGGGCATACTCGGCTGCTTCCCCCTCTGCCCCCTCTTCCTGGGCAAGGCGTTCCAGGACTTGAGGGGCAGGATGGCCAGCCATGTCCATCTCGTAGAGGGCCTTGAGTGCCAAGACGCGGGCCCTGCGTCTAGCTCCCATCAGCTATATCACCAG
>JAUQPQ010000077.1 GCA_030550295.1 Chloroflexota bacterium
CCGTTTGCCAAAGCCATCCGCTTCCTGATGAAGGCTGACAGGAGCCGGATTGGGAGGATGGCAGTCGGCAGGCGATGGAGCGATATCGCCACGTATTGTGCCTGGAGTCTCTGCAAGGTGGGCATCACCCCCTCCGGCATCAGGAGTAGCACCAAAATAACCAGAGCCCCCTGGATCAGGCCCGGCGCCCGGCTCACCAGCTCAACCCCCAGCCCGGGCATCTGGCCCACCACTCGGACGAGGTCTGTGGGCAGATAGGTCAAAAGGGCTGCGGCCGGAATCGCAGCGCCCAGATTCCCAAGACCCCCTACGACAAGAGCAAGGAACAGGTAGATGCTCTCCAAGGGTTCGATGGTCTCGTGCATGACGAACCTGAGGGGTATCACGTAGAGCCCACCGGCTATGCCTCCTAGGGCAGCGCTTAAAGCAAAGGCCTCCACCTTAACGCGCGTGACATCTATGCCTATGGCCCTGGCTGCTACCTCCGAGTCCCTCGTGCCCACCAGCCCCTTCCCCCAAGGCCCCCGCACTAGATTCCAGCAGAGGTAGAATGTCACCAGAAAAGACACCAGGCCGAGAAAGTAGATCCACTCATGCTGTGTTAGGAGGCCTCTAAGGAAGGGTGGGGGAGGAGTGGCCCCAAAACGGAGCCCCCTTGCCCCGCCAGAGAAGTTATCGTACCGCAGCAGTATGTGGGGCAGGGCGATAGCAGCGGAGAACGTCCCTAAGGCGAGGAAGACCCCACGCCAGCGCAGGGCCAGCGCCCCAAGGACTACACCTGCTGCGCAGGCTACTAACCCGGCCATCACCAAGGCTGCCCAGAATGGCCAAGGGTGGCTGTCCACCTGGCCCAACTGCTCTACCCTGTCCGTCAGGACGGCGAAGGTGTAGGCGCCCATCAACATGAACGCCCCTTGCCCCAAAGATAGCTGACCTCCATACCCACTAACGATGTTAAGGCCTAGCAGTGCTATCCCCAGGGCCCAAAAACGCGCCAGCTGGCTAATTCGGTACACAGGAAGAAGGAAGGGGGCAGCACAGGCGATGGCTATAAGGATGGCCGATACGATGATCAGACGCCATCGGCTCCCCACGGGGGCAGCAGCCCCCACAATATACACAAAAGCAACGGCTAACCAAAGCAGCAGCACGCTCATGCTTGGCGCCCCTCTGCCTGACCAAACAGGCCCGTAGGCCTTACCAAGAGGACAGCCATGATGGTGAGCAATATCAGGGGGAGCTTCATCTCACTTCCCAGCCAAGAAGGCGTATATGTCCCCAGCAGGTTCTCTCCTATCCCTATCAGGATGCCGCCCAGCACCGCGCCGGGTGGGTTTATGATGCCCCCTACTACGGCGCCTGCAAAGGCATATATAAGGATGGGGAACATAAAGGCTGTGAACAGGCCAGTCAAAGGAGCCACCAAGAAGGCAGCTGCCGAGCCTAACGCCCCTCCCAGCGCCCAACCCAGGGTCAGCATCTGCCCTACATTTATGCCCATTAGGCGGCTGGCGTAAGGGTTGATAGCGCTAGCTCTCATCGCCAGCCCGATCTTGGTTCGGGTAAAGAACCAGTAGAGCAACACCATGACGCCAACCGATACCAACAGGGTCCCCAGCTCGTGGCGGCTCAAGGTGAAGGGGCCGAAATCCACCGATTCTAGCCCGAAAGGACTGGGAAAGTACTTGGGCAGCTGGCCACGGGCATAGATCCATACAGCCGCGCTGTTGAAAATCAGGAAGAAGGCTATAGTCACAGCAGCCCGGCTCAAAGGCAACGTCTCTTTCACCTTTTCCACGATCAGTCGGAACATTACAGCTGCCAGGGCAGCTCCCAGAGCGGTAGCGGCTAGGAAGCTCACCCCCAAATTAACGCCAGCAACTATAAGGGACCAGGCAACGAAGGTGGTGAACATCCCCCACTCGCCCTGAGCAAAGTTGAGAAGTTCCGAAGATCGAAAGACGAGCACTATCGCCAGCGCTAACAGGGCGTAAGCAGAACCTATGGCTACCCCCCGGGCGATCTGCTCTCCGAAGAGGGCCCAGTCTTCCCACGGCTTGGGCGTCAAAAAGAGATGACCTATATCTGTCAGGCCTTGCGCTAAAGCTCCCATGCTCCACCTACACCTATAAGGGTCCGCATGGATGAGATATACACATCACCACCTTCCCCGCTACGTTTTGAGTCGAGGGTGCTGCCAAGGTGCTTAAATAGTTAGCGTCCTCTGCAAAGGGCTTCTTTCGCCTCCTATCCACGGGGCAAGCCGAGCCCCCTTTGGGCGATAATGTTACGTTGGATCTCGCTCGTTCCACCTCCTATCGTCTCGGCGACGCTTGTAAGGTAGGTCCTAGCGATTCTGCCCTTTAGCGCTGCCCAGCGGCTTCCCCGCCATACTTGGCCGTACAGCTCTAGGACTCTCATGCCAGTAGCCGCCACTCGTTGACTTAACTCCGAGGCGAACAGCTTTGCTGCTGAGGCCTCATAGTTGGGGACCCGCCCGGCGGCCTGGAGCGATGCCACTCGGTAAGAGAGATACCTCCCTACCTGAATCTCTATGCCTCTATCTGCTAAGGCGAGCCTAGCTTGGGGGGTGATGGAGGCCTGGGGCGAATTTCGCACCCAGCGAAGGAGGGCATCCCATAGCCCTTGCGTCCTGGCGACGCTCGAGATAGAGGTCCGCTCAAAGTCTAAGGAGACGGCTAACATGTACCAGCCCTTGTTCATCTCCCCTACCAGGTTCTCGCGGGGGATACGCACGTTGTCAAAGAAGACCTGGTTGAAGCCATGATGCCCAGCCATGTTGATGAGGGGCCGGATGGCGATGCCAGGCGCGTCCATAGGCACTATGAACAAGCTGATCCCCTTGTGCTTGGGGGCATCGGGATCGGTACGAGCAGCTAGCCATCCCCATTGGGCACGGTGCGCCACTGATGTCCAGATTTTTTGCCCGTTGATCACCCAGTAGTCGCCCTCAAGCACAGCCCGGGTCTGGAGGGAGGCGAGGTCGGATCCTGCACCAGGCTCAGAGTAAAGGGTGGACCATACCTCCTCGCCAGAGGCGATCTTGGGCAGGAAACGGCGTTTCTGCTCCTCGGTGCCGTAGAGCATAAGTACGGGACCCACCCAGTACACACCCATGTTAAGGCCCAAAGTAGGTGCCCTCCGGTAGCCCATCTCCTCGTTAAAGACCACCTGCTGCATGATGGAGGCGCCCAAGCCTCCGTGCTCTTGGGGCCAGGCGAGGGCCAGCCAGCGACGCTTCCCCAACTCTGCCTGAAGATGGCGGGCAAAGGCCCACAGCTCGTCGACGCCCCTGGTGGTCTCTAGATCGAAGGTGTCGTCCCAGTCTTGGGGCAGGTAGGTGTCCAGGAAGGCCCGTACTTCCTGCCGGAACGCCTCTTCTTGTTGGCTGAAGCGGAACTCCATCTCACGCTCCCCCTCAAATGATGGCGCCTTGTTCCTTCAGCTGCCTAATGCTATCCCAGTCGTAGCCCAGCTCTAGCAGCACCTCCTCTGTGTGCTGCCCCAGCTCGGGGACGGTCCTTGGTGTCCTTGCTTCTGCGAAATCGGCTGGGCCAGCTATAAGCTCTCTGAGCGCGTTGCCTATTGTCAGGAAAGCGCTGGACTTGCGCACTAGAGGATCCTCTACTGCCTCGTTCACGGTGTTTACAGGTGCCCACCAGATATCGTGTTGGTCGAGGATGGGGCCCCATTGGGATAACGTGCGCCGGGCGAAGGCCTTGTCTAGCTCCCTCACCAGCTCGGAGGCGTTGCTAGCACGTGCGTATATGTCCTGGAAGCGGGGATCTCTCAGGAGGTCCTCCCTTCCCAAGGCCCGGCACAGCTGTGCCCAGTGACGGTCGGGCTGAGCGCACAGGAGCCACAGCCAGCGCCCGTCCTTAGCCCGGTAGCAGTTGATGAGGGGGTTACGCACGTGGTAACGGTCTACCGGCCTTACCTTGGTGCCGAGCCTTACCGCCCGTAGCAGGTCCCAGGAGAGGATGAAGGCGCCAGTGCGCACGAGGGGAACGCCCACCCACCTGCCCTGGCCGGTGCGGGCCCTCTCCACCAGCGCAGCACATATGGCTCCTGTCGCCGCTATGCCCGTGGTGTTATCGAAGATGCCGTTAGGCTCCTGGGGCGGCTCCCCATCTGGATCGTGGGGCGGAGTCACCAGACGCGCCATACCTAAGCGGGCGTAGACGCCCACGTCCACGAGAGCTCGATTGCTCTCCTCGTGGTCATGGCCATAGCCGCTGATCTGGCAATAGATTAGCTTGGCGTTATGGGCCGAGAGGTCTTCGTACGTAGCGCCCAGCTCCTGCAGGGCCCGAGGCCTCAGGTTGGTCACAAAGACGTCGCAGCGCCTCACCAGCTCATAAAAGATCTTTCTTGCCCCCTCGGTCTGTAGGTTTAGGGCCACGCTGCGCTTGCCCCTATTTACCTGTTCAAAGATGGGGTTGCCCTCGGCCCGTGCGGAGGGAAAGGTGGAAACGAGCATGGCGCGCATGGGGTCGCCTGTGGGGGGTTCCACCTTCACCACCTGGGCGCCCCAATCGGCGAGGAGGCAAGCTGCTGCTGGGGCCGAGATCCACTGCCCTAGCTCCAGAACTTTTATGCCTTCTAGAGGGCCCATATTCACCTCCCAGTGATCCCTGGCCCGGTTATCACTCTCGAGGCAGCCAGGCCTGCTATTTGGGCGTCATTGTAACCAAGGAGGTCGCGCAGGACCTCGTAGGTGTGTTCCCCCAGCCTGGGAGCACGGCCCACGCGCGATGGCGTACGGCTGAACCTCGGCACCGGGCGAGGCACCACCAACTCCCCCAAGTCCGGGTCGCAGACTTTCACAAGGCTGCCCCTCTCTTGGACGTGGGGGTCTTCTAGGAGGTCGGCAATGGTGTTCACCCTGCCAGCCACTACGCCTGCGTCCAGGAAGATGCGCTCCGCCTCCTTGGAGTCCATGGTGGCGGCCCAGGCGGCCACTTCCTTCTCTATATACTGGCGCCTCTGCGCCCTGGCCTCGAGGGAGCGCAGGGTGTGGTCATTGGCCCAGTCCTGGCGCCCTATGGCGCGGCAGAAGGCGAGCCATTGGTTTTCATCTAACACGCGCACAATGAGGAACCGCCCATCACGGCAGAGGTAACAGCCACCGGGAACGGCGCCTGGGCTGAAGGGCCCCTCCCTCTCAGGCAGGTTGCCATCCCGTGAGTAGGCGGCCACTAGGTACCCTAGGAACCGCAGAGGCGCCTCATATAGGGCTATCTCCACCACCTGCCCCCTTCTGTTAGGGTCGAGGTCCCTGGCCCTTAGGGCGGCCAAGGCCCCTAGGGCTGCGAACAGGGGAGCAGTGTAGTCGGCCAGGACCACTCCCGGCAGGGGTGGAGGGAGGTGGGGCAGCTCAGGGTAGCCGATGCGGGAGAGGAGTCCAGAGAAGGCTATGGCCAGGCCATCGTACCCTGGCCTCCCCTTGTATGGGCCCGACTGGCCGAAGCCCGATATGCGCACAATCACCAGGGCGGGGTTGACGCGCCAAAGCTCCTCCGGGGCCAGACCCCATTTCTCTAAGGTGCCGGGACGGAAGTTCTCTACCAGTACATCGGCCCTCTTGACGAGATCTAAAAGGATGCTTCGCCCTTCGGGGCGGCCCAGGTCTATGGCCACCGAGCGTTTGCATCGCCCCTCGATGGCGAACCATTCTGGCCGCCCGGTGCGGCGCATGAAGTCGCCCCCTTGCGGGTTCTCGACCTTGATGACGTCAGCGCCCATCTCGGCGAAGAGGGTGCCGACGAAGGGGCCAGCCAGATAGGCGCCCAGCTCTAGCACCCTGATGCCGTCAAGGGGGCCCTTAGCATCCATTTCTACCTACCTGTGAACTCGGGCTTGCGCTTCTCGGCGAAGGCCCTGGCGCCCTCCCGGGCGTCCTCGCTACGCATGATGATCCGGGAGGCCTCGTTTTCCACCTCAAAGGCCTGCTGTAAGGGAAGGCCAAGGCTGTTGATTACCACCTCCTTGATCTTGCGGACCGCCAGGGGGCCATTTTCGGCGATAGAACGGGCGAGCCGCTCGGCTGTGGGCATGAGATGGGGCAGGGGCACCACGTAGTTCACTAGCCCCACTCGCCAGGCCTCTTGGGCGGGCATGGGGTCGCCGGTAAGGAGGATCTCCATGGCCTTGCAGTAAGGGATCTGCCTGGGGAGGCGGGCCATGGAGCCACCGCCAGGGATGAGGCCCCGCTTAGGCTCCGTGAGGCCCAGGCTAGCATGTTCAGCTGCTACGCGAAGGTCGCAGGCCAGGGCCAGCTCAGTGCCTCCAGCCAGGCAATAGCCATTGATGGCAGCGATGACAGGTTTGTAGAGGGGGCGAAAACGCATGAGGGCCACATCTATAAGCCGCACTCCGTCCACCCGATCGTAAAGGACCCTCCGGTCCCATTCGTCTTCGGGCTGACGGGCGCGGGTGACGAGGGGGATGAGGCGCTTGAGATCGGCTCCGGCGCTAAAGGCCTGTTCGCCGGCACCGGTGACGATGGCCACCCGTGCCGCATCGTCGGCCTCGAAGCGCAGCCAGGCCTCGGCCAGCTCCACCACCATGCGTGGGTCCATGGCGTTATGCACCTCCGGCCGGTTCAAGGTCACGTAGGCGATGCCGTCGCGCACCTCATACAGTACGGCGCTCATTTCCACCCTCCCATCTAGCACTCACGACGTTGGGCCACTGCTGGAGCACTTCTGCCGCCTGTGCCACCATCTCCTCCAAGATCTGTCTAGCTGGGCGGATATGTCGCATCATCCCAGCCACCTGCCCGGCGGCGTTCATCCACAGTTCCTTGCGCCCGGCAGTGCGTGCTGCCGCCAGCACCTGGGCCATAAAGAAGCCTTGCTGTGGGAACCCTAACAAGGGCAGGCCAGCTCGCTCCCATTCGTCGATAAGGGGGTTGTTAAGCACCCTGGCCGTTTTCCCGGTGAAGATCCGGGTAACGCGGGTATCTTCCTCGCTCGCCTCCACGATGCGGCCCTTTAGGTCTGGGTCGAGATGGGCCTCTTGTGAGACGAGGAAGGCGGTGCCCACCCATACGCCTACGGCTCCTAGGCAGAGGGCGGCGGCCAGCCCCCGGCCGTCGCCTATTCCGCCAGCTGCCACCA
>JAUQPQ010000006.1 GCA_030550295.1 Chloroflexota bacterium
CTGCCAAGGTGCCGTCCCAGGCCTTAAGAAAGGACTGAGCCCGCCGACACCATGGATCGGTGGTGCTGAGCGAGAGGAGGTGCCGGGCGAGCTCTCGGCCCGGCAGGGATAGCAGGTCGTTCTGCATAGCCTGGAAATCAGATATGGACAGGCGCTTCTTTTCACTTAGCATCTGCACGATGCGCTCTATGCGCGGGCTATCGGCGTATATGAGGGAGAGAAAGTGAGGGTATCCTTCTGGTGCTACCTGGTTGTTGGCACTAGCCAGCCATCCCTGGGGAGGGTTAAAGGCGGAGGGTAGCTCATCGAAGGGCACGAAGCCGTCCCATTCGTGCTGGCCTGTCCATCCTTGGGCGGGGACCAGGCCATGGCCTTGCCTTCTTCTGGGCACCTTTCCTGCTAACTGGTACCCGATGTTGCCGTCCACATCGGCATATATGAAATTGAGGGCGGGTGCTGGCCAGTGGGAAAGGGCTTGGCGGAACTCCTCCCACGAAGAGGCGCACATAAGCCCCAAGATGGCACGGGCGAAGGGGATATCTCCACGGGCGCACACCGTCTGCAAGGCTAGGGGCCTCTCCTCCCCAGGGATGGCCGGTGTGATGATGGGCCCATGACGGGTTATGAGCACCTCCTCTACCACAGGCTCCTTCCTGCCCCGAACCCTGATCTCTTCACGTACCACCTCGCCCCTTGCCCATCCCTCTGCTGAGCGGTACCGCGATGGGTCCTGGCTATCCAACTCTTCTAAGAACAGGTCGTCCTGGTCGGCCATGGCAGCGGTGACGCCCCAGGCGATGCGGTCGTTATGGCCTATGATGATAGCTGGCAACCCGGGCAGGCAGACTCCGTAAACGCGTAGGCCTGGAGCCTCCATGTGCACCTCGTACCAGATAGGGGGGAGGGCCAAGGGCAGGTGAGGATCGTTGGCAAGGAGGGGCTTGCCGGTGGCCGTCTTAGTCCCCGCTACCACCCAATTGTTGCTCATGGGAGGCCAGTAGGCCTTAGCCGCCTCGTACTCACTGCTCAGGTCCAATGATAGGCCCTTGGATGTTTCCCCTGGCGGTACCACTACGGGCCTGCCCGGCGGATATGACGGCTCCAGTTGACGCATAACCTCGGGGCCAAATCGCTCAATGGTCCAGATGCGCACCAGTTCCTGGTCCCAGTTTCCGGAGAGGCTCCAGGCTATGAACCTGGCGATCGCCAGGGAATCTAACGACTGCCAAGGCTTGGGCCGGTAGCGGAGGATGAGACACTCTAGGGGTAGAGGGCCCGTAGCCAAATAGGCGTTGATGCCCGATGAGTAGGCATCTAAGAGGCGGCGCGACTCATCGTCCAAGCTATCCCATTCTTGGGAAGCTGCCCTGTGAAAGCCTACCCTCCGGACGAGCCGGTCTATTGGCAGGGCAGCCTCCCCTACGATCTCGGCCATGGAGCCGGTGGCCATCCTGCGGTAGAAGTCCATCTGCCAGAGGCGGTCCTGGGCCTGGACGTAGCCGAGAGCGTAGAAGAGGTCCCACAGGCTCTGGGCATATATGTGGGGTACTCCCCAGCGGTCCCGCAGCACCTCTACTTTGCCCGAAAGGCCTGGCAGGCGCACCCTCCCTGCCCTTCGGGGCTGCCTTTGGTTAGATAGCCAAACGATGGCAGCTCCTGCTGCCGCGCCTAATACAGCTCCCCACCAGATCTTGCGCCTCATGGCGGTAAAGGCCTATAAATGTTTACTCGCATCCTCTCTTGACGGGTGATCGGCTGATCCTTTAATATAATGCCCAAACATGGCATCGTCCGCATCGCCGGCAGACTCAGGTAATCATAGGGTAGCCACCTCTGATGATTTAGAGGTGGCTACATACTTGGAGATCGCTGAAGAGCGTCGCGGTGCCCAAGTCCAGAGCCGTCCTTTAGGGAGGCCTTCTCCATCTGAGAGCATCATCATCATCGACTTCGGGTCTCAGTATAGCATGCTGATAGCCCGTGCAGTGCGGGAATGCCACGTTTATTGTGAGCTGGCGCCACCTCATCGCCCATGGGAGGATATAGCCTCCTTATATCCCCGGGGGTTCATCCTCTCTGGGGGTCCGGCCTCAGTCTACGAAGAGGGCGCCCCTACCTTGCCCGATTACGTTCTCGCATCGGGCTTGCCGGTGTTGGGGATCTGCTACGGGATGCAGTTGTTGGCCCACACCCTTGGGGGAGAGGTAGCCCTGGCTGAACGTAGGGAATATGGCCATGCTGTGATAGAGGTGGACGATCCTTCATCGCCCATATGGGCAGGTCTACCGCGCTCGTTCCCAGTTTGGATGTCCCATAGTGACCAGGTGGTGGGGCTGCCCCCTGGCTTTAGGGTGTTAGCCCATTCTGACAACTCCCCTGTGGCGGCCATGGCCGACGACTCGCGCATCTTTGGCCTTCAGTTCCACCCTGAAGTAGCTCATACGCCTCTAGGCAAAGAGATCATTCGCAATTTCCTGTACCGTGTATGCGGCTGTAAGGGTGAGTGGACGCCAGCCAACTTCATCGCCCAGGCTATAGAGGAGATTAGGGCCCAGGTGGGTAAGGGCCGGGTCTTGTGCGCCCTTTCAGGGGGAGTGGATTCGGCTGTGACGGCCGCCCTTGTCCATCGCGCGGTAGGTGACCAGCTCACCTGCGTGTTCGTCAACAACGGCCTCTTGCGGCGGGAAGAGCCCGAGAGGGTGATTCAGACCTTCCAACGTCACCTGGGCATATCCCTTGTTTACGTGGAAGCCAGTGACCTTTTCCTAGAGCGGCTAAGGGGAGTTATCGACCCAGAAGAGAAACGACGCATCATTGGGGAGACCTTCATCCATGTATTTGAGGGGGAGTCGAGGCGGTTGGGGGACTTCCAGTTCATCGCCCAGGGCACCACCTATCCCGACGTCATCGAGAGCGCTGGTGGGGTAGGGCCCTCAGCTAAGATCAAGACCCATCACAACGTGGGAGGGTTGCCCAAGAACATCGCCTTCCGATTGGTGGAGCCCTTGCGCTATCTGTTCAAGGACGAGGTACGAAGGGTAGGCCTGGAGCTAGGTCTGCCTGAGGAGCTTGTATACCGACACCCCTTCCCTGGCCCAGGCTTGGCGGTGCGCATTGTGGGAGAGGTGACGAGGGAGAAGTTAGAGATCCTTAGGGCCTGTGATTGGATAGTTATGGACGAAATCAAAAAGGCGGGCCTCTATCGGCAGTTATGGCAGTCTTTTGCCGTCCTCACCGATACCAAATCGGTAGGGGTAATGGGCGACTGCCGTACGTATGGGTACGTGGTAGCAGTGCGGGCAGTCACTGCCCAGGATGCTATGACTGCGGATTGGGCCCGTCTACCCTACGATGTCCTAGCTACTATCTCTTCTCGGATCGTTAACGAGGTGCCTGGAGTCAACAGGGTAGTGTACGACATCACCTCCAAGCCCCCAGGCACTATAGAATGGGAGTGATGCCTCTTTCTTGTCGAGGGGGCGGCATGGGCACCCTTAAGGTCTTTGTAAGGCCTATGTTCGGCGCACAGTGTTTCTTTGCTCTCAACGGGCGCATGTTTGCCTTCCGCCTCCGCGATGGGAGCCTTGTTTTGCGCCTACCAGCTGAAGAGTATGAGGCTTCTTTAGGCCGGGGCTGTGTTCCTTTCATGTTGAGGCCCAACGTCCCTTTTGGAAGATGGGTCCGTCTCTCTAGGGAGATGGCATCGGAGCAGGTGGAGGCCCTGTGGAAGGCAGCATATAATGATGCCTTGAGCTACGGACCTGGCCCCACCACTAGAAAGGGAGGCCATCGGCTTCGTCCCAGCGATTTCTTGGAGGTGGAACCGTGAACGTCCTGAACAATGTCAACCTTGATGCTATCACCCGTGAGGCCCAGGCTATAAGCCAAGATCCAGGGCGTGGCCAGAGAGTCAACCGTGGCGAACTCATCTGGCACACGGACCCGGAATCGCCACAGATGACGGTACGGGCCCAGTACGAGGGAGGGGAGCTGCGTTTGGAGCTGGACTCCCCCACGTTTATGGGGGGTAAGGGGTCGCGTCCTGGCCCCCTTCATCTCTGCGTTGTTGGGATGCTCGCCTGCTTTGCTGCTACTTTCGTTACCGCCGCTTCCGGCAGAGGCATAAGGCTTAAGGGCCTGCAAGCTAAGGCGGCATGCCACCTAGACCTGGGGCAGACGTTTGGGGTGTCGGAAGCACCCATCTTGAAAGGGGTGGAATTCCTTTTGGAAGTGGACTCCGATGCCTCCCCGGAGGAGCTGGAAGGGGCTAAGGAAGAAGCACTGGCCCGTTGTCCAGCCGTTTACTCCCTCACTCATCCCATACCTGTCGCTGTTCAGGTGGTCAAGGCCTGATGAGGCGGGTGATGGTAGTAGGGGGTGGAGGGCGTGAGCACGCCCTCGCCTGGAAGTTGCGTCAGTCGCCAAGGTTAGGGGAGCTCTTTGTGGCTCCAGGCAATGCCGGTACAGCTGCTCTCGCCACCAACCTGGACATCAGAGCCAACGACATCGATGGTCTAGTGGCCGCGGCCAAGGAGCATCGGGTGGAGCTAGTGATAGTGGGCCCAGAGGAGCCCCTGGCCCGTGGATTAGCTGATCGCCTCCAGCATGAAGGGATCGCCGTTTATGGCCCCTCCAAGGATGGGGCGCGCATCGAGGCCTCTAAGGGCTGGGCCCGACAGCTCTGTGCCCGCTATGGAATACCTCATCCTGCTTTCGCCGTCTTCTCTGACTGGCGCGATGCCCGTTCCTACATCATGTCCCTTTCGCGGCCGCCTGTAGTAAAGGCCGATGGACTTGCTGGTGGCAAAGGCTCTTTCGTCTGCCGAAGCAAGGAGGAGGCCTTGGAGGTGGTGGAGCGGCTAATGCGGCAAGAGGCGCTAGGGGAGGCAGGGCGGACGGTAGTGGTGGAGGAGAGGCTGGAAGGCCCTGAAGTTTCGGCCCACGCTTTCACCGATGGCCGAAACACCATCCCTATGCCCATGGCGTGCGATTATAAACGGCTTTTAGACGGCGATGAGGGCCCCAACACCGGCGGCATGGGCGCCTATTCCCCCGCATATTGGCTTGACGAGATCACCGAAAGGGCCATCCATGAGCGAGTCACCGAGGCGGTAGTGCAGGCCTTGGCCCAAGAGGGGGTCCAGTACAAAGGTACCCTTTATCCAGGCCTCATGATCACACCTAAGGGGCCTATGGTGCTGGAGTTCAACTGCCGCTTCGGCGATCCAGAGGCCCAGGTGCTCCTTCCCCGTCTAAAGGGTGACCTTCTAGAGATCTGTTGGGCGGTGGCCAACGGGTCCCTGGAGGGGGTAGAGGTGGAGTGGGCCCCAGAGGCGTGCGTAGGGGTGGTTATGGCATCTGGAGGGTATCCCGATGAATACCAGGTAGGGCTGCCCATCTATGGCTTGGCATCTGCTCAAGGAGAAGGGGTGATCATCTTCCATGCTGGGACAGCACTGGCCGATGATGGCCGAACGGTGCTGACCGCCGGCGGCAGAGTGGTGACGGTGGTGGCCGTGGCCTCCACTATCTCCGAGGCTAGAGCCAAGGCCTACTACGCGGTCCAACATATCCACTTCTCACGTTGTCACTATCGGAAGGATATTGCCGCACCCAGCCAAAGGGCAGCTACAGGGGGGGAGTGAGTTGGCTCAGGTGGCCATTGTGGTGGGCTCCGCCTCTGATTTGGGGAGGGTGGAGGAGGCCCGTCATACCTTACAGGAATTGGGGGTGGGATGTGAGGTGATGGTCCTTTCTGCTCACCGCACCCCTGAACGAGTGCGCCAGTTCGCCCTAGGCGCCAAGGAGCGGGGCATAAAAGTTATCATAGCTGCTGCTGGCCTGGCTGCCCATCTGCCAGGAGTGATAGCCGCCTACACCACCCTGCCCGTCATCGGCCTTCCCCTCGCCCGCTCATCTCTAGGGGGGCTGGACTCCCTTCTGTCCATCGTCCAGATGCCTCCTGGGGTGCCCGTCGGATGCGTATCAATAGATGGGGCCCGAAACGCTGCTTTGTATGCGGCCTCCATCCTCTCCCTAGCGGACGAGAGGGTAGCCGCAGCCCTGGAAGAGTACCGGCGGCGCCTGTCCCAGGGCAACCCTTGACCGCCTCCGGGTGCCATTGCTAACATCAGCGGTGGATGGGCGGTTAGCTCAGAGGGTAGAGCGCAGCGTTGACATCGCTGAGGTCAGAGGTTCGAGTCCTCTACCGCCCACCAGAGGTAGCGTGGCTGGGCCAGGATCAGTCCTGGCCCCTTTGGCTTAGATGAGGCCTTTGGGCGAAAAGGAGCCACCCATTATTAGAGCCCTCCGCCTCTTCCTAGGGGGCCCACCAGTATTAATGTTATTGATAGCCTCTACCTTCGCCGGGCTGGCGGCCGCCCAAGGGCGGTGGGTTTGGGCCTCTGTACTGGGAGGGATGGCTCTAGTCGCTGTAGGGCTTTATCTATGGCAGCGGTGGGTCGTCCGCCGCCTGTTAGGGCCTTAAGGGAAGATGGCGCAGCTTGACCAACTGCCTAAGGAGGAGCGCCTTTACCGAATGCGGCACTCGGCTGCCCACGTCATGGCCGAGGCGGTCCTCAAGCTCTTCCCGGAGGCTAAACTAGGCATCGGCCCACCTATTGACACAGGGTTCTATTATGATTTCGACCTTCCCCGTCCTCTCACCCCTGATGATCTGCCCCAGATCGAGGAGCTGATGAGGGAAAGGGTAGCTTCGGACGTTCCCTTCATTAGGGAAGAGGTAAGCAAAGGGGAGGCCCAACGCCTTTTCGCTGACCAGCCCTACAAGCTAGAGCTGATTGAGGAGCTTCCTGGCGACACAGTGAGCCTTTACCGACATGGCGAGTTTGTAGACCTATGTCAGGGGCCCCATGTAGAACGTACAGGGCAGATCCCACCCTTTAAGCTCATCTCGGTGGCTGGGGCCTACTGGCGGGGAGACGAGTCACGTCCTATGCTCCAACGCATATACGGTGCCCTTTTCGAGACGGCGGAGGAATTGGAGGCCCATCTTCGCCTCTTGGAGGAGGCGCAGCGGCGGGACCACCGTCGCCTGGGCCGGGAGCTAGACTTGTTCAGCTTCCACGAGGAGTATGGCCCTGGCCTAGTCTATTGGCATCCCAAAGGGGCTTTGGTGCGCGCCATTATAGAGGACTTCTGGCGGAAGGAGCACCTGAAAAGAGGTTACGAACTGGTCTACACACCCCATATAGGTAAGGCGGCCCTATGGCACACTTCTGGTCACCTCGATTTCTACGCCGAGAACATGTATCCGCCTATGGACATCGACGGTCAGGTGTACTATCTCAAGCCCATGAATTGCCCCTTCCATATCCAGATCTACCGGTCGCGGGTACGGAGTTATCGGGAGCTGCCCATTCGCTTGGCAGAGCTGGGTACCGTCTACAGGCTGGAGCGTTCTGGCGTTCTCCATGGGCTTTTGCGGGTGCGCGGCTTCACCCAGGACGATGCCCACATCTTCTGCCGCCCTGACCAGGTGCGAGAAGAGATAGAGGGGTGCCTGGACTTCATGCTCCTATTTTTCCAGGCGTTCGGTTTCCGTGATTTCCGGGTGTACCTGGCAGTAAGGGGGGACGAAGGCCATTACGCTGGCTCCCCTGAGGAGTGGGAGATGGCCCAAGAGGTGTTGAGGGAAGCGGTGGAGGCCCGTAACCTACCATACCTGCTGGACGTGGGTGGGGCCGTGTTCTATGGCCCCAAGATCGACGTGAAGTTGGTAGACGTGCTGGGACGCGAGTGGCAGTGTACCACCATCCAGTTCGATTTCAACCTACCCCAGCGCTTCGAACTCACCTACGTGGCCCCTGATGGTAGCCGCCAGCGCCCCTATATGATACATAGAGCTATGCTCGGCTCCATGGAGCGCTTCTTGGGTGTCCTCCTGGAGCACTACGGCGGCGCATTCCCCCTATGGCTGGCCCCCGTCCAGGCTATCGTTATACCCATCGCCGACCGCCATCTGGTGTATGCCCAGGAGGTCGCCCAACAGCTACGGGAGGCAGGCCTAAGGGTAGAGGTGGATGGAAGGCCGGAGCGGATGCAGGCGAAGATACGCGATGCCCAGCTCCAGAAGATCCCATATATGCTTGTGGTAGGTGATAGGGAGATGCGCGAGGGCGCTGCTTCCGTACGCTTGCGTAGTGGCCAGGACTTGGGCCCCCTCCCCCTCACCGATATCGTCACTCGGCTCGTCGCCGAGGCGAGCCGCCGCCAGTAAGTCCCCCGCCTTGCCACAGACGCCCTTATAGGCGAAACTTTTAGGGCGCATAGAAAATGTTCCGCAAGGTCTTGGTGGCTAACAGGGGTGAGATAGCCCTAAGGGTAGTTCGGGCATGTCGCGAGCTGGGGATACGCTCCGTGGCCATATACTCTGAGGCCGACCGTAACGCCCTGCACGTGCGCCACGCCGACGAGGCCTATCTGGTAGGCCCTTCTCCGGCCAGAGAGAGCTACCTCAACATCCCACGCATCATCGAGTTGGCGCGGCGGGCGGGTGCTGATGCCATCCACCCTGGCTACGGCTTCCTCTCTGAGAACCCCGATTTCGCTCAGGCGTGTGAGGAGGCAGGGATCGCATTTATTGGACCTCCCCCCTCCATCATCAGGTCGATGGGCAACAAGCTGCGCGCCCGCCAAGTGATGAAAGAGGCGGGCATCCCTGTGGTGCCTGGGAGCCTGCACATGGAGCACTCCTTGGAGGAGGAAGCAAAGCGTATCGGCTTTCCCATAATGCTGAAAGCGGTGGCTGGGGGAGGAGGCAAGGGGATGCGCACCGTTTTCCGTCCCGAGGAGCTGCCGGCGGCTGTAGAGATGGCCAGGCGGGAGGCGGCCAGCGCCTTTGGTGACGAGGCCCTCTACCTGGAGAAGTTTTTGGAACCTGTCCGTCACCTGGAGGTCCAGCTGATAGCTGACGCTTATGGCAATGTAGTGGCCTTGGGCGAGAGGGAATGCTCCATCCAGCGCCGCCATCAGAAGATGATAGAGGAGGCTCCATCTACGGCCCTAGATGAACGCCAGCGCATGGAGCTCATGGCGCTGGCGTCCCGGGCAGCGAAGGTGATCGGCTACCAGAATGTGGGCACTCTCGAGTTCTTGGTGGATGGAGACGGCCACTTCTACTTCTTGGAGATGAACACGCGCCTTCAGGTGGAGCATCCGGTGACGGAAGCAGTGACGGGGACGGACCTGGTGATGGACCAGATCCTAGTGGCAGCCAAAGAACGGCTTCCGTACTCTCAGGAGGACATCCGCATAACAGGATGGGCTATCGAGTGCCGCATCGCAGCTGAGGACCCCTTTAACGTTTTCCTCCCCTCTACTGGCACCGTGCTGCGGCTAGATCTGCCTGGTGGCCCAGGGGTGCGGGTGGACAGCGCTATTTATGAGGGGATGGAGGTAACCCATCACTACGATTCCCTCTTGGCCAAACTGGTCTGCTGGGGACGTCACCGGAAGGAGGCTATCGCCCGTATGCGACGGGCTCTAAGGGAGTTCAAGGTGGTGGGCATTAGCACCAACATACCCTTCCACCTGCAAGTGATGGAGGACCCCCACTTTGTAGCAGGTAGGGTAGATACCTCATACCTTGAGCGGAAGCGTCCAGTGCGCATCTCTGTTGAGGAAGAAGAAGAGGCGGCGGTGATTCTGGCTGCCCTTCTGGCCAGGGAGGCCCGTGTCAGGCCCCTCGCCTTCCCCCTCCCCACCAGCAGATGGCGCCTGAGGGCTCAGCGCTTCGGCTATGGCCTTTGGGAGCCTTGGCGATGGGCGAGAAGTACGTAGTGAGACTGGGCCAAGACGTCTATCAGGTGGAGATAGGGGAGGCTGGTGGAGGGATCTTCAGGGTCTTCATAGAGGGTAAGGAGCATACGGTGCGTATGGAGCAGGTGAGCGCCCCCTCCCTCTTCCTTTTAGAGGTGGACAGTCGGCCCCTGGAGGCCTTTGTGGAAGGGCGTGCAGGGGGGTACGAGATCACCATCGGCTTCCACCGCTATGCTTTATTGGTGCGGGATGTCGCTCGCGGGCGTCCTCCCCCTCTTGTAGAACGTGAAGACTGGCAGCAAGTAGGGGAAGGGGAGTGGCTGGTGGTATCGCCCATGTCAGGAGTGGTGGTAGAGATAAGGGCTGGCAAGGGGCAAGTAATCCAGCAAGGAGATGTGCTGATGGTGATCGAGTCAATGAAGATGAATAATGAGCTGAGGGCCAAGTTTGGCGGTGCGGTGCGAGAGGTGTACGTGGAGGTAGGGCAGAGGGTAGAGGTGGGCCAGGCCCTCTTGCGCCTGGGCTAGCTTGTCCCTTTGCCCCACTTTATGTTATAGTCGGCCCGATGAGAAAGGGGGGATAGCTATACGGCGAGAGCTGGCTGTAAACGAGCGTATTAGGGCACGTGAGGTGCTCCTCATAGACCACGAAGGGAAAAACAGGGGTGTAGTGCCCTTACGTAATGCTTTGACCCTGGCCCGGGAGCAGGGCCTGGACTTAGTAGAAGTAGACCCTAGCGCTAACCCGCCTGTATGTCGCATACTGGACTACGGCAAGTGGAGGTACCAGCAAGAAAAGAAAGAGAGAGAATCGAAGAAGCGCCGCCACGCTGGGGAACTGCATGAGGTACGCCTCCGCCCCAACATCGGCGTGCATGATTTGAAGTTCAAGGTGCGCAACATGGAACGCCTACTTATGGAAGGGGGCAAGGTGCGGGTGGCGGTGCGTTTCCGCCGTGGACGGGAGATGGAACATACCGACAGGGGCTATCAACTACTAGACCAGGTGAAGGAGCTGCTCCAGGGGATAGGTGTGGTCGAGAGCCCACCTGCCATGGAGGGCCAGTTCCTCAGCATGATCTTAGCGCCTGACCGCAAAGGCATTGTGCAGCGTCAACTTCAGAAAGAGGAGGCCAAGAAGAGCGGTGTCTAAGCTCAAGAAGTACAAGCTCAAGACCCATTCTGGTGCCAAAGACCGATTCCATGTGACGGCCACGGGGAAATTTCTCCGGCGCAAAGGCCATGCCAGTCACTTGCACCGCAAGAAGCGTCCGGCCACCTTGCGCCAGATCTCCCAAAAACTTCCCGTTTCCAAGGCCGATGCCCAGCGCTTACGTAGGCTCATGCCCTATGTGTGAGGTGGAGTCTTGGCCAGAGTAAAACGTGGAGTAACCAAAAGGCGTAGACACAAGAAGGTGCTGGCCCAGACGAAGGGCCATGCAGGAGCGAGGAGCCGTTCCTACAAGAGGGCCCGCGAATCCCTCCTACATGCCCTCTACTATGCCTACTGCCACCGGAGGGAGCGCAAGGCCGATTTCCGGGCCCTGTGGATAGCTCGCATCAATGCGGCGGCCCGGGCCCACGGCCTATCGTATAGTCGCTTTATCAACGGCCTGAAGCGGGCGGGTGTGGAGCTAGACCGCAAGGTGCTAGCTGACTTGGCAGTGGCAGACCCGCAGGCCTTCTCCCGGCTGGTGGAGCAGGCCAAAGCTGCCCTTAGCGCCCCTAGCCTCTAAGGACTGCCCCCAGCGCCTCTTGCAGTCGCCTGATTATCTTCTGTCGTTCCTGCGCCACCTCCTGCTCAGTGGGGGTGCGCTCCAGATGTGAATAGGTGATGGCAAAGGCCAGGGACTTCTTTCCCGGAGGCACAGGGGGCCCTGTGTAGACATCGAAGAGGCGAGCCGAGGCCACAAGAGGTGACTCTTCGATTATGAGTTGGGCCTGTTGGGCAGGCACATTTTCGCCCACTATTATGGCCAGATCCTCCCTTACCGGGGGGAAACGAGAGAAGGGTTGGTACTGCCTCGTGGGAGCCGTTTGAGGCAGTAGGCGCTCTAGGTCCAGCTCGAAGAAGAACACTGGGCCTTCCAGCTGGAAGTAAGTGCTCACCCGTGGGTGAACCTGCCCCAAAAGGCCCACCTTCTCCTCCCCGACTATCACATAGGCAGTCTGGCCCTCCACAAAGATGGGATGCTGGGTAGGCTGGAAGATGGCGCACACTCTCAACCTGGCCAGGGCGCTCTCCAAGCACGTCTTCAAGTGGAAGAGGTCTGGATGGTGCTGCGTAGGCGTTCCCCACCGGTCGGGCTGGACACCAGCTAGGGCAGCAGCGGCCATCTCTACCTCTTGGGGCAAGTCGTCGGGGCGGGGCAGGAATACTCTGCCTACCTCAAAGAGGCCTAAAGTGATGGGGCGCACGCGCAGGTTGCGCGCCAACGTGCGCAAAAGGCCTACCCGAAGGGTAGTTCGCAAGTACTCAAGCTCGCGACTCATGGGGTTGGCCACCCGCATGGGGGGATGAGATGCTGCCTCCTCGGGCGAGAGGACGCGGTAGAGTGATTCCTGGTCTGTCAGGGTATAAGTGATGATCTCTTGGAGGCCGGAGGCTACCAAGGCATCGCGCATCTGCTCCCGCAGCTCCCTTAGGGGGTTAGGCTCCGCTGGTGG
Source organism: Chloroflexota bacterium (assembly GCA_030550295.1). Taxonomy (GTDB): domain Bacteria; phylum Chloroflexota; class Dehalococcoidia; order SM23-28-2; family HRBIN24; genus JAVVHA01. The sequence continues at coordinate 12,447 of JAUQPQ010000006.1, forward strand.
TATAGACCCACCCGTCAGAACAGTAGGGAGTCGATCGTAACCTAGGATGCGAGCTACCTCCTCGGCCACGTCATCAGGGATGCGGATGTCGGTACGCCAGTAGGGGACCCTGACCACAAAGATATCAGGAGGGGTCCACCGGCAGGAGAAGCCCAGGGAGGTCAACGTTTGGCGCACCTGGGCAGGGGGGATGTCCACACCCAGGATGGTGGTGAGGCGTCGCCGGCTGACGACGATGCGTGTCTCCTTTGTTCTCGTTGGGAAGACGTCGAGAAGGCCTTGGGCAACCTGGCCTCCGCACAGCTCCAGCAAGAGGCGCATGGCCCGGCGCGCGGCGTAGATGGGAAGGAGGGAGCTCAGCCCCTTCTCGAAGCGGAGACTTGCCTCGGTGCGGATCTTGAGGGCCTGGGCTGTGCGCCGGATGTTAGTGCCTAGAAAATTGGCTGACTCTAGCAGAACAGTGGTGGTGGAGGCATCCACCTCTGAGTTGGCACCCCCCATAACGCCAGCGAGCGCTACGGGACGTTGGCCATCGGCGATGATCAGCATATCAGGGGTGAGCTCTACCAGGGTGCCGTCCAAAAGCACCAGCTTCTCCCCTGGCCGGGCGGTCCTCACAACGATGCGGTGCCCTATGAGCTTATTGAAATCGAAGGCGTGGAGGGGCTGGCCCATCTCCAGCATGACGTAGTTAGTGACGTCTACCACGTTGTTGATAGGGCGCAAGCCAGCAGCCCGAAGCCTCTGCTGCATCCAAAGGGGGGAAGGCCTCACGGTAACTCCTTCTATAAGGCCCGCCACGTAACGAGGGCAGAGGCGCAACTCCTCCACTTCCACTGACGTCTTCTTCCTTATAGGCTCCCCATCCTGGGGATACTCTAGGGGTGGCTCTCGGACCTTTTGCCCTGTAAGGGCCGCGATTTCTCTCGCAATCCCTAGCACTGACAAGGCGTCTGGGCGATGGGGCCTTATCTCTAGCTCCAGCACTGTATCCCCCAGGTACTGGGAAAGGGGAAGGCCCACTGGCGCATCAGGAGGCAACACGAATATGCCCGAATGGTCTTCTGATATACCTAGCTCCCTCTCGGAACAGATCATCCCGGGGGATTCTATCCCCCTGATAGTGGTGCGTCTCACCTCTGTGAGCTGACCAGAGTAGGGGTCTAGGACAGTCGCTCCTTCCAAGGCTAGGGCAACTTTCTGCCCTAAAGCCACGTTTGGGGCCCCACATACCACCCGAAGCCTGCGCTCTCCCAGCTCTACGGTGGCCAACAAGAGGCGGTCGGCATTAGGGTGGCGTTCCAGAGAGACGACCTGGCCAATGTAAACACCAGGCCACTCACCTGTACGCTCTACGGATGCTACCTCCAAACCGGCATCGGTAAGATAGAGAGCTAGCTCTTCAAGGGGCAACGTTATGTCTACAAATTCCTTAAGCCAGCTAAGGGGGACTCGCATTAGAACTGCTCCAGGAAGCGGATGTCATTTTGGTAGAAGAGGCGGATGTCGTCTATGCCGTAGCGGAGCATGGCGATCCTCTCAATGCCTAGGCCTGCGGCGTATCCTGTGTAGCGCTCTGGATTGTAGCCCACGTTGGCCAGGATCTGGGGGTGGACCATGCCTGAGCCCAATATCTCCAGCCAGCCGGAGCCGCCGCAGGTGCGGCAGCCCTGGCCCTGGCACTGGAAACAGTCGATAAGGACGTCCATGCCCGGTTCCACGAAGGGGTAGTATTCGCACCGGAACCGCACCTTGCGCTGAGGGCCGAATATGCGATGAGCGAATTCGCTTAGTACCCCCTTCAGGTGGGCCATGCTTAGGCCCTCGTCCACTGCTAGCACCTCTACCTGGGTGAGCATCCACTCATGGGTGGGGTCGGTGGCCTCGTACCGATAGCATTTGCCTGGGGAGACGATGCGGATAGGGGGTGAATGGGATTCCATGTAGCGGATCTGGTTAGGGGAGGTGTGGGTGCGTAGCAGCATGGGCATCTCACCATCTCGCTTATAGTCGATCCACAGGGTAGCCCAAAGGTCACGTGCTGGATGATCCTTGGGTATAAGCAGGGCCTCAAAGTTGTAGTAGTCCCACTCCACCTCCGGGCCTTCCACCACCTGGAACCCCAAAGAGCGGAAGCAGTCTAGGACGTCGCGGAGGGTCTGCGTGATGGGGTGGAGACGCCCGATAAGGGTGGGGTAACCTGGGAGGCTAACGTCTACGTGGGCCTTAGCCAGGGCGCTGGTGAGGGCTTCTTCTTGGATTCTCCTTCGGCGTTCCTCATAGGCCTCTTGGAGGGCGTTCTTGAGGCGGTTGGCCTTATCTCCTACCGTCCTTCGCTGGTCTAAGGGTAAGGAGCCTAGGCTGCGCAAAATTTGGGTAAGGCCCCCCTTACGGCCCAGGAAGGTCTGCCACCATCGGCTCAGGTCTTCCTCGCTTTGGCAGGTCTGTAGCTGGGCCCAGGCTTGATCCTCTATCTCCCTTAGGGAAGAGAGGAGATCCATACCCCTAGCATGGCCATTATGTATTCAGCTCATCGCCACGGTCAATGTGGCCCTCTTGACACCTTCTGGGGGGGATATAAGATGGAGGCGACTACACATATATAAGAGGGAATGGAGCCATGGCTATGCGAGCTTATGTCCTTATCGAGGCGGCCGTTGGGAAGGCCAAGAGCGTGGCCGAGGGTGTGAAGGACCTTAAGTTCTCAGAGGCACGCGTTATCTCTGTGGATGCCGTTACCGGGCCCTTCGACGTCATAGCGCAACTGGAGGCGGACGACCTCGACCGTCTGGGACGGGCAGTAACGGAGGGGATCCAGCAAGTAGACGGGGTGCAACGTACCACCACCTGCCTGGTGGTACGCCTAAGCTAGTCGAGGGGGTAAACGGCGAGAATGGGCATGATCAGCGTCCAAGAGGCCCTCGAGCGCATCCTCAGTTATGTCGAGCCTTTGGAGGCCCAAGAGGTACCGCTCCTGGACTGCTTAGGCCAGGTCCTGGCTGAAGACGTATTTTCGCCCCTTGATGTGCCGCCCCTTGACAATTCGGCTATGGATGGGTATGCCGTTCAGGCCCAAGATGTGTCATTGGCCAGCCCTGAAAGGCCGGCAGAACTAGAGGTTATTGGAGAGGTGGCGGCCGGCTACCGGTTTTCCGGGAGTGTGGGGCGGGGCCAGGCGGTACGCATCATGACAGGTGCTCCCGTTCCCCCTGGTGCTGACGCCGTTGTCCCCTTCGAGGATACAGACGAGCCCTTCCACAGGCCGCCTTCCAAGGCGCACGGTCTAGCTAGAAGAAGGGTACGTATCTTCCGCCCTGTCCCCGTAGGAGCCAACATCCGGCGAGCGGGGGAGGACATATCTAGGGGGCAGAAGGTCTTGAGAGCAGGCACCGTGTTGCGCCCACCAGAGATAGGGGTCTTGGCTTCCTTGGGTCGAGATAGGGCCTTGGTTATTAGGCGGCCCACTGTGGCCATCATCTCCACGGGAGACGAGCTCGCTCGTCCTGGGCGCCCCAAATCTCCGGAAAAGATCTACGATAGCAACGCCTACGGGCTGGCTAGCCTTGTCAAAAAGATGGGTGGCATGCCGAAACTCCTAGGCATCGCTCGTGATACGCCCCACCATCTGAGGGCGAAGATCCGGCGGGCCGCTGAGGCTGATATAGTCATCAGCTCGGCTGGGGTGTCCCGTGGCTACTACGATGTGGTGAAAGAGATTCTGGCCCAAGAAGGGGAGATCGCCTTCTGGACCGTGGCGATGAGGCCAGGTAAGCCGTTGGCCTTTGGATGTTTGTTGAGGGGCGAGAAACGGACCCCTTTCTTAGGGCTTCCAGGCAACCCTGTAAGCGCCCTCATAACCTTTGAGATCTTCGCCCGCCCGGCCATTATGAAGATGATGGGCAAGAGGGACTGGTCGCGACCCATGGTGAGGGCTGTGGCCCAAGAGCGCATCCATACAGGCAGCAAGGGCCGTGTATTTTATGCCCGCTGCATAGTAACGGAGCAGGACGGAATTTACTACGTCCGGTTGACGGGGCCCCAGGGTTCTGGCATCCTCACCTCAATGGCCAATGCTAACGGGCTAGCGGTAATACCTCCGGATACCCAGGTAGTAGAAGCTGGGGAAGAGATTGATGTCATCATGCTGGACTGGAGTCACGGGGAGGAGTGGGGGACCAGGCCTGGCTTCTGGGCCCAAGAGCCGTATCTCCTATTGCAAGGGTGAGTCATGGGGAATGACAAAAACGGCCCCGATGTGGAGCTATGGGTGAACGGGCGTGAGCTGTCTTTGGCCCCCTTCGTGAAGGAGATTATCGCGTCGACTGTTTTGGGCATGGTGCGGGCCCTCAAGGGTGGCGAGAATGCTCAAGAGGTGTCCATTAGGATACGCGCTAAAGGTGAGGGCGCCTAAAATAACACCACGAAGGTGCTAAACCTGCCACTTGCCTCCCGCCACTGCACTTCTACATCCTCCACCCTGGCCGAGCGGGGTCCTTGTCGTAGAAACTCTAAAAGCTGTTCTAGGTCCTCTTTGGGCCCCTCTGCTACTACCTCTACTAAACGCCTATCAGGCAGGTTACGGACGTAGCCGGTGAGGCCTAGGAAGCGGGCGCGGGTCCAAACGAAATCGCGAAAGCCTACTCCCTGGACATGGCCTCTTATGATGGCCCTAAAGGCAAGCTTGTCTGCCGGGGCCTCAGGTGCCGAGGACATGGTCCAGCACCTCCTTTACCAGAGAAGCAGGAGGATCAGTGATGACTACAGGATCGGCCACTCCTTTTAGTATTATCCAGCGCAGTTTGCCCCCGCGGCCCTTTTTATCTAGGGCCATGGCCTGCCATAACGCCTCTCGTGGGATCCCCGTGGCCGAGGTGGGCAGGCCAAACCGTTCCAGGAGTTGACGCTGTTGCTGGGCTAATGAGTGGGGCGTGAGGCCTAGGCGCAGGCCCAGCTCGGCTTCAGCCACCATGCCTATAGATATCGCCTCGCCATGCAGATAAGTGGCGTACTCTGTGGCCGCCTCTATGGCGTGGCCTATGGTATGGCCATAGTTGAGGACGCTGCGCCTGCCTGTCTGCTCCCGCTCATCCTCGGCCACCACCGAGGCCTTTACAGCCATACTGCGGCGTATCGCCTCCTCAGTAGGGCCAGGGGCTAAGGCCAGGAGGCCCTGGGCATCCCTCTCTAAGAGGCTGAGGAGGTCTGGGTCGGCGATGAAAGCGTGTTTGATGGTCTCGGCCCACCCCTCCCTGAGCTCTCGCTCCCCTAAGGTGGTAAGGGTAGATAGGTCGGCAACAACGATGGAGGGGTGGTAGAAGGCCCCCACCATGTTTTTGGCTATGGGTAGGTTTACGCCGGTCTTTCCCCCTAAGGCGGCGTCCACCATGGCTAACAGGGTAGTGGGGACATTAGCCAAGGCCAGCCCCCTAGCGTAGGTAGCGGCGACAAACCCGGCCAAATCTGTGATCATTCCCCCTCCCAGGGCTACTATCAGGTCGCCCCGTTGGGCCCTGAGCCGTGTCAGCCATTCTAGTAAGGAGGCGGCGGTGTCTAGGGACTTGGTGGCTTCGCCTGGAGGAACAGAAGTGGCTTCTACCTGCAGATCAGCTCGCTGGAGGGAAGCCACCACCTCCTCCCCGTACAGGCCCATTACTGTGGCATCGGTTATGATGAAGGCCCGCTTGGCCAAGGGAGCAAGCAGTTCTCCCAGACGGTCTAGTAGTCCCCGGCCCAAATAGACTGGATACGCACCTGAAGGCGTCTCTACCACACAGGCGGCATCGGGGAATAGGGTGTCATGGGCTGGGGTGAGGCGGTCAGGCTGGGCGAAGGCCTCCCCTGACAGCTTACGCCAGGCGCGCACTACTTCTCTCGCTACCTCTTCTGGGGTCAAATGATCGGTGCGCACGATGTAGTCAGCTAGGGCGTAAAAAGGCTGACGTCGGGCCTTGAGAGACTGGATCCGTAAGAGGGGGTTATGGGCAGCCAATAGAGGGCGCTCGGTGCCTTTGGTTGTGGCCAGGCGGGAAAGGATAGTCTGGGGATGGGCTTCCAGGCACACTACGAACCCCTTCTCTGCCATGAGGCGTCGGTTCTCTGGGCGCAAGATGATGCCCCCTCCGGTGGCTATTACTACCTTTTGGCGCTGGCTCGCCTTCGCCAGGGCCCTGCTTTCTGCTTGGCGGAACCAAGCCTCGCCCCAAAGCTCGAAGATTTGGGGAATGGACATCCCTGCCTCTTCCTCTACCATGGTGTCCGTGTCTAGGGCGTCCCAGCCTAACATTTGGGCCACCACGGGGGCTGTCTGGCTTTTACCAGTGCCTGAAAACCCGATGAGGAAGATGCGCAGGGGCCTCTTCATGAAGGTCGGGGCAGACGCTGCCCGATGTCCTGGAGGTAAGAGCGATAGTTGCGCAACAGCTCTTCCATGGAGTCACCGCCAAACTTCTCCAAGACCGCCTCCGCCAAGACCAAACACACCATCGCCTCGGCGATGACCCCTGCCGCAGGTACCGTGCAGATATCAGACCGCTCATAATGGGCTGGGACAGGACTCCCGGTGCGGAGGTCCACTGATGGCAGGGGACGAGGGAGAGTGGCGATAGGCTTCACTGCCCCCCTGATGACGATAGGCTGGCCATTGGTGACCCCTCCTTCCAGGCCCCCCGCCCGGTTTGTCGCCCTTGCCCAGGGCTGGCTACCCCATTTCTCGGGAGGCAGGATGACGTCATGGGCTTGGGAGCCCATAAGGTGAGACAAAGCGAAGCCCTCCCCCACCTCTACTCCCTTTACGGCGTGGATGCTCATTATGGCCTGGGCTAGCCGCCCATCCAGTTTCCGGTCCCAGTGGACGTAGGAACCGAGGCCGATGGGCACTCCCTTGGCCCACACCTCGAAAATGCCTCCTAAAGTCTCACCGGCCTCCTTGGCGGCATCTATAGCCCGCACCATCTTTGAAGAGGTCTCAGGGTCGGCGCACCGCACAGGCGATGCCTCTACCATCTCCCAATCTGGTTCCCGGTCTTGTTTGGGGGCCCACACCTCGCCGATAGCTATTACGTGGCTATGGACGGAGATGCCCAGCTCGGCAAGGAGACGTCGAAAGACGGCACCGGCTGCCACCCTTGCTGCTGTCTCTCGGGCCGAGGCACGCTCTAAGACATTGCGCACATCATGGAACCCGTACTTCATGACTCCCACAAGGTCAGCGTGGCCCGGGCGCAGGCGGGTTAAAGGCTTGCTTTCGCCGCCTGGCTCTACCTGCATCACCTCTTGCCACTCTTCCCACACCCGGTTCCGGATGAGCAGGCATATGGGGCTGCCCAAGGTGCGGCCATGGCGCACACCGCTCAGGATCTCAGCGTGATCCTCCTCTATTTGTTGCCGCTTGCTCCGCCCATAGCCCTGCTGCCGTCGGCGCAGATCCCTATCTATGTCCTGGGAGGTGAGGCTCAGGCCTGCTGGCACCCCCTCCAAGATGACGGTAAGGGCTTGGCCATGAGACTCGCCTGCTGTCAAAAAACGGAGGGCTGTCAACTTGTTATCCCCTCGCTACGTATATTTATCGGTTCCACGGGCAGGCCTTGGGCCCCTTCGACCTCGTGGTAACGCCCACCGAGATAGTTGATGATCTGGTAGGGTGTCCATGAGTCCCAGTCTACGTTGCGGGCTGTTTGGCGATGGACAGCAGTGCTAAGGATGCACCTGGGCTCTACTTTGCCCCAAGGATCTCGGTAGACGGCATAGACGTCCACTTGGGCCCAGGGCAAACGAACATTAGGTATATCGTAGAGCAGCATCTCTAGGGCCTTAGCGGTGATGGCCATCCCTTCCTCTAACGGTGAATAGACCTCCTCCCATCGGCCGTCTACTGCTTGGAACTGGCCCTCGGCAGTTACCTGCACACGGATATGGGTGGTGTCCAAGCTCACCAATTGCATACCCTGGATGCCGCGCCACACGTGAGGGGGCACCTCCTTAGGCCGTTTCATCGACCGCCACTGTTCCAATGTATCGGTCACCACCTGACGGATGACGTCTAAGTCGCCAGCGGCGATGGCCTTGCGATACGCTAATTGGGCCCTGGTGCCCTGGATAATTGCCCATGATAAGACGAGGAAGATTACGACTAGCCCCAAAAGGGCCCACTCCATAGGCCATCACCCGTGAGAGGTGGGGAGTCTTAAGGCTTCCTTTGCTGCTGCCATCATGACTTGCAAGGGGGGCTCCAGGCCTGTCCAAAGGCGGAAGGACTCAGCTCCTTGGTAGATGAGCATAGCGAGGCCGTCTACCCCCCTGGCCCCTCTCTCCATGGCCGCCTTTAGGAGGGGAGTGGGTGTAGGCCCATAGACCATATCGAATACCAGGGCCTTCTGCGGGATGAGCTCCGAGGGCAGGGGCGACTTGTCGGCCTCGGGGCCGCTGGGCATGCCCAAGGTGGTGGCATTGACAATTAGGTCCCAGACCGGGCCTGCTTGCTGGAGGGCGGCATAAGTTAGGGGTATGGCGCGCACCACAGTGTGGTGAGCCATGGGCCTTAGGGACTCGGCTAATTGGAAGGCGCGATGATAAGTGCGATTAGTCACCACCACCATGGCTGCCCCTTCCTTGGTCAGGGCGAGGGCCGCTGCCCTGGCAGCCCCACCAGCGCCCAGAATAAGGGCGCGAACCCCCTTTATCTTGCACCCCGCCTCCCTAAGGGCCTGAGTGAACCCCGCTACATCGGTGTTGTAGCCAAGTAGCCTCCCATGGCGATTGACTATGGTGTTGACTGCCCCCGCCTGTAGGGCTACTTCTTCCAGCTCGTCCAGCATGGGCATGACTTCCACCTTGTAAGGTACGGTAACGTTGGCTCCCAGGTAGTGGGGGCCACGCAGGGAGGCGACTACCTCGTGCAGGCGCTCTGGGGGGGTTTCCCACCTTTCATAACGTATGTCGAGGCCCATAACGGTGAAGGCCGCCTGCTGGAAGACAGGGGAGAGAGAATGTCCCAGGGGATATCCTATGACTCCTACTACCTTCATCTACTACTTATTCTCCCCCCTGCAGTGCCACATTCGCTAGGTGCTCCTCCCAGCTACTGGCGAAGGCATGGGATCCGTCCTTGCGGGCCACGAAGTACAGGTAATCAGTATCTGCTGGCCTGATGGTTGCCAAGATGGAGTCCATGCTGGGGCTGGCTATCGGTCCCGGAGGGAGGCTGGCCACAACATAGGTATTATAGGGGGAATCGGTACGCAGGTCTTCTAAGGTGAGGGGGGCCTTCCAGAAGCCGTACCGCTCCACATTGTCTGGAACCTGGGCAAGGGCATACTGGACGGTGGGGTCGGCCTCAAGGGGCATGCCCAGGTGCCACCGTTTCAGAAAGACTTGGGCTATTATGGGCCGCTCGTGAGATAGGGCGGTCTCCCTCTCTACAATGGAGGCTATGGTAAGGGCCTGGTGCACCGTGAGGCCCCCTTTGGCTATCTCCTCCCGCAGCTGGGGCGTCAAGGCCTCGTCCATCCTTGCCAACATGGTGCTTATCACTTCTTGGATGGTAGCGTCGGCAGGGAAGAGGTAAGTGGCTGGGAACAGGTAGCCTTCCAAGGGGATAGAGGGGTCTAGGCCCTGCAGGAAGGAGAATCGCTGTTGATAAGGGCCTGCGACGGCGGCCTTAAGAAATTCCTGGGCTGGGGCGATGCCTGCCTTCTCCACCGCCTTAGCGATCTCCCCTAATTGCCATCCCTCTATCACCGTAATTATTTTGACGTTGGTACGCCCGTGGCGCAGACGCTGGAGCACCTCAAGGGTGGACATATCGGAGGAAAAACTATAGGTTCCGGCTTGGATTTTCCCCTCGTAGCCTAGAAACAGGGCGAGCACACGAAAGTGGAAAGCATCGTCCAATATGCCTGACTCTGCCAGTTTACGGGTCACGTCTACTAGCCCTTCTCCCTCCTGTATGCGCAGTATGCGCTTTATAGCAGTCTCGTGTGCGGCCTGGCTTGAAGGCGGAGGCGGAGAGATATTACCAGGTCCCAAGTATATCTGCCAGGAAGCCAAGGCTACCAAGGCGACGATGGTCACAAAGGCAAAGGGCCCTCGCACCTTCACTCCCTTATGCCGCGCAGGTGGTCTAGGTAGGCCTGGAGGACGATAGCAGCGGCTAGGGCGTCTCTTCGCTCTGGGGGGTGACCTGGGCCCAATCGCCGCTGGGCCTCTTTAGTGCTCAGTCGCTCATCCCATGTCTCCACCGGGATAGAGAGGCGAGATGAGAGGGCCTCAATCAGGGCCATGACCTTCTGCCCTTGGGGCCCAAGGGCCCCGCTGAGGGATAAGGGAAGCCCCACCACTAAAAGGTCGGCCTTCTGCTCCAGGACCAGACGGGCGATGGCTCCTACAGGGTCGGGGCCGGGGTCGATAGTAGTAAGGGGGACGGCTACTAGGGCCTGGTCATCGGCCACTGCTACCCCTATCCTTCTTTCACCTACGTCTATGCCTAGGATGCGCATGTCAGCGGGTAGCAAGCATCTCTTCTAGAACGTGCTGGGCCTGGGATAAAGCCTCGTCCAGTTTTTGGGCGTCCCGGCCACCTCCCTGGCCTAGATCTGGCCTGCCACCACCGCTTCCTCCGGCCACAGCAGCTACCCTTTTCACCAGCTCTCCCGCATGAACTTTAGATGTCAAATCTTTGGTAACGATGGCCAAGAAGGCAGGACGGCCATCAATGATAGCGCCGAGGACGGCTACCCCTGAACCCAGTTGGGACCGAACCGTATCGCCCAGATGACGCAGGGCATCCATACTAGGGGCGTCTACCCTTCGGGCCAAGAAGGGTACGCCGCTCACCTGAGTTAGACCTGCCAGGAGCGTGGAGCTGGAAGTGGTAGCCAGGGCCCGCTCCAGTTCCCTTATCTTTCGGCGCAGGGCCTCTTGTTCCTCCAAGATGGCCTCAATGCGCTGGTCTAAGCTCTCCTGTGATGTGCCTAGGCGCGCCGATACCCGTTCGATGGCGTTCAGTTGTTGGCGAACGAAGGCGAGGGCCTTCCGCCCAGTAAGGGCCTCGATGCGCCTTACACCTGCTGCTACCGATCCCTCATCTACAATGACGAAAAGGCCAATGTCCCCTGTGCGCCGGCAATGGGTGCCTCCACACAGCTCGACGCTGAACTTAGGCTGAACGGAATTCACCTCCACCACCCTTACCTGTTCCCCATACTTCTCACCGAAGAAGGCTAAAGCCCCTTCTTTGAGGGCTTCATCTAGACTCGTATACCGCACATCTACGGGCAGGTTCTGACGTATCTTCTCATTGACCAGCGCTTCAACCTCCTCTAGCTCCGCCGGCGTGAGGGCCTGAGGATGGGTGAAGTCGAACCGCAACCGGTCAGGGGCCACGAGGGAGCCAGCTTGACGAACGTGGAGGCCCAATACGTGGCGCAGGGCAGCTTGAAGCAGATGGGTAGCTGTATGGTTGCGCATGGTGTCTTCCCGGTGCTGAGGATCTACTTGGGCCAAGACTGCCTCTCCCTGCCTCAGGGTGCCCTTGGCCATGCGCCCCCGGTGAAGGATCACCCGGCCCCTCACTCGGGCCCAGCCTCCTCCTTCTAGGGCGAAGATGCCCTCCTCGGTGGCTTGGGTGTCTTCCACCACAAATGAGCCAGGGCCATCTAGGCTGGAGATGCGGCCCCGGTCTCCCACCTGCCCCCCACCTTCGGAATAGAAGGGGGTACGGGATAGGACGATTATACCTTCCTCACCCTCACGCAGCTCCGACCTTACGGTCTCGTCTGCCAGGACGGCTACAATGGAGGCCTGAACCTCTAGGGTGTCGTAGCCTAGAAACGGGGTCTCTTCTAGCCAGAGGGCAGCTGACTCGTGCACCTGTAGCGGCCTCGATATAGCTACAGAAGTAGGGGATGAAAGACGAGCCCTCTGACGCTGTTGTTCCATAAGGCGCTGAAAGCCCTCTTCGTCCACCTGGATACTGCGTTCGTTGGCGATCTCTCGCGTTAGGTCTAAGGGGAAGCCGTAGGTATCGTGGAGGGTAAAGGCCTCCTCCGCTGCTAGTTGCGCCCCGGCAGGCAGCTCCCGTAGCCTTTCCTCAAGCATGGCTAGGCCACGACGGAGGGTCTGGCGGAAGCGCTCTTCCTCTTGGCGTACGGTGGGGAGGATGAAGGGGCGCTGGCGTTTCAACTCCTCGTATGTATTCCCCATGAGGTTGATGACCGCCTCCGCCACGTCGGCCATGAACGGCTCTTCTAGCCCTAGGTAGCGGTGGCCCATGAATACAGCGCGACGGAGTATGCGACGCACCACATACCCTCTCTCCTCGTTAGAGGGGACTACCGGCGCCAGCTCGTCGCCTATGAGAAAGGTGACGGCCCGGCCGTGCTCTGCCACTATGCGCATCGCCCGGTCCACCAGGGGGTCTCGGCCATAACGGTGGCCCGAGAGCTCCTCGATGCAGCCGATTATGGGCCGGAACAGCTGCGTATCGTATACCGTGGGAAGCTGAGAGGGATCCCAGCGAGGGTCTTGGAAGAGGGTAGCGCTGGCCAGGCGCTCTAGCCCTGCGCCAGTGTCGATGTTACGGCGAGGCAAGGGGGTAAGGCTGCCGTCTTCGTGGCGGAAGAAGGTCATGAAGACTAGGTTCCAGATCTCTAGGAAGCGTGGGCAGTCATGGGATGGCTCACACTGAGGCCCGCAACCCCATTGTGGCCCGAAGTCGTAGTGGATCTCAGAGCAGGGGCCACAGGGGCCCACCGGCCCCGAGTACCAGAAGTTGTGCTCTTCCCCATATCGCCGGATGCGGTTAGGTGGTATGCCCACCTCGCACCACAGCCCGTACGCTTCTTCGTCGTCGGTGTAGACGGCCGCCCATAGCCGGTCTTTATGAAGCCCCAAAACTTTGGTCACATATTCCCAGGCCCAGAAAACGGCCTCCCTCTTAAAGTAGTCCCCTATAGAGAAATTACCAAGCATTTCAAAGAAGGTAAGGTGAGAAGGATCGCCTACCGATTCTATGTCCGTGGTGCGGAAACACTTCTGGACGCTGGTGAGGCGAGGGTGAGGAGGCTCCATTTGGCCCATGAAGTAGGGCTTGAACTGCACCATCCCTGCGCTAGTGAATAGGAGGGTAGGGTCCCCCACGGGCACTAATGGGGAACTGGGGACACGTTTATGCCCTCGTTCTTCGAAGAAGCGGAGGAACGATTCGCGGATCGCCTCAGGTTTCATCCTTTGCGAATTATATCACCACCTCTCTCCTTAACCGATACCGTTTCGCCTTTGTTGAGAAGCAGCCAGGGGTGCTGAAGCCTCGTAGGGTGGTAGGTGCCCCTTGAATGAGAAACCGTACAACACCAAAATGAAAGCCATGATGGCCCCCATAAAAGCCCTTCGCCCAATAGGCGTAAAGCCGTTGCTAGTGGGGGCGATAGCAGGTCTACTGGGTGGCCTGTTGGGTGTGGGTGGGGGGACAATTCTCGTGCCGGCTCTTCAGCGCGTAGCAGGGATGAAATCGCACGAGGCCCACGCCACCTCCTTGGCCGTGATCACCCTAATAGCATCAAGTGGGCTCATAGCGTACGCCGTTACGGGGCAGGTGCCTTGGCGGCTAGTGCTGCCCCTCAGCATGGGTGGGGCTCTGGGTAGCTACTTGGGGGCACGGGTGATGATCCGCTTGCCGGTGAGGCTCCTACGTTTGGCCTTTGGCGTGGCCTTGATGGTTATCTCAGCCATGATGCTGACGGGCTGACCTATGGAAGAATGGTGGGCAGAGGTAGGCATAGGGGTGGGGGCGGGATTTTTAGGGGGCATCTTGGGGTTAGGGGGAGGGTTCATAATGGTGCCAGGGCTGGTCCTGCTGCTAGATCTGCCCCAGCGAGAGGCCCAGGGTGCGGCCCTGGTAGGGATCGCTGTTATAGCCTTCGTGAGCACCATCATCAATCTTCGCCGAGGCCTGGTAGACCATCGAACGGCGCCAACGATAGGGCTGGCGGCCATCGCGGCATCGGCTTTGGGGGGCGTGATGGCCGGCTTTATGCCAGACGAGGTATTGAGGCGCATCTTTGGGGCCATACTAGCGCTAATAGGGGTTGAGATGGCCCTTTCTACCCTCAAGAGCTCTGGTGGGCGCTCCCCTTTCTGAGCCGCACCTGGTTGTAGAAGGCCTGTAAATAGCGGCGTCGCTGATGTTCCTGGGTCACATGCATGTATATCTGGGTGTTGGTGGGGCTGGCATGGCCTAAGAGCTCCTGGACTACCCTCAGATCGGCTCCACCATCGAGCATATGGGTGGCGAAGGTGTGGCGGAGGAGGTGCGGCCATACATGGGCCGAGATGCCGGCCTTCTGGGCGTAATGGCGGACGATGTTCTGGACGGAGCGGACGGAAAGACGACTTCCATCCCGGTTGAGGAAAAGGGCGCGTTCGTGAGGGCCCTTAGCCAAGTGGGGTCGGCCATCGCGCAGGTAGCGCAGGAGGGCCTCTGCTGCTGGACGGCCCAAAAGGGTCAAGCGCTCTTTACCCCCCTTGCCGCGCACCCGAACTGTCTGCTCTGAGAGGTCTAGGTCATCCAAGTCTACGCCTACCGCTTCGCTTACGCGCACCCCAGAGGCGTACAGAAGTTCCAGAAGGGCACGGTCACGCAGGCCTAAAGGGCTCCCCTCTGATGCGGCCTCAATGAGGGAAGCGACCGTCTCTGGCGCAAGATAGGGGGGTAGGCGTCGAAGGCGTTTAGGCCCTCTCACCTGTACCAGAGGGTCGTGATCCAGGTAGCCTTCTCGGCGAAGGAACTGAAGGAAAGAGCGAACGGCACTGATCTTGCGGGATATGCTCCCTGGGGCTACGCCTTCCTCATGCAAGTGGGCTAAATAGCGCCGAAAGTCCTGGCGGGTAAGGTCCCGTAGCGTAATGCCCTCCTGCTCTAAGAAGCGGAGAAAGGCAGAAAGATCGGAAGTGTAGTTACGGACGGTATAGGGGGAGAGGTTCCTTCCTTCCAGCTGTTGACGGAAGAGGTCCAAGAGCTGGGGGAGCTCCATTGGCCCTATCCTGAGTAGGTTTCGCCTTCGGGAGGGGGGCCTTGCCAGCCGCATTGGAGGCATTTGGCCATCTGGGCCCTATAGCTCAGCAGGAGGCCACTGCACTGGGGGCAAGGCTGAGGTAGAGGTCGCCTGCGCACCGTGAAGCGGCACTCCGGATAGCGGGAGCAGCCGTAAAAAAGGCGCCTCCTCCGGTCCCTTCTCTCTTCTAAGGTTCCGCCGCACTGGGGGCATGCTACCCCGGTAGGTAGGGGCCGGCGTCCGCGGCACTCAGGGAAGCGGGGACACGCCAAGAAGCGACCGTTACGCCCCTCCTTCACCACCATTGGGGAGCCGCAATAGGGGCACGGTTCGTTAGTCGTCCTTCCCTCTTCGCTTAAAGAGCGGGAGTACCGACACTGGGGGAATCCTGAGCACGAAAGGAAGCGGCCTCGTTTCCCCCATCGTAGCACTAAGGGGCGCTGGCACTGGGGGCACAGCTCTTCCGTGGGCTGGGCTGCCTTAGGGGCCGTTTCGGCGCGCTGGAGGGCAGCCTGCAGGGGTATGTAAAATTCCTGTACTACTGGCTGCCAGGCCCTCTCCCCACGGGCGATTTCGTCTAGTTTCTCCTCCATCTCCGCGGTGAAATCCACTTCTACGAACTCAGGGAAGTATTGGACTAGGAGGTCGGTCACTACTTCGCCCAGTTCGGTGGGGCAGAGGTGACGCCCGTCCCGCCTAACGTATTCCCTCTCTAGGAGGGTGGCGATGATGGTGGCATAGGTGCTAGGCCGGCCAATCCCCTTCTCTTCTAGGGCCTTAATGAGGGTGGCCTCGGTGTAACGGTGGGGAGGCTCAGTAAAGTGCTGTTGTGGCTCCAGCCCTAAAAGGATCAGCTCGTCCCCGGGGACCAGGAAGGGTATGGCCCCGTCCTTCTCCTCCTCTTCTTCCTCCGAGCCCTCGATGTAGAGTTGGCGGTATCCTGGGAAGACCAGGGCAGACGAGGAAGCCCGAAAGATTAGGCTGGGGCCTCCTAAAGGTTCCGCCAATATCTCGGCGGTGCGAACGGCGTAACGGGCATCGGCCATCTGGCTAGCGATAGCCCTTTGCCATATTAGGGAGTAGAGCTGGATCTGGTCGTGAGAAAGGTAGGGGCGTAGGGAGTCAGGGTGCCGGAAGATGGAGGTAGGGCGGATGGCCTCATGGGCTTCCTGGGCGTTTTTCACCTTGGTCCTGTACTCTCGAGGCTTTGGAGGCAGGTATTCCGCACCCCACTGTTGCAGGATAAACCGGCGGGCCTCCTCCTTGGCCGAGTCGGCCAGATGGGTGGAATCGGTTCTCATGTAGGTGATGAGGCCTACCTCTCCCTCGGCCCCTAGGGGAATGCCTTCGTAGAGTTGCTGGGCTAACGTCATCGTCTTCTGCGCTGAGAAGCCGAGGCGGCGAGAGGCCTCCTGTTGCAGCGTGCTGGTAATAAAGGGCGCTGGCGGACGACGTGATTGTTGCCGTTCCTCGAACCGGGCGACGCTGTAGCGGGCAGAAGATAGAAGAGCGACTAAACGTTGCGCCTCTCTCTCATTGGGGATGAGAAGCTTTTCTTTGCTGGAGGCGTAACCTGCGAGCTTCGCCTTGAAGGGGGCATCCCCTTTAGCAAGCTGGGCCTCAATGGTCCAGTATTCTTTGGGCACAAAGGAGCGGATCTCCCTCTCCCTTTCCACCACGAGACGGAGGGCGACCGACTGAACCCGCCCAGCGGAGAGGCCGCCTTTCACCTTCCGCCAGAGGAGGGGACTAATGAGATACCCCAGGAGCCGGTCCAGTATGCGACGGGCCTGCTGGG